>CALWIS010000153.1 GCA_944380795.1 uncultured Clostridia bacterium | reverse complement strand
GATCAAGCAGATGGCAAACTGCCTGCCAAAATTGGTGCAGGGTTTCTTCGGCTATTGGGAAGAGGCTCCCGAAAAAAGGCAGCCAAGGCTTATCCACGTTTGGAAGAATTAGTGGAATCTTATGTACAGGCACAAAGCTTGGCTGAAAAACAGCCTGGTATCTCTCTGGATGCCTGTGCTGATCCTACAGCCCAGTTACTGGCCAGCGTTCTTCGGGAATTATCACCGGAGAATGAAAAAAGGGCCTTGATTTTGGAACGGTTTGGCTATTTTCTTGGCCGATGGATATATCTGATGGATGCGGCGGACGACCTTTCTGATGATTTAAAAAAAGGAAATTTCAATCCATTTATCGGGTATCTTTCTTTACAAGCCAACACCCCTTTGGAAGGGGAAGCCAAGATAGAAGCAGAAAAAAGCTGCAACGGTGTTTTAAACGGGACAATGGCACAAATCTTACCGGCATTTTATTTGTTGGAATGGAACCGTTTTGGGCCGATTTTACAAAATATTGTCGAAAAAGGCTTGCCGGAAATGCAGCGTGAAATATTATTTTTGCACACAAAGGAGAAGAAGAATGTCTGATCCATATAAGGTTTTAGGAGTATCCCCCTCTGCTACTGATGAAGAGATCAAATCTGCTTATCGGGAGTTAGCGAAAAAATATCATCCTGATAATTATGCCAACAGCCCTCTTGCGGAGTTTGCCAACGAAAAGATGAAAGAAATCAACGAGGCATATGATGCGATCGTAGCGCAGCGCAGAAATGGAAACGCTAATCCTGGGTATCAGCAGAATCCTTACCGTTCTACCGGTGGATATACCGGCGGCTATAATGGGTATCAAAGTTCCGGTTTCAGTGATGTGCGGAACCTGATTATGAATGGCAGGATCGCAGATGCAGAACAGATTTTGAACGGAGTCCCTATGGATGGGCGAAATGCAGAATGGTATTTTCTCAAAGGAACTGTTTTGTATAAGCGGGGATGGCTGGAAGAAGCATCCAATCATTTTTCCAGAGCGTGCCAGATGGACCCCATGAATCCCGAGTACCGGGCAGCTATGAATCAAGTGGTTAATCAGAGAAGCGGCCGCTATGGCGGGTATAATCCAAATATGCAGGGGACAGGTGGTTGTAACGCCTGTGATGCCTGTTCCACGTTGATATGCGCTGATTGCTGCTGTGAATGTATGGGCGGCGATCTTATCTCCTGTTGTTGACGGGAGGCGGTATGACAATGAAGCGCACCATACAGGTTGCTTTTTGTGGAGCCGCAGCTGCTATTCAAATTGTGCTACTGCTGCTCACCAACTTTTTTCCCAATGCAACATTGGCTCTGCCTGCTTTAGCAGGTGTAGTTTTGATGGTTGTAGTGATGGAAATAGGGATTCGTTGGAGTTGGGCAGTTTTTGGAATTTGCTCGATCCTCGCCTTTTTCCTGCTATCAGATAAAAAGGCCTTTTTGGTGTATGTTTTATTTTTAGGGTATTATCCCACATTGAAGGCCTGCATCGAACGTTCAGCCCATTCTCGAGTGTTGGCTTGGATTTTAAAACTTTTCACACTAAATGCTGCCGTAGTATTGGATTTGACATTAGTGATGTTTGTGCTCCGGTTGCCAATAAGCAATGGCTTTTTATCTTTGCATATATTGCCTATTGCAATTTTCGCAGGAGCTAACGGCCTATTTATTGTGTATGATTTACTTTTAAGCGGTTTAGTGGTGCAGTACTGGAATCGTCTTCATCCTCACATTGCAAAGTTGGTTGGAGGAAAAAAATAATTTTGAGCAGGGTCTTTTATGAAGTCCCTGCTTTTTTATTGTCTTTCCTAAAAATGAATAGAGCTACATACTTTCTTGCATTTTTCTTCCGAAATTCCTCGATAGGTCTTGATTTTTTTGGATTTACAGGATACTATTGAAAGTGGATTGATATGCTTTAATCATTCTATGATTATTATAAAGACAGATTGGGGATGAATGACATGAATATCCAGCTGGTCGCGCGGATTCATGAAAAAATGCCTGGCTTTTCCAAAGGGCAAAAGCGAATTGCAAAATATATTGAGGAGCATTACGATAAAGTAGCCTTTATGACTGCTTCTAAGTTGGGTGCCACTGTTGGGGTGAGTGAATCCACTGTTGTACGCTTTGCTACCGAAATTGGGTATTCTGGATACCCAGAGCTGCAAAAAGCTATGCAGGAAATGATCCGCAGCCGTCTCACCAGTGTGCAGCGGTTGGAGATCACTTCCCAAAATTTGGAGCCTTCCCAGCTGTTGGGCGCTGTATTAAATCAGGATATTGATATTATCCGCCGTACTATGGAAGAAACCTCCCACGATGAATTTTATCGGGCAGTGGATGCTATGGCAAATATCCGCAAGGTGTATATTTTAGGGGCCCGGAGCTCCCACGCACTGGCTACCTTTATGTCCTACTATTTTAATCTGATTTTTGAAAATGTGCAGTTGGTGAATTGTACCAGCGAGGCGGAAATTTTTGAACAGATGGTCAATGTTGGGCCGGAAGATGCAGTGATCGGAATCAGTTTCCCCAGATATTCCAAAAAGGTAGTAAAGGCCTTGCATTTGGCCTCTGACCGTAAAGCAAAAGTGATCGCTATTACCGACAGCCCTCTTTCTCCTTTGGCAGAAGCTGCCCAATACGTTCTTCGAGCCAGAAGCGATATGGCCTCTTTTGTAGATTCTTTGGTGGCGCCGTTGAGTCTGATCAATGCCTTTATCGTTACAATTGCCATTAAGAAAAAAGAGGTAGTAGGGGAAAATCTTCGCCGTTTGGAGGAAATTTGGGATCGATACGGTGTGTATGAAAAGGTGGACGAAGAAGAAACGTGAATAAAGGGAAAAAATTTGATGCAATTATAATAGGGGCTGGCCCTGCTGGGATGATGGCAGCAGGAATGGCCGCCCAACAGGGAATGCAAGTACTTTTGGTAGAGAAAAAAGAACATCCCGGAAAAAAGCTGGCCATTACCGGAAAAGGCCGCTGTAATGTGACAAATCATTGTCCTTGGCAAGAGGTGATCTCCGCCATCCCCACCAACGGTCGCTTTCTGTATGGAGCGCTTTCTCGCTTTTCGCCAGAGGATACCATGGCCTTTTTTGAAAATCTGGGGGTTCCGCTGAAAACGGAACGAGGAAACCGGGTATTTCCAGTATCGGATCGGGCGCAGGACATTGTGGAAGCATTGGTGCGCTTTAATCGAAATGCAGGGGTAACCTTTTTGTTTAACACTCCAGTTTCTGCTATATTACATGATGGAGAACAAGTCCGGGGTATCCGCACTGCAGATGGGGAAGAATACTTGGCAGATCTGGTTTTGATTGCCTGTGGCGGCTCCTCCTATCCGGGCACCGGCTCCAACGGAGATGGAGCGCGTTTGGCGGCTAAGCTGGGGCACACCATCACGCCGCTTCGCCCGTCTCTGGTGGCACTTTGCATGGAAGAGCAGGAAGAATGCGCCCGGATGCAGGGCCTTTCTTTGCGGAATTGCGCGATTCAGGTGCAGGATACGGCAAAAAAGAAAGTTATCTATGAAGATTTTGGAGAATTACTCTTCACCCATTTTGGCATTTCCGGCCCAGTGATTCTCAGTGCCAGCGCCCATATGCGAGAAATGCAGCCGGGCCGTTATGAGATTTCCATCAATTTGAAGCCGGGACTTTCTCCGGAACAGCTGGACTTACGCTTACAAAGGGATTTTCTGGAAAATAAAAACCGAGATTTTTCCAATTCTCTGGGAGCTCTGCTCCCCAAAAAGATGATTCCTATTGTGATGGAACGTTCTGGAATTCCCGGGACGCAAAAATGCAACCAGATCACCAGAGCACAGAGGGGAGATCTGGCTGCTGTACTGCGAAACTTATGCTTTTATGTAAAGGGATTCCGGCCTATTGAAGAGGCCATCGTTACTTCCGGCGGTGTATCAGTGCGGGAGGTAAATCCAAAAACTATGGAATCCAAGCGGGTTCATGGGTTGTATTTTGCTGGAGAGGTTTTGGATGTAGATGCTTATACCGGCGGATTTAATTTGCAGATCGCATTTTCCACTGGGTATCTGGCTGCTGAAAGCTGGATATCCCAGAAAATCGAATAAATAAAAAGCAATGATAGAAAGGATGGATACAATGTTTGCCATTGCCATTGACGGACCGGCTGGCGCCGGAAAAAGCAGCGCTGCAAAGTTAGCTGCTAAAAAATTAGGATTTATTTATGTGGATACGGGAGCTTTATACCGTACAGTTGGGCTTTACATGACAGAACATGGAATTTCTGCCCAAGATGTAAAAGCGGTAGAAGCGGCTTTAAAGGAAATCACCGTGGAACTCAAATTTCTGCCGGATGGGCAGCATGTATTTTTAGGAGAAGAGGATGTTTCCGATAAGATTCGTACCCCGCAGATTTCCATGGCGGCTTCCGCTTTTTCTTCCATTCCGGAGGTACGGTCATTCCTATTCGATTTACAGGTGTCCATGGCCGAAAAATATAATGTGCTTATGGATGGACGAGACATTGGTACGGTTGTGTTGCCCCATGCTCAGGTAAAGATCTTTCTCACCGCCTCTGCGGAAGAGCGAGCCCGCCGCCGCTGCTTGGAATTAGAGCAAAAAGGGCAGAAGGTTTCTTATGACGAAATCCTCGCAGATATTCAACAGCGTGATTATCAGGATTCCCATCGGGAGATTGCTCCGCTTGTTCCCGCTGCGGATGCGGAGATCGTGGATACCAGTGATTGCGGCCTAGAGGAGGCTGTCGAAAGAATTCTCACAATTGTTTACAAAAAATTACCAAATGACTCCGTTGATTTTCCCGGGTAAACTGGTATATAATAATAAATACCGGCGAAATCAATTTTCGCTTGTATTATTATGCACTAACTGCCATATTTTTGGCGGATTGGCAGGAAACGGGGATGCAGTATGAAACAAACACCATTGTATCGATTTGGAAAGGTGGTTGTTCCTCCAATATTTCGGATCACCAACCCACTGATCGTGCAGGGCCGAGAGGAAATGCCTAAAAACGGCCGGGTCATTATCTGCTGTAATCATGTGACAATGCGGGACCCTATTTTGGTCTCTATGGTACACAAACGGCAAGTCTATTATATGGCCAAGGCAGAACTATTTGACAACAAATTTGTGGGAGGCATTATCGGTTCTTTGGGAGCTTTCCCTGTGCACAGAGGACAGGGGGATGTGGATGCAATGGCTTCTGCCAAACAACTACTTAATAAAGAACAGGTAGTTGGTATTTTTATTGAGGGTACCCGTTCTCGTACCGGTCAGCTTTTAAAACCTAAAACCGGTGCAGTGATGCTGGCTTATGAGACACATTCCCCAATTTTACCCATGTGTATTACGGCTCCAGGGGGAAAGGTCCCATCTTCGTTCCAAAAACTGGCTATTTCCTGCGGGAAACTCATTCAGCCGGAAGAATTGGGGATTGAAGAAGGCAATGTTTCTTCTTATCGGAAAGCAGCCCGGCATGTAATGGAGCAAATTGCCCAACTTCGGGAAAGAGATCTGCTCCTTCTGCAAAACAAAAAGAATTCTGCTGGCCGTCTGCCGGGGGGAAAAGAGTGAGTGTAAAAGTAGCAAAAAGCGCCGGCTTTTGTTTTGGCGTAAATCGGGCGGTGGAGATGGTGTACCGTTTACTGGATGAAGGCAAACAGGTATACACTCTGGGCCCAATTATACATAACCCCCAACTGGTAAATGAATTGTCCGCCAGAGGTGTACAGATCGTAGAAGGACCCGAAGAGGTTCCATCAAGCGGCACTGTGGTGGTGCGTTCCCATGGCGTGTCCCAATCTATGATGGATCGTATCCAAAAATGTGGGGCGCAATGTGCCGACGCTACCTGTCCTTTTGTGGCAAAAATCCACTCCATTGTGCGGGAGGCTGGTGCAGAGGGACAGACAGTGCTTATTGCAGGTGATCGGCAGCATCCTGAGGTTTGCGGTATTATTGGCCACTGTACAGGGCCATGTTATGTATTTGCCAATCAGGCGGAGTTAAAAGAAATTATAAAAGAGCACAAAGAATTGTGCAATTTGCCGATTTCTGTGGTTTCTCAAACAACTTTTAATGGGCAAGAATGGGAAAATTGTTTGGAAATCATCGAAAAGGTATATACAAACGCTTCAGTTTTTGGTACAATATGTAATGCGACCGCTCAAAGACAGACTGAAGCGATTGCGTTGGCTAAGGCATCTGACTTAATGATCGTCATTGGTGGAAAGCAAAGTTCCAACACGGCGAAATTACAGGAAGTATGCCAGCCTTTCTGCCAGACTCTTCTGGTGGAAACTGCTGCTGAGTTGCGTGCCCTGTTGCGTGAACAATCTGTCTCTCTTGACAGGACAACCAAAATCGGCATTACTGCGGGTGCTTCAACACCTGCAAGCATTATAAAGGAGGTACTTGTTACCATGACAGAAATCAATGAAGGCGCTGTTCAAAATTCTACGGAGGTAACCGAATCTAACTTTGCGGAGATGCTTGAAGAATCTCTCAAGAGTTTTAATACAGATGAGAAGGTTCACGGTGTTGTTGTCGGTATTACCCCGAACGAGGTGTACGTTGACGTAGGCCGCAAGCAGGCTGGCTTTGTTCCCGCTTCTGAGCTTTCCGCTGACCCCAATGTGAAGCCGGAAGACGTGGTGAAGATCGGTGATGAGATGGATCTTTTGATCATGCGCACCAACGATCAGGAAGGCACCATCATGCTTTCCAAGAAGCGTTTCGACAGCATTAAGGGCTGGGAAGCTGTTGCTGCTGCCGAAGAGAGCCAGGAAGTGCTCACCGGTGTTGTCACCGAGGTCATTAAGGGCGGCGTGATCGCTGTTACCAACGGCATCCGCGTGTTCATCCCTGCTTCTCAGGCTACCGCTTCCCGCGGAGACAGCCTGGACGACCTGCTGAAGAAGGAAGTACAGTTCCGTATCATCGAGGTCAACCGCTCCCGCCGTCGTGCTGTGGGCTCCATCCGTTCCGTTCTCAAGGATCTGCGCAAGGCAGAGGCTGAGAAGTTCTGGGAGACCGCAGAAGAGGGCAAGGAGTACACCGGCGTTGTGAAGTCCCTGACCGCTTATGGCGCATTTGTAGACCTGGGCGGCATCGACGGCATGATCCACATCTCCGAACTGTCCTGGACTCGCATTAAGCACCCCTCCGAGGTTGTGAATGTAGGCGACACTGTAAAGGTGTATATTAAGGGCTTGGATCGCGAGAAGGGCAAGATCTCTCTGGGCTACAAGCGTTCTGAGGACAACCCCTGGAATATCCTGGAGCGTGAATATCCCGTGGGCACCATCTGCGATGTCACTGTTGTGGGCATGACCACCTTTGGTGCATTTGCTCGGATCATCCCCGGCATCGACGGCCTGATTCATATCTCCCAGATTGCTGACCACCGCATTGAGAAGCCTCAGGATGTTCTCAAGATCGGCGATGTGGTGAAGGTAAAGATCACCGAGATCGACTTTGACAAGAAGCGTGTTTCCCTCTCCATTCGTGCTGCTGCCGAAGGGGAAGAGGCTGAAGCTGCGGAGGCTTCCGAGGAATAATTTCTTCATTTGCTGCTTTTCAGCCCCTTTCACCCAAGTTGTGAGAGGGGCTGTTTTGCCGAATTTTTCTGGCTAAATTTTGCCCTTTTGGGTATGCTACTTTTATACCACTAAATGGAAACGGAGGAATTTATAAATGGCCAAGATTACTAAGGATACCATTATCGGCGATATTCTGGATATTGACCGCACCACGGCACCCTTCTTCCTGGAGATGGGGATGCACTGTCTGGGCTGCCCTTCTGCCCGGGGTGAGACCTTGGAGCAGGCCTGCCTGGTTCATGGCGTGAACGCAGATGAGCTGGTAGCAAAGCTGAACGCTCATATCGAAAACAAGTAATCTGCCGTTTGTTCTCATACGGCTGCGCCTGGCAGACAGCTACCTTCCGGTAGATTGATCCCGGTATGGAGCCTGTCTGCCGGGCATTTTTTCGTTTCCTTTTAAAAATCCTTGATGGAAAGGGCTTTTGCAATGAGAATGTTTCAACTGGACCCCCGCCTACAGCTTTGTGCTGATTTTGTCCGGCCCAAATTCCGGTTAGCGGATATCGGAACCGACCATGCCTATCTGCCGGTGTGGCTGGTATCCAAAGGAATCTGCCCCAGTGCGATAGCAGTGGATGTGCGGGAGGGGCCTTTGGAAAGAGCCCGAGAAAATGTTACTCGTTATGGTATGGAGGGGAAAATCCGGCTTTCTCTTTCCAGCGGTTTAACAGCGCTGGAGCCTGATGATGCCGATGATATTGTGATTGCCGGGATGGGCGGCGAGCTGATGGCGGATATTCTCCAGCAGGCCCCTTGGCTTCAGGACGAAAAAAAGCATTTGATTTTGCAGCCCATGACTACGGCAAAAGAACTGCGCCTTTGGCTGCGGGAGCATGGCTTTGCTTTGCTTCGGGAAGAATGTGTCCGCAGCGAGGGGAAAATCTATTCGGTAATGCTGGCAGCGTTTTGTCCGGAACAGGCCCAAAAGCTTGTCGGGGAATTGTACCCCTATATCGGCCTGCTCACCGGGAAAACCGAAGAAGAACAGGAGTACATACAAAAGGTGATGCAGCGGCTGCAAAAGAAATTGCAGGGCTGTCTGCATCGTCAGGAGGAAGCCGGCGCAGAGGAGCTCCGCCGCCTGTTGTTGGAGCTAGGAAACCTGGCAGGCATAGAAACGGAGGAATCTTGATGACCACGGTACAGGATGTTTTTGCGTTTATCAACGGCTTTGCCCCTTTTGCCGAGGCTCTGGATTTTGACAACACGGGCCTATTAGTAGGGGACGGCCAACAGTCTGTGGAAACTGCCGTGCTGGCATTGGATATTACGGCTCCGGTGGTGGAAGAAGCGGTGCAAAAAGGTGCGCGGCTCATTGTCAGCCATCACCCGGTGATCTTTGCTCCCTTGCGAAAAATCAAGCGGGGTAGTGTCCCGTGGTTGTTGGCACAACACGATCTTTCGGCTATCTGCGCCCACACCAATTTAGACATGGCTCCCGACGGCGGGGTCAATGACGCTCTCTCACAGGTGCTGGGGATGGAAAACTGCCAAGGAATCTGCCCCCACGGCTCCGGATTTGAAGCTATGGTGGGAGAACTGCCTGAAGCTATGGAACCCGTCGCTTTTGCCCGTTACGTAAAAGAAGTTCTTCATTGCGGCGCTGTACGTTTTGTGCCGGGAAGTCACAACGTAAAGACGGTGGGAATTTGCAGCGGTGCCGGTGCGGACTATTTGGAGCCCGCTCTTGATGCTGGTGCCGACGCTTTTGTAACTGGGGAAGTAAAACACCATCAGTTTTTGTTGGCCCGGGAGTTGGGGGCTACATTGGTGGAGGGCGGACATTTCTACACAGAAACCGTGGTTTTGCCGGTGCTGGCGAAGAAACTGGCAGCAGCTTTCCCACAGGTGCAATGGCTGATCGCAGAAGCCAACACTGCGCCGGAAGAATCCTGCTGATCGACTATATCCCGGAAAGGGAGGAATCATCATGGCCTTAGACGGCATTTTTCTGCATCATTTGCAGAAGGAAATTTCTCAGCGGGCAGTGGATGCCCGTGTGGATAAAATTTATCAACCCAGCCGGGATGAGCTTATCGTTACATTCCGTACCCGGGGGGACCGGTTTCACCTGCTGCTTTCGGCGCGGGTAAACAGTGCCCGCGCCCATTTTACCCGGTGTCTGCCGGAAAACCCCATGCAGCCGCCGATGTTGTGTATGCTACTGCGCAAGCGTTTGACGGGAGCCCGGCTCCTTTCGGTGGAACAGCCGGGACTGGAACGGCTGCTGCGTTTTGCTTTTGACGCGGTAAATGAACTGGGAGACCATGTACGGCTGGAACTCGTTGTGGAGATCATGGGTCGCTACAGCAATGTGATTTTTGTGGATGAAAACGGAAAGGTGCTGGATGCTCTTAAACGCGTAGATGCAGAGATGAGCTCTGAGCGCCTGATTTTACCAGGCGTGACCTATCATCTGCCCCCAGCACAGGATAAGCTGAATTTACTGGAAACAGATGTTTCCGAAGTATTGGAACGGCTGGAAAATCGCCCAGGAGACAGCGAACTTTCTAAGGGATTGCTATCGGTCTTGCAGGGAGTTTCTCCGGTGGTCTGCCGGGAAGTTCAGCAGCTTGTGGGGAGAGGGGAGGATATGTTCTGTAAGCAGCTTACCTCCAGTCAGCGGGAACGGCTAGTGTTTTTCCTGGGACAGTTACAGCAGACCGCTCGGGACGTTTCCGCTACCCCGCATATGGTAGTCAACCTGGCTCAGCACAAGCCTATGGACATTTCCTTTATGAATATCACCCAATACGGCACTTCTGCGCTGGTGCGCACAGCGCAGACCTTCTCTCAGCTATTGGATGACTTCTATTCCGAGCGTGACCGGGTAGAGCGGATGCGGGTGCGGGAAGCCGACCTGCTGCGGGTCATCACCACCGCTTCGGAACGATTGACTCGAAAAATCGCCATTCAACAGGGGGAGCTGAGCCAGTGTGCAGAGCGCGACCAGCTTCGGATCTATGGCGATCTTCTTAGCGCTAACCTGTATCGCATGGAAAAAGGGGCTTCTTCTGTTACCTTGGAAAACTTTTATGAAGAGGGGATGCCGGAGATTGTGATTCCCCTGGACCCAGCCCTAACAGCTAACCAAAATGCCCAGCGGTATTATAAAAAATACCGGAAGGCCAAGGTAGCAGAGGAAAAGCTGACGGAACAGATTACCTTTGCCCAGCAGGAAGTGGAATATCTGGATTCTGTGCTGGATGAGTTGGGCCGCGCGGAAACCGAAAAAGACCTTTCAGAAATCCGGCAAGAGCTGATGGAACAGGGATATATTCGAATGCTTCGCAGTAAAGGCAAGCAAAAAACCGCTCAATCGGCAGCTCCGTTGGAGTTTACCACCAGTGACGGCTTTACGGTGTTGGTGGGCCGGAATAACCGCCAGAACGATAAACTGACCTTGAAACAGGCCAACAACAACGACATCTGGTTCCATACAAAAAATATTCCTGGCTCCCATACGATTCTGGTAACACAGGGAAGGGAGCCTACCGAAACTGCCTTGCTGGAGGCCGCCTGTATTGCTGCCTGGCACAGCAGGGGAAAAGATTCCTCCCAGGTGCCAGTGGATTATACCCAGGTGCGCCATGTAAATAAGCCCCAGGGCGCCAAACCTGGGATGGTGATCTATGTGCAGTATAAAACGCTGTATGTCACCCCGTCTCTGCCAGAAAAAAGGGAAGAAGTGTAAGAAAGGAAATCGATATGTATCGACTGATAAAACAGGAGGGCGCGGCCCGTCGCGGGGAATTTACCACCGTCCATGGGACCATCCAGATGCCCGCCTTTATGAATGTTGCCACCTGCGGCGCCATTAAAGGCGCTGTTTCGGCGCTGGATTTAAAAGACGTCCATTGCCAGGTGCAGCTCTGTAATACCTATCACCTGCACCTGCGTCCCGGGGATGAGGTGGTAAAAAAACTAGGGGGATTGCATACCATGACTCGGTGGGAGGGGCCAATCCTCACCGACAGCGGCGGATTCCAGGTGTTTTCCCTAGCTAAGCTGCGCAATATTAAAGAAGAGGGCGTGACGTTTGCCTCCCATATTGACGGCCATAAAATCTTTATGGGGCCGGAGGAGAGCATGCGCATCCAGTCCAATCTGGGTTCCACT
>CALWIS010000152.1 GCA_944380795.1 uncultured Clostridia bacterium | reverse complement strand
GGTGTGCAGACGTTGGAGGAGGCGGAAAGCCGGGTGAAGGAGGCCATCCCCGCTTTGACGAAAGCCGCCCAGGACGAGGTGAAAAAGCAGGGTTATGCCTACCCGGTGACCATGGAACTGGCACAGGTGCCCTTTAATACCCGGGTGTATGGGGATGTGACCCTTCCGGCTGGGACGTATCAGGCGTTGCAGGTGAAAATTGGAGAGGCAGAAGGCCACAACTGGTGGTGCGTGCTGTTTCCTTCCCTTTGCCTTCCCGCGGCAGAGGATCCAGCAGAACTGGAAGATGTGCTCACTGACGGCGAGTTGGAAATCGTGCAGGGGGATGGGTATGAAGTCCGATTTATGGTGCTGGAATGGCTGGAGGAATTGGGCAGCTGGATGAGCGGCGAAAAATAATTGAAAAATTTTTTAAAAAGCTTGAAAGGATTTGCCTTCCTGGATCATATGGACTAATAGAAGCCCAAAACACAAACGAAATACAGGAGGTAATCAATATGAAAAAATGGATGATCGCAGTATTGGCTATGGCAATTCTGGCAGCAGGAGCTGTTTCGGTTTCGGCAGCAGCGGATAACACCCAGCAGCCCCTTTCCAATCAATGTACTGTATTGGCAGAAAAAGCAGCGCTCCAAGGCTGCGATGGGATTCCCGACCGGGACGGTACCGGGAACCAGTATCAGGGTGTTGGCGCAGATATGACTGTATCGGTAGATACCGCCGAAACAGATACCACTCCCAATAATGACGATGTGCCGGACTTGGACGGAACCGGAAACCAGTATCAGGGAGCAAACGCAGGTACTGCTGTATCCGTAGATACCGCCGAAACGGACGTTACTCCCAACAATGACGATGTGCCGGACTTGGATGGAACTGGCAACCAGTATCAGGGAGCAAACGCAGGCGCTGCTGTATCCGCAGATACCATTGGAACAGACGCTACTCCCAACGATGACGGCGTACCGGATCAGGATGGCACCGGGAATCAGTATGGCGCAGACAACAGCGCCGCAGGCAACGGCGGTAATGCGGCTA
Source organism: uncultured Clostridia bacterium (assembly GCA_944380795.1). Classification (GTDB taxonomy): domain Bacteria; phylum Bacillota; class Clostridia; order Oscillospirales; family Acutalibacteraceae; genus Heritagella_A. The sequence continues at coordinate 6,963 of CALWIS010000152.1, read as the reverse complement.
ACTGCCCCAATGCAGAAAACTGTCCGGTCAATCCCGATTGTGACGGAATCCCCAATCAGGATGGAACCGGAGGTCAGTATGGCCGCGGAAATGGTGCGGGCAACGGCGCGGGCAATGGCGGTAATGCCGCCAACTGCCCTAATGAAAACTGCCCTGTGAACCCCGATTGTGATGGGATTCCCAATCAGGATGGAACCGGAGGCCAGTATGGTCGTGGAAATGGCGGGGGCAACGGTGTAGGTAATGGACGCTGCAATCGGCAATAAGCAAAACGGCCAGAAAGTGTAATATGCAGGAAGTGTAAAACCAAAGAAAAGTAAGGGGCCAGGGGAAATGAAAACAGAAGAGGAAGCCACCCGGGCGGTGGATACATATGGAGATATGGTGCGCCGGATCTGCGTCCTCCACTTAAAAAACAAGCAGGATACTGAGGATGTATTCCAAACTGTTTTTTTGAAGTACTTACTTCACGACAGCCCTTTTGACAGCGAGGAACATGAAAAGGCTTGGCTGGTCCGGGTGACGGTCAATGCCTGTCGTGACTTGCTGCGAAGCTTTTTTCGCAAATCCTCAGTGCCGCTGGAAATGGCGGAGGAGCTTTCTTCCACAGATGAGGACCGAGAGGTCCTACAGGCGGTGCTATCGCTCCCTGTCAAATATAAAGATGCTGTCTACCTCCATTATTATGAAGGGTACTCGGCAGCGGAGATCGGTAAAATTCTGCAAAAAAAGGAAAACACGGTATACACCTGGCTGGCCAGAGGACGGGAGCTCCTTCGCCAGTCTCTGGGAGGTGATTGGGAATGAACCGTATCCAAAAAGCTTTTTCGTCGGTTCAGGCTGAACCAGAATTAAAAGAGAAAACGGTGGAGTTCCTCCACGCCCAGGCAGTACGCAAAACCGGTACGGTCAACCGGTTTCGGGTGTATGCCGCTGCCTGCGCCGCTTTGGTGGTGCTGGTGGCTGGAATCATTTTTTACGGTGTTTACACCACGCCGGTGTCTTATATCAGCATTGATGTCAACCCTTCGGTGGAACTGGAATTAAACCTCTTTGACCGGGTGATTGCCTGGAACGGCTATAATGATAACGGCGAGGTGATTGCCCAGGAAGTGGATCTCTATAATATGCCCTATACCGAGGCGGTGGACGCTCTTTTGCAGGACAGTCAAATGGAGCAATGTCTGGCAAAAGAAGGAGCGAAACTGATGTTTACTGTTTCTTCCGATAAAGAGGAGGAATTGACGGCGGGCATTGAGAGCTGTCAAGGGTACATCCTCCACCACGGCACCTGTGCCTCTGCCGGTACAGAGGAGGTGCACGATGCCCATGAGTTGGGGCTTTCCATGGGAAGATACCGGATGTATGTGGAGTTGCAGCAGGCTGGGGTAGAAATTACGCCGGAAGAATGTCAAAACCTCACTATGCGGGAATTGATGGATCTATTGGAAAACGCTCCGGATTCCAGTACGGAAGAAACCACCAGTAATTCTTCCGAATCTTCCCTTTCCTCTTCTTCCGCTTCCTCTGATTCTTCCTCTCATCATGGGGAAGAAAATGGACACGGCAGCGGCACTGGAAATGGCAATGGAACAGGAACAGGCAATGGCAATGGTTACCAATGGGGCAAGCATTCCTCCTCTGGGCACGAATAAAAAACAGGCTCCTGCAAAGGGAAATCCCTTGCAGGAGCCATTTCTTTTATCCAATTCGGTATCCGTGGTTTAAGGGGCCGCTGCCGTGGCCAAGGTCAAGGCCGTCCTCTAAAGCCCCTGCCACATAGGCTTTGGCCCGCGCCACACTTTCTTCCAGCGAAAATCCCAAAGCCAGATTGCTGGCAATGGCGCTGGAAAGGGTACAGCCGGTGCCGTGGGTGTTGGGGTTGTCAATGCGCCGCCCGGAGAACCAGTGAGCCTTTCCGCCTGTGTACAGCAGATCGTCGGCAGTCTCCGCCAGATGTCCTCCCTTTAGGAGGATCGTTCCGCCGTACTGCCCGGCAATGGCCTTTGCCGCCTGTTCCATGTCGGACTTACTGCGTATGGTAAGTCCGCTGAGCACCTCCGCTTCGGGAATATTGGGGGTGAGGATGTCCGCCAGCGGTGCCAGTTCGGTAAGGAGGGCGGTTGCTGCATCCTCTGCCAGCAGGCGGCTCCCACTGGTGGAGACCATCACCGGGTCAAGGACAATGTTCCGCGCGCCGTATTCTTTCAAGGAGTGGGCGATGGTGCGGATTAAGGGCGCACTGCTCACCATGCCGATCTTCACGGCGTCGGGGAAGATATCGGTAAACACACAGTGAAGCTGCTGCTCCAAAAATTCGGGGGTGGATTCTAAAATACCAGATACGCCAGTAGTGTTCTGGGCGGTGAGGGCGGTAATGGCGCTCATGGCATATACCCCGTGAGCCATCATGGTTTTCATGTCTGCCTGAATACCTGCGCCGCCGCTGGAATCGGAACCAGCGATGGTGAGAGCGGTTTTCATGCCGTGGGAGCGGGGGAGGAATACCTCTTTGGCCAGTGCCGCCAGTTCCCGGGCCGCGGTCTGCTTGTCCTCTTTGGCAAAAATTGCGGATATCACCGCCGCGCCGTAAGCCCCGCAGCCTTTCAGCTGGGAAAGGTTCCGCTCATTGATGCCGCCAATGGCCACCACCGGTACCCGTACCGTGGAGCAGATGGCTTTTAGCCCTGCCGGAGTGAGGGTCTGTACCCCGTCCTTGGTAGTGGAGCCGAACACCGCGCCACAGCCCAGATAATCCGCTCCGGCCTCCTGCGCCGCCAAAGCTTCCCGTGGATTGTGAGCACTGACGCCGATGATTTTTTCGGGCCCTAGCAGTGCCCGAGCCTGCTCATAGGCCATGTCGTCCTGTCCAATATGTACCCCATCCGCTCCGGCTTCCAGCGCCAGCTGTGCGTCATCGTTGATAATCAGGGGGACGCCGAACCGGTGACAAAGGGGCAGCAGTTCTTTGGCTTCTTGTAAAAAAAGCTCCCGGGAAAGCTCCTTTTCCCGCAGCTGCACCATGGTCACACCGCCCAGCAGCGCTTGTTCTACCTGCTGCATCAGAGTCTCGCCGGGTTTCAGCCAAGAGCGGTCAGTCACCGCATACAGGCGAAGCATATTTCCCGTAAATTTCATATCCATCCCTCCAAGATCAGCCGTAATACTTCTTCCCGCATTATACACGCTGTGGGGGAGTTTTGCAAGAAAAAGGGAAATCCTGCTGTGTTTCCAGTGCCTTTTTGCTCTGGCTTTTCGGAGGTTGTGACAAAGCGGGAGGTTTCCCTTGACAACAGGAAAACCGGGCAGTATAATTCTATTGTATCTGGCGCTGAAAAGAGGCGCGTAGCGTTCCCACAGAGAGGCGGCCCGGTGAAAACCGGCTGAAAGGCCGCTGGTAAAACGCAGCGATGCCGGCCCTTCATGTTCCATTTTGGAGCGCCCCTTTGCGAGGAGTAAAGGCGTATGCCTTCGTTACAGGCAGAAAAGTGGCGATTTGTAAAATCGCAATTTGGGTGGTACCACGGGGGTTCCCGTCCCATGCGGACGGGGGCCCTTATTTATTTTGCAGGGGCTATCTGAAAAGTCGAAATTATAGCCTTTTCCGACAATCAACGCCAGCTACTGCGTTAAAAATACTCGGAATCCGGAAAGGATTCCTGCGTTTTTTGCCTTGTATCTGTCGGTTGCTTGTGGAAAATTCGTCAATTTCTTAGTTTTCAGAAACGCCCTGGAAAGGAAGGAACAGGTTTGAATCAGGAAATGACATATTGTATGGAACAGCTGAAAGCCCTCTGTGCCATTCATAGCCCTTCCGGAAAAACCGATAAGGCAGCGGATTATCTCATGAAGGAGCTGACCGCGCTGGGCCATGAGCCGAAAAAGACCCGTAAGGGCGGCGTTGTGGTGTGTTTAGGCGGCGAGGGGAACCCCCTGTTTGCTATGGCACACGTGGATACGCTGGGTGCAGTTGTTGCCTCTATCAAGGGGAACGGCCGGCTGGTGCTGTCTCCGGTAGGAGACTTGCGGCCGGAAAACTGCGAGGCGGAGAACTGCGTCATCCTCACCCGATTCGATGGGGAATATTCCGGTACGCTTCAACTGAATAACGCCTCCATCCATGTTAACGGCGATTACGGTAGCAAGGCTCGCAAATTTGAGGAGATGGAAGTGGTCATCGACGAGAACACCACCAACGAAGAGGAGACCCGGAAGCTGGGCATCGAGATCGGTGATTTTGTGTGCTTTGACCCCCGTACGGTGATTACAGAAAGCGGCTATATCAAGAGCCGCTTTCTGGATGATAAGCTCAGTGCGGCGATTCTGCTCACCTACGCTAAGTCCCTTAAGGATTCCGGCAAAGTACCGGGGCGCAAGGTGTATCTCCATTTTACTGTATATGAGGAGGTTGGTCATGGCGCGGCCGGTTCCGTGCCCGAAGATGTGACCGAAGTCCTCAGCGTGGATATGGGCTGTGTAGGCGACGGCCTGCGGTGCACGGAGCGGCAGGTCTCCATCTGCGCCAAGGATTCCGGCGGGCCCTATGACGATTCCGTCACTACCGCTTTGGTAAAGGCTGCAAAGGAAAACGAGATTGATTATGCGGTGGATGTGTATCCACATTATGGTTCCGATGCCGAAGCTGCTCTGCAGGCAGGCTATGACGTGCGCCACGGACTCATCGGCGTAGGCGTTTATGCCTCCCACGGGTATGAGCGTTCCCATGTGGACGGCGCGGAGAACACGCTGAAGCTGTTAAAGGCCTATATCGGCTAAGGAAAATATAGTATAATTTTGGATAGGTAGCAGGGGAGCTGCTCTCCTGTCAATGAATCTAGCCTGACCGCCGTTGAACGCAAAGCGTTCACTAGGCGTGTCATGGAGTAAGCTAGGGGTCAAGGGGGCGGAGCCCCTTGCCAGTCTTTGCCTACTTTCTTCTGGGAAGAAAGTAGGGGCCCGTCGCGGCCCGAGCGACTGCCAAATAACTGTCGAATATTCGATGACTTTTGATCAAGTATTTTCAATTCAATATAAAATATAAAATAAGGAGCGTAACACATCATGCAGTGGACAGGATTAAATGAACTGCGGGAAAAATATCTTTCCTTCTTCGAGAGCAAAGGCCACCTGCGTCTGCCCAGCTATTCGCTGATTCCCAAAGACGACAACAGCCTGCTGCTCATCAACTCCGGTATGGCGCCCATGAAGAAATTCTTCACCGGCGAAGTGACCCCGCCCCGTAAGCGCGTCACCACCTGCCAGAAGTGCATCCGTACCGGCGATATTGAGAACGTGGGTATCACCGACCGTCACGGCACCTTCTTTGAGATGCTGGGCAACTTCTCCTTCGGCGACTACTTCAAGAAGGAAGCCATTCCGTGGGCTTGGGAATTCTGCACCAAGGTTATGGAAATGCCTGTTGACCGCCTGTGGGTCACCATCTATCTGGATGACGATGAGGCATACGACATCTGGACTAAGGACGTGGGCGTAGAACCCTCCCATATCGTCCGTCTGGGCAAAGAGGACAACTTCTGGGAGCACGGCTCCGGCCCCTGCGGCCCCTGCTCCGAAATCTATTTTGACCGTGGCCCCGAGCACGGATGCGGTTCTCCCGACTGCGGCCCCGGCTGCGAGTGTGACCGCTATGTAGAATTCTGGAATGTGGTGTTCAGCCAGTTCGACAGCGACGGAAAGGGCAACTACCCGCCCATGGAGCACCCCAACATCGATACCGGTATGGGTTTGGAGCGTCTGGCCTGCATCATGCAGAACGTGGACAACCTGTTCCTGGTGGATACCGTCCAGAATATCATGAAGCACATCTGCCAGATTGCCGGCATCACCTATGGCGCGGATAAGAAAAAGGACATCTCCCTGCGCGTGATTACCGACCACATCCGCAGCACCACCTTCATGATTGGCGATGGCGTCATGCCCAGCAACGAGGGCAGAGGCTATGTGCTCCGCCGTCTGCTCCGCCGCGCTGCCCGTCATGGCCGCCTGCTGGGCATCAACCGCACTTTCCTCTCCGAAGTGGCCGAGACTGTGATTGCTGAGAACCGCAATGCATACCCCGAGCTGGAAGAAAAGCGCGATATGATTCTGAAGCTCATCCGCGTGGAAGAGGAGAGCTTTGCTAAGACCATCGACAAGGGCCTGCAAATGCTCAATGACCTTATGGATCAGAATTTTGCCGGTGACCTTTCCGACAAGGCCGTTGCTCGCGTGCTTTCCGGTGAGGATGCCTTCAAGTTGTATGATACCTTCGGATTCCCACTGGACCTGACCCGTGAGATTCTGGCAGAAAAGAACACCAGCGTAGACGAGGAGCGTTTCCAGGAACTGATGAAGGAGCAGCGCGAGCGTGCCCGTGACGCACGGAAGAACGCCGGTGCCGATGCCTGGGAAGGCGAGAGCAACGTGCTGGAAGGTCTGCCCGCCACCGAGTTTGTGGGCTATGAGACCATGAGCTGCAAGGCAAAGGTGCTGGCAATCGTGAAGGACGGCCAGCGCGCTGACAGCGTTGTGGGCGGCGAAGAGGCTGTGCTGGTGCTGGATCGCACCGCTTTCTATGCCGAGAGCGGTGGACAGGTAGGCGATACCGGCGTGATTTCCGACGCGGACGCTGACCTGCATGTACTGAATACCACCAAGAACCATGGCGGCGTGTATCTCCATGAGATCATGGCTGCAGCCGGTGCTGTAGAAGTGGGCGACGAGGTAGAGGTAAAGGTCAATGTAGATCGCCGCGCTTCCATCATGCGCAACCACACTGCTGCCCACCTGCTGCAGGCTGCCCTGCGTGAAGTGCTGGGTACCCATGTTGAGCAGGCCGGCCAGCTGGTCAACGGCGAGCACGTGCGCTTTGACTTCACCCACTTCTCCGCCCTCACCACCGAGGAGTTGGCTAAGGTGGAAGCCAAGGTCAACGAGGAGATCCTCAAGGCTGTGCCGGTGGAG
>CALWIS010000151.1 GCA_944380795.1 uncultured Clostridia bacterium | reverse complement strand
GGAAATCTTCCTTTTGGGGCCATAAGACCTCATAGTCGGTGCCATCCCATGAAAAGCAGTCTCCGCCGCCCAGCACGGTGACACGGTTCAGCCCTGCCATAGAGCCGATACGGTCAAAGGCTCGAATGGCAAGGGTGTTTACCTGAGAACAGCCGTTTTGCGGCGTGAGGAAGATATGGGCAAACAAAGCAAAATCAATAAGGGGGAGGGTGCCGTTGGGACCTTCCGGCGAAGCAAGCAGATAGACCCGGCTGAAATAACCGGGTCGATCTTTTAAAAGCAGCAAAAATCCGTATAAATGATCCCGATGATAGTGCGTGAGGAGAAACCGGCGATCCTGTAGGGGGGCATACCGAGCGCCGACCTTTTGAATATAAGCGTCACAGGGAGTTTCTCCTTCCCGAATATACTGATTGATCGTGCCACAGTCTACCATGAGGATGGTGGATTTTCCTCCTAGGACGATACATTCCCCATATTCCATATTGTGCATTTCCAGCCACTGCATAGAAAACTCCTTTTAAAAACAGATGGGAAATCAGGCTTAGCCAATAGTCCCCGGAGGGATCAAACGGCTGTAGCGTACCCCCTCATAATAGCGGTCATCCCGCCATTCCCCGGTAAAGAGCACGTTGCCTTGGGCGTCAAATTCGGTGCCGCGGCCATGGCGCTTGCCATCCTTCCACATACCGGTGTACACCAAGTTCCCCTGAGAGTCAAATTCTGTACCCTCTCCGGTAGGGCGATTATCCTTCCATTTGCCTACAAAAAGGGAGCCGTCTTCTGCCCGATAGGAAATCCCCGCGCCCTGCCGCATTCCGTTTTCCATGCGTCCGGCGAAGCGCAGATTGCCGTCTTTGTCAAACAGGGAACCGATTTTTCCCGGAACGCCGTTTTTCCACAGCCCAACATGGAGGGAGTGCTCCCCCTCCTGAAAGGTAGCGCCCAGTCCATCCCGGTGATTTTCCTTCCATCCCCCAATATAGCATGGTTCGCCGGAACGGTAATAGCATACGCCCCAGCCGTCTCGTTGGTCGTTTTGATATTCTCCTTCATAAGCAGTGATCCCATTTTCCAGCTCCGTGCGTCCATGCCCAGTGCGCATTCCATTTAAGAGTTCCCCAAAATACAGGCAGCTTTCTTCTGCGCTGATGATGATCCGCTTAGCGGCAGGCTTTCCCTGTAAAGGGGGAACGTTCTCCTCTTGGGCGGGAGTGGAGACAGAGCGGGAGAGACGCTCGTGGTCCGCTTCGATTGGCCCGCGAGCCCGCTTTATCGCCACCCGATAACGGGTAGGAGCCGACTGCGGTTCTACATCCACCCGATATACTTCATGGTCGGCAGCATAGCTGTCCGGCGATATAACAGGTTCCAATTTCGCTGCTGGGGATTCTTCCTTTTCAGGAGCAGGGGAGAGGGAGGACATCTCCTCTATAGGAGCTTTCTCTTCCAATGCCGGAGCTTCTTCCTCTACAGAAGGAGCGGGCGTTTCCGGCAGAAAAGAGGAGAGGTCTTCTAAAGTTCCAGACTCCTGTTCCAGCTGTAGCCGCAGTGTTTGCTCCTCTTTTGTACAGTAGCAAAAATCCCCCAGACTGGTGGAGGCGATGAGGCAGGGCTCACCAGCTTGAGCGTTAATGGCGCTCTGGTGGGAAGTGCCGGGGGCATAGGGGCAAGGGAACAGGTATTGACGGCGGTATTGCCCTGTTTCCGGCAGCAGATCCAGGCGCAAAATCTGGTTCTGATTTAACACCGGTTCCAAGATTACCATGGGGCGGTCGTCTCCGGGACGGAAATAGGTGCTTTTCTCCCATAAATTCTGACGGTACAATATCCGAGAGATTAACTGGCCTTCCGGGTTGCGCAGAAGCAAAGCAGTGCCGCCAGTTACAGGCAAAGTTTCTTCTGTAAATATGGCACCAGACTTTCTGCGCCATTTTAGGCGCTTGCGGTGGATGCTGCCTTTATACCGGGAGAGTGTGCCTGCCGTTATGGCGTCTCCGGAAATGTGGGCAGAACGGCCGCCTTCAAAAAATTGGCGGCGAAGTTGTGTCAAGGGTCCCTGAAATTGTTCCGCGGCATCAAAAGGGAAAAGGCAGATAGAATAAAACACAGGCTGACAGCCGGTGGATGGTTGTGTCATGAAAAATCCTCCTGAAACCGGATAATATGGTAGGGAAAAGGAGATTTATGCCGGTATCGCCATTATTATAGCACACTCTTTTCCGGATAGGAACCACACAAAGGGGAAAGTTAAAAAAAGCGGAAGTTTTTGGAAGAAAAAAAGAAAATCCTCTTTTTCCAAAATGAGGAGAATGGTATAATAATAAAGATTGGCCCTTTCTCGCAGGAAGGCAGAGGGTCAAAAACCTAAAAACAGGGAGTGTGCAGGGAATGGAAAAATTCAACCAATGGTTCATTGGATGGCTTCAGAATATTGCCCCCAAGCTGCTGGGAGCGGTGGTCGTACTGCTGATTGGATGGCTGCTTTCCAAGGCGCTGGTCAAGCTGTTAAAAAAAGCGCTGGAGCGGGGAAAAGCCGAGGCAGGAGTTGTCACCTTTGTAGGATCGCTGGCAAATATCAGCTTAAAGGTTCTGATCGGTATTACTGCAGCAGCACAGTTGGGGTTTGATGTTACCTCTATTATCACTGCTATTGGCGCTTTAGGGGTCACTTTGGGGTTGGCCCTCAAAGACAGCATGAGCAATGTGGCCAGCGGTGTACAGATTTTGTTTAACCACATATTCCGAGTAGGGGACTATTTGACAGTGGATGGCGTGGAAGGAACGGTGGACCGTATCGAGCTTATGTATACGGCTCTGCGGACCTTTGACAATAAGGAAATTATCATCCCCAATTCAGAGCTTACAGCCAGTGTTATTACCAACTATACCGCCCAAAAGACCCGCCGGTTGGATCTCACCTATTCGGTCTCCTACTCTACCGATCTGGCTAAGGCCCGCAGTGTGTTGGAGGAACTGATCGCCGCTAACGAAAAGGCTCTGGATGATCCGGCCCCCTTAGTAGCGGTAGGGGAACATAAAGACAGCAGCATCCTTATGGTGGTTAAAGTATGGTGTGCAACCGAAGATTATTGGCCCTTGTATTTTGAGATGCAGGAATCCGTCAAGAATGCCTTTGATGCTGCAGGGATTGAAATTCCCTTCCCACAGATCGACGTTCATCATACTCCGTGAAGATAAAGATGAGGTAAATCAACTATGGAACAGACATATCATATCATAACAGCGGTAGGCTTGGAGAATTTACCGGAGGCCGCTGCCATCCGGCAAGAGGTTTTTGTGGAAGAACAGGGATTTCAAAATGAGTTCGACGATATCGATCCCAGTGCCGTGCATTTGTTGGTGATGGAAGGGGAGACCCCTGTGGCAGTAGGGCGTACCTTTCCCGATGAAACCGGAAAGATATGGCACTTGGGGCGCATTTGTGTGCGTAAGCCTTGGCGTGGCAGCCATTTGGGGCGTAAAGTAATGGAAGGGTTGGAAACAGCTGCCAAGGAGCGGGGGGCAGAGAAGTTGGTTCTTTCCGCACAGGTACAGGCCAAGGGGTTTTATGAGAAGTTGGGATACCATCCATATGGCGAGGAATATCTGGATGAATTCTGCCCCCATATTGCCATGGAAAAAACAATATTGTAACTTTTTTCCATCTGTAGGATATGGTAAAATAGGGACAGTTTTATGTAATGTGCGCGTCCCAAATGCAAGACGCAAATTTTTGTTGAAAAAGGAAGAATGTCATGATTTTCAGCAGCCTTCTATTTATGTTCGTTTTTTTGCCATTGGTGCTGATCGTATATTATCTGGTGCCCCGAAGATTTCGAAATCTGGTTTTGTTTATATTTAGCCTGGTGTTTTACGCCTGGGGTGAACCGGTATATATCCTTCTGATGCTGTTCACTGCCTTTATCGATTACTTTAATGGCGCCATGGTGGACAAGTTCCGGCAGCGTCCCAAGATTGCGAAAGCCTTTGTCATTGAGAGTGTGATTGTCAATCTGTCGCTGTTGGGATTCTTTAAGTATGCGGGGCTCTTTACCTCCACCTTTAATTCCCTAACCGGCTTGGGAATCCCGGTACCGGAGGTGGCGCTGCCTATCGGCATTTCTTTCTACACCTTTGAGTCTATGTCTTACACCATCGATATTTATCGGGACCGGGCACCCCGGCAGCACAGCATTGTCAATTACGGTGCTTACGTGTCTTTCTTCCCGCATCTGGTGGCAGGACCCATTGTACGCTATGAAGATATGGCACTGCAGCTCACTGACCGCAGGGAGAGCCTGCAAAAGTTTACTGCTGGAGCACAGCGGTTCCTGGTAGGCCTGTTTAAAAAGGTTATCATCGCCAACAATGTGGCGGCCCTGGCCGACAAAGTGGAGTATCTGGGTTCTCCTTCTACGTTGACTGCATGGATGGGAATTTTGGCCTTTACCTTCCAGATCTACTTCGACTTTTCCGGTTATTCCGATATGGCCATCGGTCTTGCCAAAATGTTCGGCTATGAGATCCCCGAAAACTTCCGGCTGCCCTATATCTCCCATAGTGTGCGGGAATTCTGGAGCCGTTGGCACATTACCTTGGGCACCTGGTTCAAGGAGTATGTCTATTTTCCTCTGGGCGGAAGCCGGGGAGGCACCTTGCTCACCGTCCGCAACATGGCTATTGTGTGGCTGCTCACCGGCATTTGGCATGGCGCCAGCTGGAACTATGCTTTGTGGGGAATCTATTTTGGCGTACTGATTATCTGTGAGAAGTTGTTTTTTGGCAAGGTGCTGGAAAAGATACCCCAATTTTTCTCTTGGCTCTATAGCTTTGTAGCGGTAGTCATCGGTTGGGTGTTCTTTTCTTATGAAGATATTATGCAGGCTTTCCAGATGCTGGGGGCCATGTTTGGCATCGGCACAGTGCCGGTGGACAACCAGGGCCTATATTGTCTTTTGACCTTCGGCCCCACTTTAGTGATCGCCGCCTTGTGCAGTTCGCCTCTGGCGGGAACTCTTACAGAAAAAATGCGTACCGGCAACACCTTGAGCAAAACCGTGTGGACCATCGGTTACTGCGTTCTGTTGCTGGTGTCTGTATGCTTCTTAGTGGACAATTCCTACAATCCGTTCTTGTATTTCCAGTTCTGATAGGGGTGAGCAGCTATGAAAGAAAAAATGAAAATGATCCTAAAGGTTTGTGGCTGGGAGCGCTGTATCGTGGCTGTGTTTCTGGTACTGGTTATGGCAGTGGGGGCTGTTTCCCTTATTGTTTTGCCTAAAGAGGATTTTTCCCCAGATGAGAATCGGATGCTGGAGGAGTTCCCCAGCATTAGCGGGGAGAGTCTCATTGACAGCAGCTTTATGACTGGCGTGGAGAATTTTGTATCCGACCACTTTATGCTCCGCCGGGATTTTATCGCCATGCATACCCAAATCATGCTGGCTTCTGGCAAAAAAGACCTAGCCTCTAATTACGGGACGGTCCCTGCTGAGGGCGGGGTGTATTTTGGCAAAAACAATCACATTTATGAGGTGTTATTGCCTCCCGACCGTACTACAGTATTTGAGGATAATATTACAGCGATTACCGGTTTCAGCGCTTTGGCAGATTTGCCCCTGACGATTTTGGCGGTGCCCTCCGGCGCACAGGAGCAGGCAGAAAATCTGCCGGCTTTTGCTCCAGAATATGACCAGCGGGAGGCATTGGCAGCTATCGAAGAAATGGCGGATGAAAATACCACGGTGGTGGATACCTTTGATGCCCTTTCTTTAAAAAATGGTGACTACTACTACAAGACAGACCACCACTGGAATCTGGAGGGAGCTTTTGTTGGCTATACTGAAATGATGCAGGCTATGGGGATTACGCCACTTTCTCGAGATTCTTATGAGTTTGAAAAAGTGTCGGACAGCTTTTATGGCACATTGTATTCCAAAGCGATTTACTGGGGCCAGGAGCCGGACGAGTTCTATTTGCCGCGATACCAAGGGAAGAATACCCTAACTCAGCAGACAGGGGAGAGTGTGCGGGACGACTTGTTCTGGACAGAGTACCTGGAAGAGAAGGATAAGTATTCTACATTCTTAGGCGGCAATCACAGCGTGGATGTGATCCGAAACAGTGCGGTAAAGGAAGGAAAGCTGCTGCTTATTAAAGATTCCTACGCCAACTGTATGATCCCGTTTTTGGCGCAGCATTTTGCAGAAATTCATGTGGTAGATTTACGTTACTTTAATCAGGATATCTATCAGTATATCAAGGAGAATGATATTACCCAGTTAGCGGCGGTGTACAGCATTAAGCAGCTTTGCGATACCGATGTGGCCAGTAAGCTGCTTCGCTAGTCTTGCCATCCCAACATAAATGTTCTTCCGGTAGATATTATTTCTTAATGAAGGATACGATGCTTTTGTCGATTTGGTAGGCATCCTACTAAAAGAAGAGCGGCGTATCCTTCTTTTTACATAATTCTCAGTATCATAGGTTGGCTATGCTATTGAGAATTTCATTGACAATTAGCGCTTACTGTTATAAAATAAACATATTCGATTTGTTTAAGGCCTCAAAACTTGACTGCTTAAGTCTGGTTATGCTGTAAACCATATGCCTCCGTAGTTAAATGGATATAACAACCCCCTCCTAAGGTTGTGCTCAACCAATCAACTCGAAGCCAAAAGTGATAGTTACCAATTCAATTTCATATAAGTCTCTGTAGCTCAGCAGGATAGAGCGTTCGCCTCCTAAGCGAAAGGCCGTGGGTTC
>CALWIS010000150.1 GCA_944380795.1 uncultured Clostridia bacterium | reverse complement strand
TGTGGGCTGCGGCGAACGTGGCAACGAGATGTCCCAGGTGCTGGATGAATTCAGCGAGTTGATCGACCCCAAGAGCGGACGCCCCATGACCGACCGCACCACTTTGATCGCCAACACCTCCAACATGCCTGTGGCTGCCCGTGAGGCTTCTATCTACACCGGCATTACCTTGGCGGAATATTACCGCGATATGGGCTATCATGTTGCAATGATGGCTGACTCTACCTCCCGTTGGGCCGAGGCCCTGCGTGAGATCTCCGGCCGTTTGGAAGAGATGCCCGCCGAAGAAGGCTTCCCGGCGTATCTTCCCTCCCGTCTCTCGGAATTCTACGAGCGCGCCGGTATGGTGGATAACCTCAATGGCACCGACGGTTCTGTTACCATTATCGGTGCTGTTTCCCCCCAAGGCTCCGACTTCTCTGAGCCTGTGACACAGAACACCAAGCGTTTTACCCGCTGCTTCTGGGCTTTGGATAAGGCGCTGGCTTATGCCCGTCATTATCCGGCTATTAACTGGACCTCCAGCTACAGCGAATATTTCACCGACCTGGACCCCTGGTATAAGAAAAATGCCGGAGAAGATTTTGTAAAATACCGCAAAGAGATCAACCGTATCCTCCAGGAAGAGAACCAGTTGATGGAGATCGTAAAGCTGATCGGTTCTGATGTTCTCCCCGACGACCAGAAGCTGGTTATTGAAACGGCTCGTGTAATCCGGGTAGGCTTTTTACAGCAGAACGCATTCCATGCGGATGATACCTTTGTGCCTCTGGAAAAGCAGAAGCGCATGATGGAAATGATTTTGTACCTCTATCGCAAGGCCTCTCAGCTGGTTGCAGCTGCTGTGCCCATTTCCTCCATTTTGGAGACCGGGCTATTTGATAAGCTGGTAAAGATGAAGTACGATATCCCTAACAACCGTCTCGACATGTTTGACGACTATCTCCGGGAGATCGATGAAAAAATGGCCGGTATCCTCAATTCCTGACGGCCCGTCCGGCCGACGCCCCCCGTGCAGGGGCTTTGGCCATAAGCGCAATTTATGAATTTGCACGAGAAGGCGGTATATCATGATTCTTGATTATATTGGCGTAAAAGAAATCAATGGCTCCCTGATCGTTCTGGACGATGTAAAGGATGCTTCCTATGAGGAGATCGTCACCATCCGTCTGGAAAACGGCTCCCTTCGCCAGGGCCGTGTGGTACAGATCGAGGGCAGCCGCGTAGTGGTACAGGTATTCCAGGGCACCCGTGGGATCTCTCTGGACAACACCCGCACCCGCTTAATGGGCCGTCCTATGGAACTGCCCCTTTCCCCCGAAATTCTGGGCCGTGTATTTGACGGCGCAGGCCGCCCCATTGACGGCCTGGGGGATATTTTCCCGGTAAAACGTGCCAACATCAACGGCACTCCTATGAACCCGGTTTCCCGCGTATACCCCAAAAACTATATCAACACCGGTATCTCCTCCATTGACGTCCTGATGACTTTGATTCGCGGCCAGAAGCTTCCTATCTTCTCTGGCTCCGGTATGAACCACAACGAACTGGCTGTGCAGATCGCCCGGCAGGCAAAGATCAAGGACGCCACCGGCGATAACTTCGCTATCGTATTTGCCGCTATGGGCGTTAAGAACGATGTGGCAGAGTACTTTAAGCAGTCTTTTGATGAGTCCGGCGTACTTTCCAAGGTGGTCATGTTCCTGAACCTGGCAAACGACCCCATTATCGAGCGTACTTTGACCCCCCGCTGCGCCCTGACCGCTGCCGAATATCTGGCATTCGAACTGGATATGCACGTGATGGTCATCATGACGGATATGACCTCCTATGCAGAGGCGCTGCGTGAATTCAGCTCCTCCAAAGGTGAGATCCCCGGCAGAAAGGGCTATCCTGGATACCTGTATTCCGACCTGGCTTCTCTGTATGAGAGAGCCGGTATGGTGCGCGGCAAAAACGGCAGCGTGACCCAGATCCCGATTTTGACTATGCCCAACGATGACGTGACCCACCCTGTCCCCGACCTGACCGGCTACATCACCGAGGGACAGATTGTGCTGGACCGTGCTTTGGCAGGCAGCGGCATTTATCCTCCTGTCTCGGTGCTGCCCTCCCTGTCCCGTTTGATGAAGGATGGCATCGGCGCAGGCTTTACCCGAGAGGACCATTCTGCATTGGCCAACCAGCTTTTTGCTGCCTATGCCCATGTGATCGATTCCCGCTCTCTGGCTTCTGTTATCGGTGAAGAGGAGCTCTCCCCCACCGACAAAAAATACATGGAGTTTGGCAAGCTGTTTGAATCCCGTTTCCTGAATCAGGGCCCCAATGAGAACCGCACCATTGAGGAAAGCTTGGATCTGGGATGGAAGCTGCTGACCACTCTGCCAAGAGAAGAGCTGGATCGTGTAGATGACGCGATTCTGGATAAGTACTACGAAAAAGCCAAAGGCGATGTCGTAACTCCTGTTCCGGAAAATGCGGAAGACGTCAGCCGGTAAGGAGGTGATCCTTAATGGCACAGATCGTCCCTACCAAAGGTAACCTGCTATCTACTAAAAAATCCCTCACATTGGCTCGCACAGGCTTTGAGCTGCTGGACCGCAAACGCAATATCCTGATCCGGGAAATGATGGGACTTATCGAACGGGCCAACGCAATCCAAGGGAAAATCGATAACACCTATGCAGAAGCCTATCTGGCGCTGCAAAAGGCCAACATCACGTTGGGTATCTGCGGAGAACTGGCACAGACCGTTCCTCAGGAAAACAACCTGCATGTTGCGTATCGCAGCGTAATGGGCGTGGAGATCCCCATGGTATCTTTGAGCCGCTCCTACTATACGGTCCCCTTTGGTATTCATGGCTCCAACGATGCTTTGGATAAGGCCTACAACAAATTTAACGAGGTAAAAGAACTTACCGCGGAGCTTGCCGAAGTAGAAAACAGCGTGTATCGTCTGGCGGATTCCATCAAAAAGACCCAGAAGCGGGCCAACGCCTTGAAAAATATTATGATCCCCCGGTTTGAAGAGACGGTAAAGTTTATTACCGATGCTCTGGAGGAAAAGGATCGGGAAGAGTTCTCCCGTCTGAAAGTAATCAAAAGGCAAAAAAGCAAGAAGTAATTTCTCCTCAAAATGCGTGCATAAAAAGGGAACTGCAAAAATTTTGCAGTTTCCTTTTTCCGTCCTGATAGTTGGGTGCATAGTCAGCCGGATTTTGGCCAATACTATTCCATGTGCAGGAAAACCGTAAATTTTCTGTACCGAGCCCAAGATGGGCATCTTTTGGAAAGGAGCGTATTGACCTATGCTCGATATTATCGCCTTGATCCTGGTGATTATCGGCGGAATCAACTGGGGTTCTATCGGTATTTTCCAGTTTGATCTGGTGGCCTGGATATTTGGCGGGCAAGCTGCCCTGGTCAGCCGGATTATTTACACCCTGGTGGGCATCGCCGCATTGTGGTGCATCTCGCTGCTGTTCCGGGACAACCGATTCACACACACAGACGAATAGCGTATATAGCAAAACGGCGATGGACCCAAAAGCCCACCGCCGTTTTGCTGTTATTGGAGATTTGATAAATTATTTCTTCAAGTTCAGAACAATATCCCGGGTATCGCGGGCAATGACCAATTCTTCGTTGGTGGGGATGACGAACACCTTCACCTTGGAATTGGGAGTGGAGATCTCGCCTGCGCCATTGTCTCCGCCCTTACCATGGACATACAGCTTATTGATTTCTTCGTCCACCTCTACGCCCAGATAGGTCATGCCCTTGCAGATATTGTAGCGGTGGGTATACTGGTTCTCGCCCAAACCGGCGGTAAATACGATAGCGTCGCAGCCATCCATAGCAGCCACATAGCCGCCGATAAACTTTTTGATCTCATACACCAGCATTTTGTGAGCCAGAATAGCACGCTCGTCGCCCTGCTCTTCTGCAGCGCAGATGTCGCGGTCATCGCTGGAAATACCGGAAATACCCAGCAGGCCGGACTTCTTATTCAGCAGCTCGCTCATCTCAGTGGGGGTCATGTTTTCCTTTTCTGCGATAAAGGTGACCACAGAGGGGTCCAGCGCACCGGAGCGGGTACCCATCATAAAGCCGTCCAGAGGGGTAAGGCCCATGCTGGTATCGATGACCTTGCCATTCTTCACAGCGGCAATAGAGGAACCGTTGCCCAGGTGGCAGGTGATGATTTTCAGGTCTTCAATGGGACGACCCATCATTTCTGCGCAGCGGTGGCTGACATAACGGTGGGAAGTACCGTGGAAGCCATAACGGCGCACGTGATACTTCTCATAGTATTCATAGGGGATTGCGAACATGTAGGCCTCGGGGGGCATAGTGGAATGGAAAGCGGTATCGAACACCACAACCTCCGGCACATCCTCACCAAATACAGCGCGGCAAGCGCGGATGCCCTGCACATGGGCGGCATTGTGGAGGGGAGCCAGGGGAATCAGGCTCTCAATTCCTTCGATAACCTTTTCATCTACCAGCACAGACTCGCTGAACAGAGCGCCGCCCTGCACGATGCGGTGGCCAATAGCAGAAACCTCGTCCAGGCTTTTGATAACGCCCACTTTTTCGTCGGTCAGGGCGTTCTTCACCTGCTCAAAAGCAGCGGTGTGATCTTTCATGGGGACCTCGATATTTTCGGAACGGCCATCTGCTGTTTTATGGCCAAAGATTCCCATTTCCATGCCGATACGCTCACAGTTGCCCTTGCACAGCATTTGCTCGTTTTCCATATCGATAAGCTGATACTTCAGGGAGGAGCTTCCCGCATTGATCACCAGAATTTTCATTACTCATTCATCCTCCTATTTGAATTCTGCACCGTTTTCTGTCAAAAAATAGATCTAACGGAACATCGTAAACAAAATAGAATCCCCTTTTCGAAGCGCTTGCAACGCAAAAGGGAATACTGTATATTATAATAGTACAAATGAAAAGCAAATTCAAGGAGTTTCGTGTAAAATGAAGGAGAAACCTGCATTTTCGGGAATTATTTGTGAGTTTAACCCTCTGCATCAGGGACACCGCCATCTGCTTATGGAGGCGAAGCGCCATTCCAGAGGCGTTGTGTGCGTTATGAGCGGCAACTGGGTACAGCGGGGGGAGCCTGCCATCCTCTCTAAATTTGCACGGGCAGAGGCTGCCGTGTGCTGCGGCGCGGACATGGTCATCGATCTTCCGGTATCTTGGGCCTGTGCCCGTGCGGAACGGTTTGCCTATGGAGCGGTTTCCCTTCTTCACCAGTTGGGGTGCATTGGGGAATTATGGTTTGGCAGCGAGTGTGGGGATGCTTCCATGCTCGATTTGATTGCCAGGTTTTTACAGTCCTCAGAGTTTGGAGAAGCCCTTTCCCCTTTTTTGCGCACCGGCAGCAGCTTTGCCGCCGCCCGGCAACAGGCAGTAGAAAAGGCCCTGGGGCCCCAATATG
>CALWIS010000149.1 GCA_944380795.1 uncultured Clostridia bacterium | reverse complement strand
GTATACCTGCTTGTTCTTCACCGCGTCCACTTCTGCCAGCTGGGCATCGGCAAGCACGTCTTCTTTGGTGTAGCTAGCCTCGGGCACAATGATAATCACCTGGGGGTTCCACTCCAGAATCTGCTCGTAGGAGACTTCCGCCCAATAGGTGTCGGTGAGCTCCGCGGCCACGTTGGCGCCGCCCCCCAATTCAACGAGGGTGTTCTGATACATGGCTGCTCCGGCAGTGCTTAAAAAGCTGCTGTTGCCGCCCAGATAGACAGTGGGTTTTTCCACATCCTTTAAAAGGCTGTCCATCTTGTCCTGAGTCTCCTCGTTAAAGGCAAGAAGCTTTTCTGCGGTCTCGGTAGCGCCGGTGGCTTTCCCAAGCATGGTGATGGTCTCTTCCAGCAGGGAGAGGTCCTCGGGATTCACGGTAATGGCCTGAATACCCAGGTCCTCCAAGGCGGAAACGCTGTCCTTCAGCTTCAGGGGCAGGATCACCAGATCCGGCTCCAAAGCGGCGCAGCCTTCTAGATCAAACTCCTTGGCAGTGCCTACGCTGGGCAGTTCCAGAATCTCCGGTGCGGCAAGGCTGTAGATGGGGCGGGTGTTGGCCTTGGCCTCTACGCCCACCAGCTTGTCCTCTTCGCCCAAAGCGATGAGCATGGAGGTGGTGATATAATAGCCGCTCACCAGGGTTTCCGGTTCTTCCTCAATGGTCACTTCCCGGCCGGAAGCATCGGTGATGGTGACAGGGAACGCGCTCTGTTCTTCGGTCTGGCTGCTCTCCTGAGAGCTGCTGGAAGATTCGCTGGCTGTAGAGCTGGGGGTGGAAGAGGAGCTGTTCTCTGCGGAATCAGCACATCCGGCCAACATGGAAAGCAGCAAAGCTGCGGCGGTAAAAAGGATTCCAATTCGTTTCTTCAAGTTCATACCCTCCGATATTTCGTTGTAGTTAAAAAACTATAACGATGATAGCACAAAAAAACAGAGAAAGTCAATAGAAAAAAAGTCGTTCTTATGATAGACTAAAATTTAAAGAATCCATGCAGAACGGGTGGAGGAAACGATGAAAACAGACCGGCTGGTCATCCGCAAATTTAAAAAGAGCGATGTGGACAACCTGTATCAATTGCTGTCAGACGAAGATATTATGCGCTATATGGAGCCGCCTTATTCTAGGGAACGCGTTATTTCCTTTTTGGATGCGGTGGGTTTATGCGATCCTCCCCTTATTTTGGCAGTAGAGGATTTCCAAAATAATTTTGTTGGATATGTGATTTATCATCCTTATGAAAAGGATTCCTACGAAATTGGATGGGTATTACAAAAAGAGCACTGGCACAAAGGATACGCAAAAGAACTCACAAAAGCGCTCATAGAGGACGCAAAACAGAAAACCAAATTTTTGATACTAGAGTGCCATCCACAGCAAACCGCAACCAAAAAAATCGCATTGGAAAATCACTTTTTATACATGGGACAAGAAGATGGGTGTGACATTTATCGGTTGCAGTTGCATTAAATCATCATTTTTTATAACAACAAAACCTCCTAACCGCAAATGCAGACGGATTAGGAGGTTTTGCTATGTTATTGGGAACGGAACGGTTCCCCGTATATTTTTGATGTATTATATTTAGTGAAGAATTACTTCTCCAGCAGAGCGTCGGCCAGCTGCTCCATGGCTTCCACGTTCTCCGGCTTCACAGCGGAACGGATGGTAACGGTGCCGCACACGGTAATATTCTTCATTTCGCCCAGCAGTTCGTTCATGCACTTACCAGCAGAAGGAGCCCAGGAGCCATTTTCGATAACGGCTACGCGGCGGCTCTGGAAGTTCTTAGCCTTCAGCTTCCGCAGGAAAGCGTCCATGGGCGGGAACAGGCCAGCATCATAGCTGGAAGCAGCCACTACCATCCGGCTGTAACGGAAAGCGTTCTCCACGGCCTCGGCCATATCGTCGCGGGCCAGATCGGTGACTTCGATTTTCTCCACACCCTTGGCCTTCAAGATCTCCGCCATCTGCTTGGCAGCGCCGGCAGTGTTGCCGTGAATGGAAGCGTATGCCACCAGCACGCCCTCATCCTCGGGACGGTAGCTGCTCCAGATATCGTACTTGCCCAGGTAGAAGCCCAGATTCTCCTTGAGGATGGGGCCATGGAGGGGGCAGATAGTCTGGATGTCCAGAGTGGCAGCCTTTTTCAGCAAAGCCTGCACCTGTGCGCCGTATTTGCCCACAATGTTGATGTAATACCGCCGAGCCTCGCAGATCCAGTCTTCTTCCACATCCAGAGCGCCGAACTTACCAAAGCCATCAGCGGAGAAGAGAATCTTTTCGCTGGACTCATACGCCACCATGACCTCCGGCCAGTGGACCATGGGAGCCATGACGAAATGCAGGGTATGTGCGCCCAGAGAAAGGGTATCCCCCTCCTTAACGCCCCGGCAGCGGCAGCCTACGTTTTCCAGGGAGAAATACTGGGGAATCATGGAAATAGCCTTCACGCTGGCGATCAGCTCCATCTCCGGATATTTTTCCGCCAACACCTGCACGCTTCCAGCGTGGTCGGGCTCCATGTGAGTGATGACCAGATAATCAGGCTTTTTGCCGTCCAACACTGCTTCCACGTTGGCGAGCCATTCCTCTGTTGCCCGCTTGTCCACGGTATCCATAATAGCGATCTTTTCATCCAGAATTACATAGGAGTTGTAAGAAACACCGTTAGGGACTTTGTACTGTCCTTCAAACAGGTCGATGGTCTTGTCGTCTACTCCTACGTAACGTACCGCCTCAGAAATGGTAATGTCCTTCATAAAGTTCTCTCTCCTTCTAAACAGATAATCTTTATTATAACTGTAAATTTGTTTTACAAGTCGTTTTTCTCTTCCGAACTCTCTGGTTCTTCCTCCTTGGAATCCACCCGGGAAGAGGGACGTTCCAGCACTTCCAGATACCGGGCTGCCAAGGGGCCATATTCATGATTTTCCATTACATATCTTTTACCACGCATCCCCATTTCCCGCAGATCTTGCGGGTCCATTTCTGAAAGACGCACCGCTGCCTGCGCAAGGGCAGCACTGTTTTCGGAGGGGATGGAAAAACCACATCCAGAACGTTCTACTGCATTGTTGTCATACTCAATGGCATAGATAATGGGTTTTTCTGCCATCATGTAGTCAAACAACTTATTGGGGCTAATCCCATATCGGAACACTTGCTGCTTGCTGGTGCCGATATACAAAGCGTCAAACTGGCTGAGAAGCCCCGGCACCTGGCTGCGGCGCACTGCTTCCAAAGATTCCACGATATCCTGAAGTCCCAAGTCGTTGATCTTTTGCTGGAGCCGGGCTTTTTCTGGCCCCTGCCCCACCATGACCAATTTGATCTTTCTGCCTTTCAGCTTCAAACCTGCTTCCACAAAGCTGTCCAGTGCACTGGAAGGGCTGTGAGAACCGGCATAGCCTACGAGGAACCAGCCTTCTTCCCGGAATTGCTGCAAAAGCTCATAGTAGACCCCATCCTCGGGATGCTCCGGCAGCTTCCAATCCGCCGCCTCTACTCCATTGGGGATATAGGTGAATTTTTCGGGCTGCATCCCGTGCTCCTCCATGTGGTTCTGGGCATGAGGAAGCTGAGACACCACAAAATCGCAGTGGGTATAGGCATAATTTTCCGCCCGCTGCATCACCTGGATAAAGGGATGGTACTTGCTCATCCCCCCCACCTCCATGGGGCTCATGGGCCACAGGTCATGCACCTCAAACACCACTTTGGCGCCGCACTTAGAAGCCAGATGCACCGCTGGGTACATATCCAAAGGATAGGTGGAACCTGCTATTACAACATCCGGCGTCCAGTCGGCAGTAATGGCTTTTTGATACTGGTAAAGGCCTTTTACAAACGAAAGGATATTGTGGACCCGATCCAAGCCGTTTCCTTCATAGGGATTGCCGTGGATCCAGAAAAAACGCACCCCGTCAATGGTTTCATCCAGGTACTTCTTTCCCATCAAATCGGGGTTCTGCCCCCGCAGGTGAGAAAAGGAACTGGCCACGATGGTCACACTATGCCCCTCCTGTACCCAATGCCGTGCCATGAGGAATGGCCGGAACTCCATACCATGAAGATGGGAACCTGCATAATGATCCAGATACAATATATTCATGCGATTGCTCATCACCTTTCTGATGCACAATTAAGGCTTTTTCCGAGCTGGGGTTTGTACCCACAAACCACTTCTATTATACCCTGATTCTCCCCTATTCCGCAAGCCTTTCCCAGAAAACACTCCAAATCAAAATGTAAACTTTCTATGAGCGCAAAATCACAGATTTAGCCCTTTTTCCTCTTCACAGCCCATCATCAGGTTCAGGCACTGGATAGCGGCGCCGGAAGCGCCCTTGCCCAAATTATCAAAAGAGGCAGAAAGCACCATACGCTCCGGGTTGCCGGAAACAAACAGCTCCATACCGTCCCAGCCAGTCCTGCGGTTGCCGCTGAGCATCCCGCTGCCCTCTGCGCCAAAGGGCATCACCCGGACGAATTTCTGCCCGGCATAATGGTCGCAGAACAGCTCATGAAGCTGCTGGGGGGTGTCAATGCCGTGAAGGAACTCCCCATACAGGGGCACCGATACCAGCATCCCGCTGTAATAATCTGCCACAATAGGAGAAAACAGAGGGGCTTTTTCCAGGCCGCAAATAGCCTTCATCTCTTTTAAGTGCTTGTGCTGTTGGCTGAGCCCATACTCCCGGGGAGCGTCCAGCTCTGCGGGGCGGCCCTCGCCTTCATAATCGGCAATCATCTTTTTGCCACCGCCGCTGTAACCTGTCAGGGAAAAGCTGCTCACCGGCGCACTGGGAGAAAGCATCCCATGGGCCACTAGGGGATACACTAAGGCAATAAAGCCGGAAGCGTGGCAGCCGGGCACCGCCACACGGTTTCCCTTCTCTACGGCGCTGCGATGCTCCGGGGAGAGTTCCGGGAAACCATAGGCCCAGCCGGGCTCTGTTCGGTGGGCGGTGGAGGGGTCGATAATCCGCACATGGTCGTTATCGATCATGGCTACTGCCTCCCTAGCCGCTGCATCCGGCAGGCAAAGAAACGTAAAGTCGGATTCATTGATGAGCCGCGCCCGCTCGGCAGGGTCTTTGCGCAGCTCTTGGGAAATGGTGAGCAGCTGGATGTCATCCCGGCCCTGGAACCGCTCGTGAATCCGCAGACCGGTGGTGCCCTCACTGCCGTCTATAAAAATTTTCGCCTTCAACGTGATGACCTCCTATACACAAACCTATATACGGCTATCACTATAGCACATTTTTTCCCGTAAATCCAGAGGCAGGCACATTTTTCGCCATGAAACGTTTACAGCGGCATCCAAATCAGATATAATTATAAATGGAATAAATTATTTTTTATAAAAAATAGCTATCTCTTTGTTCTTTACCGCAGATAGCATCGGATACTCCCCCGACGACCCGGAAACCTGGTATCAACAGCTCCGTTCCCTGCTTTTTTGACCGTTCGATATGACAATATGTGAAAGGAGTGAACCTACATGAAACCCAGAATCAAAATTCTCTCCCTGTTGACCTGTATCCCTATGCTGGCAGTATCTATGACCGGATGCCAACCCTCGGTCTACGAACCCACGGTGAAGGTAAACGCCAAAAATCTGCTGACCGGCACCTCCCTCTCCTCTGTCTCCACCGCCAAACCACAGGAGGATTTCCTCTGCCACATGGCGGAGGTTTCCCTCTCCATTCTGCGAAAGGAGGGGAGCACTTCTCTCGGGGAAAACTGGCTCTTTTCTCCCCTCTCCTTCATGATGGCTCTTTCCCTCACCGCTAACGGGGCCGAAAACCAAACTCTTTCTCAGATGGAGGCCGTGTTGGGCGATGACCGAGAAAGCCTCAACCGGACCATGGCCTACTATCGGGAAGCGCTGACCTCCCAATCCCCTAAAATCCAAATGGCTAATTCCCTGTGGATGAAGGAGGACGGCTTCTCCCCTAACGAGGATTTTTTGCGTACTGCCGCCAACTACTATCGCCCCGACATCTATTCCGCTCCCTTTGACGACTCCACCCTCTCGGATATCAACCAATGGGTGTCGGCAAAAACTGAGGGACAAATTCCCAAAATCCTGGATGAGATTCCGGAAGACGCGGTGCTCTGCCTCATCAACACCCTGCTGTTTGACGGAAAATGGGAGACCCCCTATGAGGAGCATCAGGTTTCCTCTGGAAAATTCTTTACGGAGGACGGGGAATCCTATGTGGTTCCGATGATGAACAGCATCGAAACCCAATATCTGGAAAACGATCTGGCTACCGGATTTCTCAAAAACTATGAGGGGGGAAAGTACGCTTTCGGCGCCCTTCTTCCCCGGCAGGCCGGGAGCTTTGGGCAATTCCTCTCCCAGTTGGACGGCGAGACCCTCCAAACCACCATTCAAAATCCTCAGCACGAGGAGGTTTGCGTTCTGCTGCCCAAATTCTCCTTTGACGATTCCCTATCCCTTCAAGAACACTTAAAGGCCCTGGGCATGACGGACGCCTTTTCTGGCAAGGACGCGGATTTCTCCAGTTTGGGAACAACGGACGGCCCCTTATATATCAGCCAAGTGCTCCAAAAGACCCACATCGCCGTCAGTGAGACCGGCACCCAGGCCAGCGCGGCCACAGAAGTGGGGTTCTCTACAACCGGAAGCTTGCCTGAAATTCTAGTGGTTTCCCTGAACCGGCCCTTCCTGTTCTTTATTGTGGAGAAAGAGAGCGGGGCGCTACTGTTTTTGGGAACATTCTCTCATCCGGAGGACTTCAACTCGTAGTGTTCGGCTACTTAAAGCAAACACGGCAGGGCTCCTTTTTTCTTGCAAAAGGGGCCCTCAGACTGTCGATAAACCCACAAGGCTAAAAAAATTGCACAAATCAGTTCGCGTGGACACAACTAAAAATTCGTACAGGCCTTTTCGCGACGCAGAAAT
>CALWIS010000148.1 GCA_944380795.1 uncultured Clostridia bacterium | reverse complement strand
CTTCTCTGCCATTATTCATCTGGACGGGGAAGGCAATATGGAAAAGTACGAGTTCCGCAAGAGCGTGATCCGTTCCAAGGTGCGGGGTGTATACAGCGAGGTCAATGAGATTTTTGCCAAGACCGCTTCCAAGGAGTTAAAGCAGAAATACGCCCCAGTTATCCGCGGTCTGAACGCCGCCCGGGAGCTGGCGGATATTTTAAAGCGCCGTGCCAAGGAGCGGGGCTATATGGAGCTGGAAAGCGTAGAGCCAAAGTTTACCTTGGATGAAAACGGTATCTGCGTGAACGTTGAGCCCCGCCGCAGCGGAGAGGCCGAGGAGATGATCGAGCAGCTGATGATCTGCGCCAACCAGGCAGCGGCCAAGCTGGCAAAGGAAAAGGGATTGCCCTTTGTGTACCGCGTCCACGGCCACCCGGAGCAGCGCCGCATCGATACCCTCATCGAACTGTTGGATGCTTTGGGAGTCAGCGCTAAGGAAATTCGCCAGGGCGAGCCCAAAACTAAAGATTTTGCCGCCATTTTGGAGCGGGTGCGGGATACTCCGGCTCAGCGGGTGATCTCCCACCAGCTGCTGCGCACCATGGACAAGGCACGGTATTCCACGGAGCCCATTGGCCATTTTGGTTTGGCACTGGCAGATTACAGCCACTTTACTTCGCCTATCCGCCGGTATCCCGATACGGCTATCCATCGTATTCTCTCCGCATTGTGCGAGGGAAAGAGCCCGGCAGAGATCGGCAGGATGTACAGCGGCTTTGCCCAGAACGCCGCCGAGGAATCCTCTCGTCTGGAGGTGCGGGCCATGACGGCTGAGCGCTCTGCGGAGGATTGCTATATGGCGGAGTATATCCGCCAACACATCGGAGAAGAGTTCACCGGTATTATCAGCGGTGTTACGGCCCGGGGCGTGTTTGTACAGCTGCCCAGCAGCGTGGAGGGTTTTGTGCCGGTTGACAGCTTTGAAGGCTGCCAGTTCACCTACGACGGCCTGATTACCCAATATGACGCGCTGAGCCATAAAAAGCTCACCATTGGACAAGAACTTCGGGTTCAGGTAGTGGCGGCAGATGTTGCCACTGGCCGGATTGATTTTCTGCCTGCGGAAAAATGATAAAAACCGCCCTCCCGAATTTTCCGGGAGGGCGGTTCCATTGTGAAAAATAGTTTTATTCCTTTACTGCATAGCCGATCTCTTTTACGGCAGCAGCCAAAGTTTCCCGATCCGTTTTGGAAGGGTCATATACGATGCGGGCGGTGCCTTCTTCAAAACTCACCTGCGCTTTGGTTACACCGGGAGTTTCCAGCAGTCCCCGCTGTAGATTGGCGGCACACATATTACAATGCATCCCGTCAATGGAGAAAACCAGTTCTTGTGTGTTCTTCTTTCCAAATAATCCCATAAAAAGACCTCCTTGTCAGGATCAACACCCATTCATTTGCTATCATCATACCATAAGTTCTCATCTCTGTCACGTGACCCTATCACATTTTCAAAACAAGAGGATAGCAGAAAGGGCGGATAAGGCGATCAATCCGGCACACACTAAAGCAACGATGCGCACCCAAAGCTTTCGGGAATTACTTTTTGCTGATTTCATATGATTGATTCTCCTTTATTTTATCATATCGTTATCATAAGCTCTTTTTTTGGACAGAATAAGAACAAAGTGATGACAGAATTGTAATCCAGTCATTTACATAATCAGTTGACAAGCTTGACTGATTTCTTTACAATAAGAAAAGCCCTGTGTTTTGCTCAAAATGTTTTTTATGATAGAAATGATACAGCGGCTAAAAGAGGAGGTTGGGTTTTTAGAATGTCCAGAAGTCCATATCAGGAGCCCCAAAGGGGACGGCAGGCCCCTCCCGCAAGAAGCGGGCAAAGGCAAGCGCCGCCTCGACGGCCTTCTCCTCCCCAGCCTGCAAAACGAACTCCTTCAGGCAATCAATCTCGCCCAACACAGAGGGAATACGACCGGTATCATTATGTGGCTCCCTCTACTGCTCAACCTCGCCGTTCCACGCCACAAAGCCGAAAAGCAAAGCGGAAAAGGCAGCAAAAACGAAAGCAAGCCGGGCGACGAGCACTGTTGGTAATGGCGTCCCTGCTTCTTGTGGTGATCGCTGTGGTTGGAGGCACCGGAGCATGGGTGCTTTCCCAGCTTCATCGAGAAGATGTAGATACTAAGCAATATGAAGAACAGCCATCCGACGCTCCTGCGTGGACGGTGGCCTCTGCTGACGGCATTATGAATGTCCTTTTGATTGGTGCCGACCGAAATAAAGATGGTTCCAATGGCCGTTCCGACAGTATGATCCTGATTTCCATTGACCAGAAAAACCAAAAGCTCCGGATGGTTTCCTTTATGAGAGATCTCTACTTGGATATCCCTACCGTAGGGTATGAACGGCTAAATGCTGCTTTTGCCTATGGGGGGGCTGCCCTTACCATGCAGACCATCGAGAATTATTTCCGGGTCAGTGTGGATAAATATGTGCAGACGGATTTTGCTAATTTTGAAAAGATCATCACGAAAATGGGCGGCGTAGATGTAGAGCTCTCCAAAGAAGAAGCGGAGTTTATGAATATGAAAAAAGGCTGGGATCTGCAGGAAGGTGTACAGCACTTAAATGCGGAAGAAGCCCTGTATTTTTCCCGTATCCGCGATTTGGACAGTGATTTTGGCCGCACCGGCCGCCAACGTCAGATGATCCTGTGTATGCTGGAAACTTTTCAAGATTTGAATGTAACGGATATGGCAGGGGTAGTGTTGGATTATTTGCCTTATGTCACCACGAATTTATCCAACGAGGATATTTTGGGTCTGGCTTCTTTGGCAATGGATTTTTCTTCCTATGAAGTGGAGACCATGCATATTCCCGACACCGACACCTACGAGGATATCCAGGTAGAACTCAACGGGGTGCCGGGAAACCAGGTTATGAAGCCGGATGTAGAAGAAAATGCTCGGCGGCTGAAAGCATTCCTGTATGGAAACGAGGACTCCTCCTCCAGCGAATAAAATTACTTCAAACAATCGCTTGGTTTGGTGTGAGAAAAAACAATATCAGATAAAATCCCTTTGCTGTAGAATTGTGAGTTTTCTACAGCAGAGGGATTTTTTGTTGTCCTTTAATCATTGTAACGCCTATAAAATGCGAGAGCGCTTATTCGTGCAATTCCAGAGGGAGCCCGTCTGGGTCTTGGAAAAATGTGAACCTCCCGCCGGTAAAGGGATCGATGCGAATGGGCTCACAAGGGATTCCCAAGCATTCCAGTTCCAGAACAGTTTTTTCAATATCCTCGGTTCCAAAGGCCAGATGGCGAAGGCCGCAGGCCTCCGGCCGGTTAACGCGGGCAGGGGCGTGGGGAGCAGAGAAAATTTCCAGTTCCGTATCCTCATTTACCCGCAGGTCCAACTTGTAATCTCCCCGGTCTTTCCGGTAATTTTCCCGCAGGATGGCAAATCCCAGCTTGTTTACATAGAAGTCCTTGGATTTTTCGTAATCCGAAACAATAATGGCAATGTGGTGGATAACAGATAATTGCATGATGATCTCTCCTGTCGTTTTTCTTTTTGCAAATTGATATCCGGTACAGAAAACCCCCGCTTCTGGATTTTCCAAAAGCAGGGGTTTTTATGATTTATTTTCCTACCACTTCTACGCCAATCACAGCATTTTCGCCGTTGATATCCCACTCGGCAACGGTGCCAGCAGGCTCTCCAGCAGTGATGCTGTCTGCCAGAGTGTCATGGCTGATTTCATCCTTATGGGATTCCACAATCGCCATGAGTTTTTCTCCGGTTTTGATGGTGACGTTGATGTGATCCAGTACGTCAAAGTCTGCATCACGGCGCATGGACTGAATCTTGCTGATGATTTCCCGCACAAAGCCTTCCTCAATGAGTTCGGGAGTCAAGCGGGTATCCAGTACCACGGTCACGCCACGGTCGGTGATAGAGGCAAAGCCCTCCATCTGGGAAGTCTCGATGAGCAGTTCTTCCTCGATGAGAGAGGTCTCGCCGGTGGAGAGGGTGATGGTCAGCTTACCGGTCTCATCCAACTCCTGCTTGGCCTTGGAGCCGTCCAGCTCTGCCAGTGCGGTGCGCACCTCGTTGATCTGCTTGCCGAACTTCTTGCCCAACAGCTTCAGCTGGGGCTTAAAGGTGTAGTTGGTGAACTTGGAGGCATCGTTAACAAAGTGCAGCTCCTTCACGTTCAGTTCCTCGGCAATAACGGTCTGGAACAGCGGGTCGGACTCAAACTCTGCCCGGACAAACATCTGAGCCAGAGGCTGGCGGTTCTTCAGGTTAGCCTCGTTGCGGGCGGCACGGTCCAGCGCCACAATTTGCAGTACCTGCTCCATCTGACGCTCCAACTCGGGGTCAATGGCGCTCTCGTCGCACACGGGGTAGTCGCACAGGTGCACGCTCTCGGGGGCATCCTTGTCCAGATTACGCACCAAGTTCTGGTAGATGTCCTCGGTCATAAAGGGAATCATGGGAGCAGCAGCCTTGGCAGTGGTAACCAGTGCGGTGTACAGGGTCTTGTAGGCGTTGATCTTATCCTGAGTCAGCTCCTTGCCCCAGAAACGCTGGCGGCTGCGGCGCACATACCAGTTACTCATATCATCCACAAAGTCCTGCAAAGCGCGGGCAGCCTCGGGGATGCGGTAATTTTCCAGATTAGTGTCCATCTCTCGTACCATGGTGTTCAGCTTAGAAAGCAGCCACTTGTCCATAACGGAAAGGGTGTCTTTCTTCCACTCATACTGGTTGGGGTCGAATTTATCGATATTGGCGTACAGCACATAGAACGCGTAGGTATTCCACAGGGTGGAGAGCAGCTTGCGCTGGCCTTCGCGCACGGCCTTGCCGGAGAAGCGCTTGGGAATCCACGGAGCGGAGCTGGTGTAGAAGTACCAGCGGATGGCGTCTGCGCCATAGGTGGCCAGTGCCTCAAACGGGTCAACGGCGTTGCCCTTGGACTTGGACATCTTCTGGCCGTTTTCGTCCTGCACATGGCCCAGCACGATGACATTCTTAAAGGGAGCCTTGTTGAAGATCAAAGTGGAGATAGCCAGCAGGGAGTAGAACCAGCCGCGGGTCTGGTCAACGGCTTCGGAGATGAAGTCGGCGGGGAACTGCTCCTCGAACAGGTCTTTATTCTCAAAGGGATAGTGATGCTGGGCGAAGGGCATGGAGCCGGAGTCGAACCAGCAGTCGATGACCTCGGGGACGCGCTTCATCTGCTTGCCGCAGTGGGGGCAGGTGATGGTCACCGCATCGATGAAGGGGCGGTGCAGCTCGATGTTGTCGGGGCAGTTGGGGGACATGGATTTCAGTTCCTCAATGCTGCCGATGGCGTGACGGTGGCCGCATTCGCACTCCCAGATATTCAGCGGGGTGCCCCAATAGCGGTTACGGCTGATGCCCCAGTCCTGGACATTTTCCAGCCAGTCGCCGAAGCGGCCCTTGCCGATGGTCTCAGGAATCCAGTTGATAGTGTTGTTGTTGCGGATGAGGTCCTCTTTTACGTCGGTCATGCGGATGAACCAGCTGTCCCGAGCATAATAGATGAGAGGAGTGTCGCAGCGCCAGCAGTGAGGATAGCTGTGGGTGAACTGGGGTGCGGAGAACAATAGGCCGCGGGTTTCCAGATTCTTCAGCACTTCCTTGTCGGCGTCCTTGCAGAATACGCCGGGCCACTCGGTCTCCTTGGTCATTTCGCCCTTGGCATCCACCAGCTGGACAAAGGGCAGGCCGTATTTACGGCCCACATTGGCGTCGTCCTCACCAAAGGCGGGGGCGATGTGAACCACACCAGTACCGTCGGTCAGGGTGACGTACTCGTCACAGGTGACATACCAGCACTTCTCTTTGGGCTCCACATAGTGGAACAGGGGCTCGTACTCTTTATATTCCAGGTCTTTACCCACATAGGTTTCCAGAACGGTGTAGGCGCCTTCTCCCAGTACGGTGTCGCACAGGGCGTGTGCCAGATAGTACACCTGGCCGTCCTCGTTCATCTTAACCTTGACATATTCTTCCACGGGGTTGACGCACAGCGCCACGTTGGAGGGTAGGGTCCAGGGAGTGGTGGTCCATGCCAGGAAAGCGGCGTCCTCGCCCTTCACGCGGAAACGGGCAATGGCGGAGCGCTCTTTTACATCCTTATAGCCTTGGGCCACTTCGTGGCTGGACAGAGGGGTACCGCAGCGGGGGCAGTAGGGAACGATCTTAAAGCCCTTATACAGCAGACCCTTTTCCCAGATCTGCTTTAATGCCCACCATTCAGACTCGATAAACTCGTTGTGGTAGGTGACGTAGGGGTGCTCCATATCGGCCCAGAAGCCAACGGTACCGGAGAAATCCTCCCACATGCCCTTATATTTCCACACGCTCTCTTTGCAGCGCTCGATAAAGGGCTCCAGGCCGTATTCCTCGATCTGCTCCTTGCCGTCCAAACCCAGCAGCTTTTCCACTTCCAGCTCCACAGGCAGACCGTGGGTATCCCAACCGGCCTTACGGGGCACGTCATAGCCCTTCATGGTGCGGTAGCGGGGAATCATGTCTTTGATTGCACGGGTCTCCACATGACCGATGTGGGGCTTGCCGTTAGCGGTGGGGGGACCGTCATAAAATGTGTAGTTGGGGGCGTCCTGACGGATTTCCATGCTCTTTTCAAAGATGTGTTCATTGCGCCAGAACTCTTCTACCTGCTTTTCCCGTTCCACAAAGTTCAGGTTTGTGGATACCTTGTTGTACATGGTATTTCCTCCTTTAATTTGTTCCTGATAATTACCGATGGGCCACGGGGGCAAATAAAAAAGCCTTCCTCCTGCAAAACAGGACGAAGGCTTGTAGCTTCGCTGTACCACCTATTTTCGCGGCATACCATCATATGCGCTCCCAATAACGGAGGGAATCCGGCATAGCCTACTGAGAAAACCCGTTCAGCCTGCGACTGATAGAGTGATATTCAGTCAGGAACCGATGGCGCCGGGCTTACACTGCCCCCGACTCGCTGGAGCGCTGATTTCCTGCCTACTGTCTCCGTCAACGTCTTTTTCCATATAGATATATGGTATCCCATCCGGGGCGAACAGTCAAGGCGTTTTTCTCATAGACATGCCGTTTTTTTCAGCATATCAGCGTCTTTTGG
>CALWIS010000147.1 GCA_944380795.1 uncultured Clostridia bacterium | reverse complement strand
CGTTCATCGCGTTTTCAACGTCGGTGATGTCCGGTTCATTTTTGCCGGAGGACATGCAGACAACGTCGAGGGTGACCAGCTCATCTTCCCGAAGGTCTGCTTCGCCGGTAGCGGATTCAGTGGTGCCGGTTTCGCTGCCGGTGCTGCTGTCGGAAGCGTTGGAGCTGTTGCCGGAATCGCTGTTACAGGAAGCAAAAACGGTAGCGGCTGTCAGTGCGGTTAAAATCAGTGCCAAGGCTCTCTTTTTCATAATTCCCATCCTTTCAAGGCGTTCAGCCAAGCTCTATTTATATAGAAGGGCTGCGAGTATCTGGTTCACAAAATGGTCAGATTGTCTATTTTCCTTACCATTTCCGTAACCTTTATGTAATGTTAGTTTAACAAAAAAAACATGGCCTGTCTGTAATATTCGTGACCCAGATTGTTGTTTTCGTGACTTTTTGACAGAATAGCCTTGAGTATGCTGCATTTTGCTGATATAATGGCTAGCAGCGGAAAAAATGTCTAATCTGGGAGGCATCTTGCATGAACATTCGAAGGAAAAGGAATGCAACGCATAAATATTCTATTAAAAAAAGAATGGCCTCGCTGATGACAGCGGGCCTCAGCCTGCTGATCGGGCTATTGGTAATTTCCAATCTATATGCCACTGCAGAGTCCAACCGGATGATCGCAGCCTCCAACCAGCGGGCACTGGAGTACACTGTCAGTCAGATCAACGTGAACCTCGCCCATGTGGACGATATTATGAACGCACTGGTGGCCTCCAACAACGATTATCTGACCCTGTTCGGCGGGGCAGATCCTTTAAACGCCCATGTGGCATCCCAAAACCTCCTATCTCAGATGCGGAGTTATCTCGGAGCGTATGGGTACTGCGATGCCTTCTTTGTATATAGTGCTCCCAGTTCCAGCTATCGGGACATTTTTTCTGATTCATACACCTATGAGGAAAAGGTGCTAGTGCAGGACTGGATCCGACAGGCTGTTGTGACCAACAGTGTTTCCTATAAGGACGGATGGGTTGCGCGGGAGATTGCCGGAGAATACTATCTGATGCGGTTTTATGGAGGACGTGGAACCTATCTTGTGGCCCTTACCTCCTTTTCCTCTCTCAGTGAAGTGGGCCTTTCTTCCAACCAGAAGGCGGAGATTACCTTCTGCACCGAAGACGGTACCCCAGTATACGGTGAATATGCTGGAATCGACTTTGGAAAGGCGATGGAGGACGACGGATATGTGATCGCAGGCAGTCCCCGCCGGATGGTGCTGCACGCCCAGGTGGATGAGAGTGAAGTGGTACTGTTTTTGCTGGTCGGTCAGGATGACTTCTTCAATGGGCTGTCCAATTTGCAAGTAATTTTTGTTTTACTTTCATTTTTCTCCATCCTGTTAATTCCGATTACGCTGCTTTGTCTGCGGCGGGCAGTTACCGAACCACTCAACGGCATCGAGAAAACCATCGCTTCCATTCGGGCTGGAAACCTGGATGCTGAAACTCCGGACTGCGCCGTCAGCGAATTTCAGGACGTCAGCCAGACGCTGGACGAGATGACCCGCCAGATTAAAGAACTCAAAATCGAGGCCTATGAGCAGGAAATCGCCGCCCAGAAAGCGCAACTTCAATATCTTCAGCTGCAAATCCGTCCCCACTTTTACTTAAACTGTCTCAAGGGACTGTACGCGGTAGCAGAACAGGGGAACGTCAGCAAAATCCAACAAATTATCCTTAGCATATCCGGGCACCTGCGGTACATGTTTCGGGATCAGATGGAACCAGTTCCATCATATCCGGGCACCTGCGGTACATGTTTCGGGATCAGATGGAACTGGTTCCGCTGGACCAGGAGGTTTCCCATATCCGCAATTATATTGAAATCCAGCGACTGGTTTCCGCCTATCCGCCCGAATGCCGGATTGAGGTGCCTCCGACTTTGAGAGAGTTTATGATTCCGCCCCTCAGCTTGTCCACCTTTGTGGAAAATTCCTGTAAACACAGGGGAAGTGGAAAGGCACTGATTACTGTTCGAGCATCTGTATTGGGAGAGGGAGAGAAAAGGTTTGTGGACCTGACCGTCCAGGATAATGGAGACGGTTTTTCCGAAGAGGTGCTGCGGGAGATCAATGCAGAAGATGATAAAATTTATGCCGAAAGCCATGTGGGACTGCGCAACATTCGACACCGGTTTCGGCTGATATATGGGGATAAAGTAGTATTTGCTTTCTATAATACGCCCCGGGGGCCGGTATCGGAAATCATCATTCCCTATCCGGACCGGGAGAGAGGAGAGAAACGACAGTGACAGTTTTGATTGTGGACGACCAGCCGGACGTTGTCCGGGGGGAAGAACGGGGAATAGACTGGGAAAAGTTGGGAATAGACCGAATCCTGACGGCTTATGATGTGCCGGAAGCGGCCAAACTTCTTACACAGGAGCGGGTCGATATTTTGCTATGTGATATTGAGATGCCGCCCCACAACGGGTTGGAGCTTTTAAGCCTAATTCGAGAGCAAAAACTTCCGGCTCGCTGTATCTTTCTGTCGGCTCACGCTGAATTTACCTACGCTCAGGAGGCGGTTCGCTTAGGCGGATTTGATTATATTTTGCAGCCGGCTCCCTACAGTGAAATTGAGGCGGCCATTGCTCGGGCACTGCAGGATATTAAAGAAAAGGAACCGGCCGATCTGCCTCAGCCTGTCGAAGAAGCAGATAAAAAGCCAACCTATACTGGCAGCAGCAGCCCGGTCGCCAGTGCCATTGATTATATCCGGCAGAATCTGGATCGGGATATTTCCCGCGCGGAAATTGCCGAAGCTATCTTTCTGAATCCCGAATATCTTTCCCGCCTCTTTAAAAAAGAGACTGGTATTGCGCTGAATGAGTATATCGTACGGGAAAAGATTGAGCAGGCAAAATGTATGCTTTCCGAGACGGATATTCCGGTTAGTTTGATCGCTCTTAAGACAGGATACACTAATTTTTCTTATTTTTCACAGGTTTTTAAGCGGCATACCGGCCTTTCTCCTTTGGAATATCGTCAGCAAAAGCGGAAATAATGTCAGAATGTAGAAAATTTGCTTGGTATTTTGGGGAATCTACCATAGATTTTTGCATCTTATGCCGAATTGTGCCAAACCCTGTTGACATTTCTTTCCTCCGGTGGTATTATAATCAAGTCGCCGCGAGAACCGACCGGTTCCGAAAGGCGGCACTACCCCACAAATTTCCAGTCATCATGGGACTTTGAAACGATTTCGGAAGATTGAGAGCGCGGAGCGCTCCTGAAAATCTTCCAAAAGAAATTTCAAAAAACTTCTTGACAAATGGAAAAAGGTGTGGTAAAATAAATAAGCTGTCAGTGAGACAGCA
>CALWIS010000146.1 GCA_944380795.1 uncultured Clostridia bacterium | reverse complement strand
AAGAAGGGCACGCCTGCTTCACCGGCAACAGCACGGGCCAACAGGGTTTTACCGGTACCGGGAGGGCCCACCAGCAAAACGCCCTTAGGAATGCGCGCTCCCAGTTCGTTGTATTTTTGGGGGTTCTTCAGGAACTCCACAATCTCTTGAAGCTCCTCTTTCTCTTCGTCTGCGCCAGCCACGTCGGCAAATGTGGTCTTGCGCTTCTCGTCGTTCATGTTTTTGATCTTAGCCTTGCCAAAATTCATCTGTTTGCCGGCGTCGCCCATACTAGCGCTCATCCGGCGGTACATGAACCAGTAGAAAACAATGAGCAGGCCAAACAGCAGCAGCGTAGGCAGGAGGCTCACAAACCAGCTGGTTTCGGCGGGACGTTGAATATCCTCGCTCATGCGGGTGTCGTTTTTCTCATTGTATTGGTCGATGTACTGCTGCACATCACTGTAAAACTTGTTTACGCTGGGGACTACATAGCCGATCTTCTTTTCCTGGCCTTCTTCCTGAATCGTCAGTATCATCTCACCGCTGCCCAAGTCCAGCTTATAAGCAGAAACCTGCTCTTCGGCAAAATAATTGACAATATCAGAATACTTATAGGTTGTCTGTACCTGCCGATTGTTCAACAACATAAAAATGATGATAAACAACAGGATGGGGATGCCCAGATAGATCGCAATATTGCGGATTGCCTTCTTGTTATCCAAAATGTATTTCACTCCTTCAGGGAAGTATACCTGACCTGTTTATTTTATCCGCCATATACCTCCGGCTTTAGTACACCGACAAAGGGGAGGTTGCGGTATTTTTCATCGTAATCCAGCCCATATCCCACGATAAAGGCATCGGGAACCTGTGTGCCCACATAAGCGGCCTTTACATCTGCCTGCCGCCGCTCGGGCTTATCAAACAGCGTACAAATCTGGATACTTCTGGGGCCTCTGGACTTTAAAATATCCAGTATGTAGCTAAGAGTCATGCCGCTGTCCAGAATGTCCTCCACAATTAAGAGGTCATACCCTTCCAGGGGAATATCCAAGTCCTTGATGATCTTGACCACTCCAGAGGTCTTGGTGCCGGAGCCATAGCTGGACACTGCCATAAAATCAATGCGGCAGGGGATGGTAATGGCCCGCATCAAATCTGCCATAAATACCACTGAGCCTTTGAGAATGCTCACCATCAAAAGCTTCTTATCCTTATAATCCTCGCTGATCTGGGCACCAATCCTCTCCACGATCTCGTGGAGCTTTTCTTCGCTAAGCAGTACCTCTTGAATATCATCTAGCATACCATTTGTATTCTCTGCCATTTCGTTCACGCCTTTCTTAGGAGCCAAGGCCCCTCCTCATATTCTGCCATGTTCTTCCGGCTGTAAATATAACAGCAGGACGCGTTTGGTTTCCGGGCAAACTCTGCAACGGTGGCAAACGCCGAACTTTTCTACCCACAAGATCTCTCCGCCGCTCTCCAGTACAATCAGCCGGTCGCGGATCTGCACCGGCACTCGTTCTTCACTAAAAAGTTTTTTCAGTGATTTGGAAACTCCTCTCCCCGCAGGAGAAAAGCGGTCTCCAGCACGCCGGGTACGGACAATCAGGGTTTGACTATGTGTTATTGTATCATAGTCCAGGAAAATAGGAAATAACAAATTATGAAATTTTATCCGGTTTTTCATGGCAGAAACCGGGAATTCCTCCAGAATGAGGGTTCTGCCATCTCCCAAAAGGGTCTCCCTCCCAATAATGGGGGCTTCCCACTCATGGACAAGAGCATTTTCCACCTTTTCTGCCCGAAGAATATCCGACCACACCGAAACCTGGCATCCGCCGGGAAGGGAAAGCCTTCCGCCGCCCCGCTGTACCGCATGGAGAGCCTGCTCCAGATGCACCGTTTCCGGACGAGGACAGCCTTTTTCCTGAAAGTATTGAGCCAATACCCGCACCGCTACTGCTGCCGGGAGGGTCTGCATCTTTTCTACAGACAGGCCTTCTCCTATTCTTGCCTGCTCCAAAGCCTGCCGGGCCATTTGCTCCAAACACTCCTCATCCCGCTTGAGAGAAAAAGCGGTGCGCTCCAGCGTTTCTTCCATAGCCGGATTCATTTCCCGCAGAAGGGGCAGCACCTGATGGCGCAGCCGATTACGGGTATATTCTATCTCCTCATTGGTGGCATCGTTACACCAGAAAAGGCTATTCTCCCGGCAATATTCCTCCACCTCTCCACGGCTCAGACACAGCACCGGGCGAATAATATTCCCGCGCTTTGCCGGAATACCCGACAGGCCCTTTGCCCCTGCTCCTTGTATCAAGTGAAGCAGTACAGTCTCCGCCTGGTCACTGCGAGTGTGAGCGGTGGCAATACGGTCGTTTTCTCCCACCACAAGGCTTTGAAAAAACGCATACCGCACCCGTCTGCCGCAGGCTTCCAGCCCTTCGCCGGATTTTTGGGCCTCTCCCGGCACATCTGCCTGTAATACCCGGCAGGGAATGTCCCGCTCCCGGCACCACTCTTCCACAAACGCCTGGTCCCTGTCCGCTTCTTCTCCACGGATACCGTGGTTCACATGGGCACAAACCAGCCGCACGGATGGCAAGATCCGATGGAGCATATGGACCATAGCCATGGAATCCGCCCCGCCGGACACTCCGGCAATCACCAACCCAGAATCGGGGAGCAGCCCCTGTTCCTCTATCCAGTTTTTCACCCGATAGAGGGCATCACTCATGGCGGAACACCTCCTGCGAGGTAAAGCGCATAAACTCACCCTGCCAGTGCAGAGGAACCGTCTTGATCTCGCCGTGACGGTTTTTGGCTACGATACACTCACCGCTGTTCCGGTCACTGTCTTCATCCGGGCCGTTTTCGTTTTGATAGTAATCCTCGCGATAGAGGAACAAAACGATGTCGGCATCCTGTTCGATAGAACCGGAATCACGTAAGTCAGAGAGCACAGGCCGGTGCTCGGTGCGCTTTTCACTGGCACGGGCCAACTGGGAAAGAGCGATCACCGGCACATTCAATTCCTTGGCCATGATCTTCAGATTTCGGGTGATCTCGGAGATCTCCTGCACACGGTTATCAATGCGTTTGGCGCTGTTCATCAACTGCAAATAGTCGATGATGACCAAGTCCACGCCCCCCAGACGACGGATCTTCGCCTTCATTTCTGGCACAGTAATGCTGGAATTGTCATCCAGATAAATAGGAGCCTTAGAGAGGATATCGCCGCCCTCAATGAGCCGTGCCCACTCCCCTTCGTTTAACTCACCGGTGCGCAGCTTGGTGCCGCCCACCAAAGCCTCAGTAGAGAGCAACCGGGAAGCCAGCTGTTCCCGGCCCATTTCCAGCGAGAAAAAGGCCACCTTCTTCTTTACCGTTACAGCGGCGTGGCGGGCAATATTCAAAGCAAAGCTGGTCTTACCCATACCGGGACGGGCTGCCAGAATGATAAGGTCAGAGCGATTTAATCCGGTAATGGTTTCGTCCAGCTCTCCAATACCGGTGGGGATACCCCGGTACAAGTCTTTATCTGGAGAATTCAACCGATCCAACCGGTCAAAAGTCTCAATAATGACCTCATTAAGAGGCTGGAGCCCTTGCATATTCTTTCCCTGTCGGATATCGAATATGCGCTGCTCCGCCGAATCCAACAGCAAGGATGCCTCCCCACCCGATTCTGCGGCATCGTCCAAAATCTGCCGGGCCGCCACAATCAAGGTGCGTACATCATAGCGGTCACGGACGATCTTTGCATAGGTATCTGCATGAGAAATTGCCGGGACAAGTTGGGCAAGCTGCATCAAATAGACCTTGCCGGTTGCTTCGTCAAAGCTCTCATTTTCTTTGAGTCGCTCCAGCACGGTAACAAAATCCACCGGCTGGCCAGCAGTAAACAGTTCCAGCATAGCCTCATAGATGAGGGCGTTATTCACTTGGTAAAAATATTCCGGCCGGGGCAGGACCTCTGTCACCTGATCCATACAGGAGGAATCCAGCAGGATCGCGCCCAAAACCGATTGCTCCGCTTCCGGGCTAAAGGGCATATTCATTCCCGGTACTGCCTGGGTCTTTAGCATTTCTGTTCTGTCGTTTTCCGCCATATTCCCGTCTCTCCCTTTCTAAACTCCCGGCCTTACCGGGGATGAAAAGCGGAAAAAACCTGACAGCCCAAGGCCGCCAGGCTCATTTTCCTTATTTATTCCTGTTCGCCCACCATGACGAAGATTTTAGCACTGATGCCGGTATACAGCCGAACTTCACAGTTATAGGTGCCAAAGGCTTTAATATCGCCGTCAATCACGATCTTCCGCTTGTCAACCTCTACCTTGAACTGCTGCTTCACGGCTTCTGCAATTTCTTTAGCGGTCACAGAACCGAACAGCCGTCCGCCCTGCCCCGCCTTGGCGGTGAGCTTTATGGTCTTGCCTTCCAGCACCTGAGCCGCTTTCTGCGCGTTCTCGGTGTCGGTCTTGATCTTATATGCCTTGGCCTCTTCTGCATTTTTCAGCTCATTCATGGCCTGGGCGTTAGCCTCTTTTGCCAGCTTTTTGGGGAACAGGAAGTTCCGGGCATATCCGTCGGAAACATTTACCAGTTCTCCCTTTTTTCCGCTTCCCTTTACATCTGCAAGCAATACTACCTTCATATTATCAATACCTCCTGTATTTCAGGTTTTAAAATAAACGATTTGTCGAATTTTTAGCTGCCTTCTCGATGGGTCGCCGCCTCCAACTGCTCATTCAATACAGAGATCAGCTTCTGCCGAGCTTCCCGCAAAGTAGAGTCTTGCAGCTGTGCGCCGGCCATGGTGAGATGTCCACCGCCGCCTAAAGCCTCCATCAAGATCTGGACATTCACATCTCCCAAGGAACGGGCAGAAATGCTCACTGTATTACCTGTTTGGAATAATACAAATGAAGCCGTTACCCCTTGAATGGACAGCAATTCATCCGCCGC
This sequence comes from uncultured Clostridia bacterium, assembly GCA_944380795.1. GTDB lineage: Bacteria > Bacillota > Clostridia > Oscillospirales > Acutalibacteraceae > Heritagella_A. Next base: position 6,638 of record CALWIS010000146.1, on the reverse strand, counting down.
CTGTGCCGAAGCCACCCGAATATCCGGGATATTTTCGGCGGAACAAGCAATGGCACAGTTATTATAGATCTCCGCGCTGGAAACCAGCTGGGATTTGGCCTTGTATGTATCAATGCTGTTGGAGAACAGCCGCTTGACCTCCACAGTATCCGCCCCTCTGCGCCGTAAATAAGCAGAGGCTTCAAAGGTACGGACACCGGTCTTTAACACAAAGCTCTTGGTATCCAGCATTATGCCCGCCATCAAAGCTTCGGCTTCCACTCGGCTCAGGCAATTACTGCTGATATACTGCACCAATTCCGCCACCATCTCCGAAGCGGAACTGGCATAAGGCTCATGGTAAAACACCAAGGCATTGTCGATATGTTTCACCATCATCCGGTGATGGTCGATGACCACAATACGGGATACCTCCCGTAAAATTTCGGGACTCTCCACAAAAGAGGGAGAATGGGTATCTACCACAATCAACAGGGTACGCCCCGTCACCATGGATTGCGCTTCCCAAGGATCGATAAAGATCCTCCGGTCCTGTGTCACCTTTTCCATACTAGTGACGATCTGTTTGGCCAGGGTCTGCTCTCGGTCAATAACAATATAGGCGTCGTGTCCCAATCCTTTGGTTACGGCGCTCCACATTCCCACCGCAGCACCAACAGAATCTAGGTCGCTGAATTTATGACCCATAATTAGCACTACATCGCTGGCGTTTACATGGTCGGAAAGAGTGGCGGCAATTACGCGGGTACGAACCTTATCCCGCTTTTCCACACCTTTGGAAAGACCGCCGAAGAACTCATAGGTATCGTCCTTCTGCTTCACTGCCACCTGATCGCCGCCGCGTCCCAAGGCCATATCCAATGCCTGACGGGCCCAATGCTCGCTCTCTTGCAAAGTGGGGGCGCCGCGTCCCACGCCAATGGAGACAGTGGCTCGGCGGTTATCTTGATTTTTGATCTCCCGCACTTTATCCAGTATTTCAAAGCGCTTTTCTTTGGCTGCGGCTATATGGGCCTCATCGGTCATCATCAAAAAGCGGTTCCCAGAAAGGCGCTTTAAAAAGCCTCCCATTTCCTGGGCCCAAGTATTGAGAACATTCTCCACCTCGGAGGCAATGCGGGCCTCCTCCATACCAGAGGAATCCCGAGCCAGTTCTTCCCGGTTATCAAAGGCCATAATAGCCACCACAGGCCGACGTTCATTATATTGCCGGTTGATCTCTTTATAGTAGGTATCATCCACAAAATAGAGCACGTATCCGCGAACCGTGCGCACGGCATGCACCGTATACTGCCGATCCTGGATCGTCACATCCGTCCCCTTATCGGTAGCTACCTGATGCAGCGTCTTGGGATAAATAAACCGCAGGATATTATCCCCCCGAATATCCTTTCGACCGCTGATGGCCTGCAAAAACACCTGATTGGCCCAGACCAAGTCCCCCTCCTCTGCGGCAGCTGCCACTGGAATAGAAAAGGACTCCAAGGCGTCGTAATCCTGCGCGGTGAGCACGTTTTTTGCTGCCCGTACCGCTGTGGCAATATGGAGCCGGAAGCGTTTTTCTCCCACCAGGACCACTCCGCAGGCTATGGCGGCAATGACCATTTCCACTACAAAAGCAGCAATACTCCAATACAGGCTTACCACCGCCATGAGGAAAATAGCCGCCACCAGCGCATAATATATGGGGGATGAAATCCAGATCCTGCGACGCTTCAATTTCTTCGACTCCTTTACTCACTTAGGGAACCAATCGACCGGCTTATACCTCCATGATAATGGGGAGAATCATGGGGCTTCTGCGGGTGCGTTCATATAACAGGCGGGAAAGCCCGTCCTTAATGCGGGTTTTGAGAGTACTCCAGTCATGGATATCCCCTTCCGCACTATTTTCCAGTATATTATACACCAATTTTCTGGCTTCGTCCATGAGAGGTTCCGATTCCCGCACATATACAAATCCACGGGAAACCACATCCGGCCCGGAAAGGATTTCTCCTGTGCCTGCGGCAATGGTGCACACCACCACAATCAGGCCATCCTCGCCCAAGTGTTTGCGGTCCCGCAGAACGATGCTTCCCACATCGCCTACCCCCAGGCCGTCCACCATGACGCGGCCTGCCGGTACCGAGGGCAGCTCCTTCATATAGTTTTCGTTGAGTTCTACACAGCTTCCCACATCCCCAATAAAGATGTGGCTGCTGTCCATGCCCATATCCAGGGCCAGCTTGGCGTGCTTGCGCAGATGCTTCTGCTCTCCGTGAACGGGGATAAAATATTTGGGGCGCACAATACCCTGCATCAGCTTCAGCTCTTCTTGGCAGGCATGGCCGGAAACATGAACCTCATACATGGATTCATACACCACGCTGCATCCCCGCTTCAGCAGTTCATCCACCACGGTACCCACCATTTTCTCATTGCCGGGAATGGGGCGGGCAGAAATGATGATGGTATCCCCAGGGCCTACCTCCACCTTCCGGTGGTCGGCAAAGGCCATACGGGTCAGGGCAGACATAGGCTCTCCCTGGCTGCCGGTAGTCACCAGCACGATCTGCTCCTTGGGGTAACGGTTAATCAAATCAATATCGATCAAAACGCCGTCGGGAACCTCCAGATAGCCCAGCTCGGCAGCAATGCCCATTACATTGAGCATACTCCGGCCGGAAAGAGCCACCTTGCGGCCATACTTCACAGCACAGTTGATGATCTGCTGCACACGGCTGATATTGGAGGCAAAGGTAGCGATAATGAGCCGGTCCTTTTCTGCCTGCTTAAACAGGTTATCAAAGGTAGCAAACACCTTTTGCTCGGTCTGGGTATAGCCGGGACGCTCTGCGTTGGTAGAATCCGCCATCAGGGCCAAAACACCCTCCCGGCCCAGCTCGGCAAAACGGCCCAAATCGATCATGCCGCCCTGAGTGGGGGTACAGTCGATTTTAAAGTCACCGGTGTGTACCACGGTGCCTGCCGGGCTGTGGATGGCAATGCCCACTGCATCGGAAATAGAGTGGTTCACATGGATGAGTTCCACGCTCATACATCCCATTTTCACTGTCTGTCCGGGATGGGTGACGTGCATTTTTACTTTATTGTGCAGACCGTGCTCCTTGAGCTTTCCTTCCACCAGCCCTAATGTAAGGGCAGTACCGTAAATAGGAAGATTGATCTTTTTCAGAAGATAGGGCAGCGCACCGATATGGTCCTCATGACCGTGGGTGAGCACGATGCCCCGAATCTTATCCGCATTGCGCTCTGCAAAGGTGAAATCCGGCAGCACTAAGTCAATGCCCAGCATATCGTCGGTGGGGAACGCCATACCACAGTCTACGATCACCATATCGTTCCCACATTCAAACAGGGTAAAGTTTTTTCCGATCTCATTCAAACCGCCCAAGAAATATACCTTCATAGAAGGTTTCTGAGGGACCTGACGACCCCGACCTCTTTTAGCCGCAGGACGCCCGGCAGTACGCCGGGGCTGGCGGGTAGTTTGGGTACGGCTTGCTGTGCTCCGGGTTTCTTCTGCTTCTGCGGGAGCCGCAGCGGTTACTTTTTGCCGTTTTGGGGGCAGCACCTTCTGATACAAGGGCATATCCACAGACTTTGCCGCTTTTTTAACCCCGGAAGAAGTGCGGCGGGGCTTGTTTTCTGTTTCCTGAACGTTGGTATTCTTTTTTGTCACGCAATAAACCTCCAATTCCGGCAAACAAAAACTGGGGGTCTCCGCAACGGGCGGCCGACTCCCTTTTTCTGTTTACCCTCAAAATTAAGTACACTTTGTCATTACCAACAATCCGCGCTCCCCTTCCGGGCGGCTGCGCCGCCATTTCCCGAATACGCAAAGAGGGCAGACTGTAAAGTTCTGAAAAACCGGCCTTTGCCGGAAATACTGAACCGAATCTGCAAAAGCGATCTAAAGGCCGCGCCTATCCTATTAGGCAGGCAAAACGGCAAAATCCGGACACAAATATTCCTTTTTATTTTACTCTACATCCCTAACAGTGTCAAGGGATTTGGATTTTTCAACTAACCCCTCCCATCCTTTGTTGCTTTTTTTCCGGTTTTTGGTAGTATTTCCCGCAGCGAGCGGGATATCAGTTATTGAGAGCACCTGTAAAAAATTTTTTCCCAATACTTGCAAGGGGGGCTTTCCCTCTGTATAGTAATATGCAGAAACAATGGAAGTTTTTCCTGTTTGTCCTGATTCCCTGCCATGCTGCATTTCCGAAAGGAGCCGATACCATGAAGCCCATTATTTACGCCGATAATGCCGCCACCACCCGGCTTTCCCCCACTGTATTGGAAGCCATGCTCCCCTTTTTGCGGGAAGAATACGGCAACGCCTCTTCCCTGTATTCCTTGGGAAGAAGGGTCCGCGTTCCACTGGAAGAGGCGCGGGAAACTATTGCCCGTTGTCTTGGAGGGCAAAATCGAGAAATTTTTTTCACCTCTGGCGGCAGCGAGGCCAACAACTGGGCTCTGAAAGGTGCCGCGGCTTTTCTTGCTAAAAACGGGAAGCGACATATCATCTCCACCGCCTTTGAGCATCCCTCAATTCTGCACACTTTGGACGCCCTAAAACGGGAAGGATTTTCCATTACCCTGCTGCCAGTGCATGAAAACGGCATTGTACGCCCGGAGGATCTACAACGGGCCATCCGGGAAGATACCGGGCTGGTGAGCGTCATGTACGCCAACAACGAAGTGGGTACCATCCAGCCCATTGGGGAACTTGGGGCCATTTGCCGGCAAAAGGGAATTTGGTTCCACACCGATGCTGTACAGGCGGCGGGGGCTTTGCCCATCGACGTTGTGAAAGAGCACATCGACCTTCTCTCCCTGTCCGGGCACAAATTCCACGGTCCCAAGGGCATCGGCGCCCTGTATATTCGGGAAGGGCTGCACTTTCCCAACCTCATCCACGGCGGGGAGCAGGAATCAGGACGACGGGCAGGGACGGAAAACACCGCCGCCATTGTGGGGCTGGGAGTTGCTATGGAGGAAACCTGCCTGCACCGAGAGGACACCTCCCGCAAAGTGCGCGCCATGCGGGACCGGCTCCTTACCGGACTGCTGTCCATCCCCGGCTGCCGCTTAAACGGCGACCGGGAACGCCGTCTGCCGGGAAACCTCAACCTGAGCTTTGCGGGTATCGAAGGGGAATCCCTGCTCTTGCTGCTGGATATGCGAGGCATCTGTGCTTCTTCCGGTTCCGCCTGCGCCTCCGGCTCCCAAGACCCCAGCTATGTGCTTCGGGCACTGGGCGTGGATGCGGAACTGGCCAAAGGCTCCCTGCGGCTCACGCTGGGGGATTTGAACACCGAGGAAGAGGTGGACATCCTTCTTCGGGAGATTCCCGAGACGGTGGCGCATCTGCGACAGATGCGGGGATGGCATTCCTGAAAATAGATAGCAAAAGGCCGGACCTTAACAAGGTCCGGCCTAAATTTTATACGGTCATTTTTCAGGCGGTGGGGAGAGCTTTGCCGACGATCTTCTCCCGCTTCCTCTTTTGCAGCCAGTTGGCTAAATACTGCACCAATCCGCCGATTGCCAATCCCGGCAGGAAATAGTTAGTAAAGAAATAGATGGGATTCAGGGAGATGCCTGCATTGCCGTTAAACAGCAGGTCAAGGGCATTTCTTCCCGGCTCCTCTGCATAAATGGTCATCCAATTTCCGATCAGGTATTGATAGTGGCCAAAAGCATTCTGTGGGGGCACGACTTGGGAAATAAAACACAGCCCCAGCACCCAGCCCGCCGCCGCGGCGATCCAGCCGGGGGTTTTTAAAAAGCGGCAAAGTTCCCCTATCACATGCCAAAAGCCCTGCTTTTCAATTTTGGGGGATTCTTCTCTGGGGGAGCGCGGCCAAAAGCGATTGAAAACCCATTGCACCAAAATACCCAGCAGCAGCGCCAATAGGACATATGCCAACAGCGCCAAAGGGTTAATCCAGATTCCCTCATTGCCATTAAACAACAAATTCAAAACGCTCCACTCCCCGCTCTGGGAAGAATAGACGTTCAGCCAAGGTATCGGACAGCCAATCTCATACTGGAGTGTACCCTCTATAGGCGAAGACGGCACCACACGGTTCACAAAAGAGGAACCCAATACCAGTGCCAGAAATACTGTCCACTTGCCCGGAGCTTCCAGTTTTTTTACCTGTGTGCGGAATTTCATCTCGCCACCTCCGTTTTTAAAAGAGTTTAATTCGCAAATATTGCACGGTTCATTGGACCAATCCCACCTTTTTCATAATAGCCAACTATGGGACATACTGTCCTTTTTACACCTCATCTTCCAACAGCTGTACTTTCGTCACATTTTGGATGATGGCCGGATAACTCTCCAGCACCTCTCCCTGGATTGTGATGGATATAGTGTCGTTTGGTTCCAGATCTTCTGGGGTTATGGGAGTCCCTCTCCACAAAACAGCAGTTTCTTCCTTTATTGAAAAGGTGAACTCCCCCCTATAATTGATATCGTTAACTTCCAGCCCTTTTACCCCAAAGGTATCCCCATTGATTTCCGAAATGGATGCGTAAAAGGTCTGGCTTTCCTCTCCGCAAGATGCACTGATTTTATCAGAAGCCATTTTGTACCCGAGAAAATAAGAAAACACCGTAATTCC
>CALWIS010000145.1 GCA_944380795.1 uncultured Clostridia bacterium | reverse complement strand
GGGTGTTCACCACCACAGTGCCGCCCTTTTTCAGGTAGGGCAGATAGCGGGCAGCTTCCAGCTGCTCAAAGGCCAGAATAATATCCGCTTCCCCTTCCTCAATAATGGGGGAATACACCTTCTCGCCGTAGCGCACATAGGTCACTACAGAGCCGCCGCGCTGGCTCATGCCGTGCACTTCGCTCACCTTGACATCAAAGCCTTTGGCGGTCATGGCCGCACCCAGCAAACGGCTGGCAAGCAGGGTTCCCTGCCCGCCCACGCCGACGATCATTACACTTTTTCCGTTACTCATTCTGCGGCACCTCCAATGGCTTTTTTGGGGCAAAGGCTTACGCACACGCCGCAGCCCACGCACTGGGTACGGTCGATGCAGGCTTTGCCGTCGCGGATGCTGATGGCCGGGCAGCCGATACCCAAGCAGGCCTTACAGCCAATGCAGGAATCGGTGTCCACGGTCAGGGCAGGCTTATGTTTTACATATTTCAGCAAAGCACAGGGGCGGCGGCTGATAATCACCGACGGCTCCTCTGCGGCCAGTTCTTCTTTTAATGCCTGCTGTACGGCGGGCAGGTCATAGGGATCTACCACCCGCACCCGGTTGATGCCGATAGCATGGCAGAGGGCTTCCAGATTCACCGCACTGGTGGGGTCGCCCTTGATGGTGTAGCCCGTGGTGGGGTTCTGCTGGTGTCCGGTCATGCCGGTGATGGAGTTATCCAGAATAATGACCACTGAATTGCTGCGGTTATAGGCAATATCAATGAGGCTGGTAACACCGGAATGGATAAAGGTGGAATCGCCGATTACCGCCACCGACTTCTTCTCGGCCTCCTCCCCTCTGGCCTTGTTGTAGCCATGGAGAGCGGAAATGGAAGCACCCATGCACACGCAGGTATCCATAGCGCTCAAAGGAGCGGAAGCGCCCAGGGTATAGCAGCCGATGTCGCCGCTGACATACACCTTAGCCTTTTTCAGGGCGTAGAACAACCCACGGTGGGGGCATCCGCAGCACATCACCGGCGGACGGCCGGGAATGGCCTCGTCCAGAGTATCGAACTCCGGCTCTTCGCCCTTCATCAGCTTGCGGATAAGCTTCTGGGAGAATTCGCCGCACCGGGGGAACAGGTCTTTTCCGGTAACGGTAAGGCCCAGGGACTTGCAGTGGCTCTCCACCACGTCGTCCAGCTCCTCGATGACATATACCTTTTCATTGGCAGCGGCAAAGTCCTTCAAAAGCTGGTCGGGCAGGGGCCACAGCATCCCCAGCTTTAAGTAGTTGACGGAATCCCCCAGCGCCTCGTGAGCGTACTGGTAAACAGCGCCTTCCACAATAACGCCAACCTTTGCGCCGTTGTCCTCCACTACATTGATGCCGGAAGTCTCGGCCCATTGGCGCAGGGCCACGGTGCGCTCCTCCACCTTTACGTGCTTGGGCTTGGCAAAGGCGGGCAGCATCACATTTTTGGCGGGGTTCTTCTCATAGGGCTTCAGTTCATGTTCTTCCCGCTCTCCCAGCTCCACCAAACTGCGGGAATGGGCGATGCGGGTGGTGAGCCGCAGGATAAACGGCACATCAAACTGTTCGGAAAGGTCATAGGCCAGCTTGGCAAAATCCTTACATTCGGCAGAATCCGCGGGTTCCAGCATGGGGGTCTTGGAAGCCCGGGCATAATGGCGGGAATCCTGCTCGTTCTGGGAGGAGTGCATTCCCGGGTCGTCGGCCACGCCGATGACCATGCCGCCGTTGACGCCGATATAGCTCATAGTGAACAGGGGGTCAGCAGCCACATTGAGGCCCACGTGCTTCATGGCGCAGAAGGAGCGCGCCCCGCCAAAGCTGGCGCCAGAAGCCACTTCCATGGCCACCTTTTCATTGGGCGCCCATTCGCAGTAGATTTCGTCGTATTTTGCAGCATTTTCGGTGATTTCGGTGCTGGGGGTTCCCGGATAACTGGAAACTACCCGCACACCGGCTTCGTACAATCCCCGGGCAACGGCTTCATTGCCCAGGAGCAGTTCTTTTTTTGACATATCGCAACCTCCATTGCAGAATATTTTTTATCAGTCAACAATTTCTGTAGTGACTTCTGAACCATCCACACCGCCTACACCGTTGGCATAGGGTGATGCAAGGGTATACATCTGGTTTTGCGTGGGCCGAAGCAGGGCTTCCACCTGCTCGGCTACCACCGTGGTTTGATTCCCACCATTGCAGGCCAACAGGTCATATCCCTTGTCCTCACGGTTTTGCAGACATAGGGCATAATCCCGGGTGCAGGGGATAAAATCCTTGATATTTTGAGCTATGGCCTCCATTTTCCCATCTGCGATACGATTTAGTGTCCAGGAGGAGGAACCATTGAGAAAATATACCGCCCCATCATCTGTAAACTGGACGCTTTGCAGATCCGCATCGATAACAATGGGTACTCCATTTTCATAGATCGGCCCGATGGACATCCCGTCAGCGTCTCCCCAATAATACAGCCTTCCATCCGGCGTGACGGTAAAGCCCATAAAACTGGAAATTAAATTTGGGGTCATATAAAAGTCATGGTAAACTAGCTCTTCTCCCTCTATATGGCCCAACCATAGTCCACACGCAGAAGCTTCATTGCTGAGGTTATAAATACAAACCCAATCCCCCTCTACCTTCAAAATATATGGTTG
>CALWIS010000144.1 GCA_944380795.1 uncultured Clostridia bacterium | reverse complement strand
TGTTGCCGGTATAAGCATCATCGTCCCACTCATGGTCATATTCCAACACCTTGCCGGAAGTGGCGTGGATCTCGTAATCATACTCTTTGCCGTTGGCCTTAAACTCGATGTCATAGGCGTTGCCATCCCGTTTGGCTTTTTCCCAAACCGTTACATCAGAAGCCTTGATACCTGCTTGGGTCAAAGCGATCTCCTTGGCCTTTTCTACACCAATGTCAGTAGTGCCCTGGCTGCTGGAAGTCTCCGTCGTTCCGGCACTGCCCCAATCGTCGTTGTTCTCATAATCGGCCTTCATGATTTTTCCGGTAACAGCGTCTACCTCAAAGTCATATTCCGTACCGTTGGCGGTAAACTCCAGCTCATATACGCCGTCATCCAGTTCATAATCTTTTTCGGTAAACTGTGCTTCATCCAGTCCCAACTGGGCCAGCACCAACTCTTTGGCCTTATCCAATCCAATATAACCGTTGGAGGTATAATCGCTCTCATCCACTGTCATGGCAGAAGAATCCAGCTTATGTGCTTCCACAGTGCTGCGCACGCCTTCAGCCACTTCCTCTAAAAAGGCATCATCGGGATACCGGGAGCCTTCTTCCAGCTTCACTACGATATTTTTAGTATGGCCGTCAATGGTATTGTCAAAATAACCTTCCTGATAGATCTCCTCTACCAGTTCTGATACTACCGTCTGGCACTCCTTGCCAGCATAACCGGTATAGTTCTGCACTACCTTTTTGCCGTCTTCGTTTTTTCCTTCCACATCCTGCACCAAACCTTGCAGGTCATAATCCACTTCGATCTCCGGGTTTACACTGAGAAGGATAGTTCCTACAGTCTGGTCTCCTTGGGAGGAAGTACCACTGGCAGCGGGTGCGCTGGGGTTTGCGGAAACGCATCCGGAAAGAAGTGAAAGGCTTACTACTACAGCTGCGGCTGTGGCGATCTTGTTTTTCCGATTCATTTTTTTCATAATTACAACTCTCCTTTATTCTGGTTTTATTTGGTAAGTCGGAGGGCTTTTGATTGCCTTGTGTATAAAGAATACGCATGGCATTTTTCAAAATCGGGGTCATTTGAAAAAATTTTCCTAATTTTTCAAAAAATAATATTTTCAGTCGTCATCGTCGTCATCGTCTTCTTCATCATCGTCACGGTCATCATCATTATCATCGTCATCGCGATCATCATGGTCTTCATCGTTATCATCATCGTCGGAATCATCGTCACGATCATCATCACGGTCTTCATCGTTATCATCGTCGTCGCGATCATCGTCACGGTCTTCATCGTTATCATCGTCGTCGCGATCATCGTCATGGTCATCATCGTCATCATCGTCGTCGGGATCATTACCGTTAGCAGGCTTTCCCGCACTGGAATTTGTTTCCGGCGGTACCTGAGAGGGGGTTGGGGTAACTGTAGGAGGAGTTGGGGTGGGTTTCATCTCATTCTGCGGCTGTGAAACCGTCACAGACGCTCCCTGTTCATCCTCATGCTCATCTTCTTCGCCGCCCCATAGTATAATGGCAACTTCATGATCCAGATGGACTTCCAATTCTGCCACGATCATTTCCTCTGCGGCCGTTTTCCATTCTGTATCCCCAGATTCTACCGAAAGCCGGATCTGATCCCCTTGGGAAAGGTACCCTTTCTCCAGTGCCCTATCTGCCAACTCATCGGAGACTTCCTCCACTTTTTTCCAGGAGTAGTCCACACCTTGGATCAGTTCTTTACCATCCTCATTAAGCCCTTCCAGACCCACTACATAGTGCAGCCGGTTTACTTTCATGGCCACATCGGGATTAATGGTCATTCGTATGGTTCCCACTGGGGAAATAACAAATTGAAATGCCAGCAAAGACAGAATACACAGGCAAGCCGCCACCGCCGTCAAAGATAAAATCTTCTGTAGAGGTTTGGCTTTCCTCCTGCTTTTCAACAGTACTACCTGTTCCAATTCTTGGCCCACACAATAATTCAGGTTGGCAGCTTTCAAAAAGCGCCCCTGTTCATCCAGTACAACGGCATAGCTGAGCCCACATTCCATGACCAGATACTTCATTATGCCCGGCCTCCTTTCTGGGGAGACATTTGCTGCAAATGCCCCCGGATAATCTCAAAGCCGTTGGTATATGCCAGAAAAATGGCTACCAAGTATTTCCGATGTCGTTCCAGAGTCTTTTTGTCCAAGCCGGAAAGCTGCACCAGCTGCCCTAACGGAAGCCGTTTGGTAGCCAGTAGCTTTTCCAACAGTTCCGGGTTTTCCTTGGCGCACTCCAAAGCCTGATGGCAGGCAGCCAAAGTACGTTTTTGCTTGGGACAGTTTTCGGCAATATCCGAAAGAGAAAGGCCGAACTCCAAAAGCTGGGACGCAAACTCCCCAATCTCACTCTGGGCAGCCGAAAGGTCTTCCCGGCGTGTCAGTTCGTTGTGTCCGTCCTCCAGCTGATCCAGCATAGTACGGCTATCCTCATCATCATGAGAGCTTTCCAGAGAGATACCCCCCGCGTGCCGTTTTTCCTTGCGCATATAATCGATGAGCCGGTGACGGATATGCAGCGCTGCATATTGCAAGAATGCCCCTCGGGGCGTTTCGTAACGCAATACCGCCTCATGAAACGCAAACATGGCGATGCCCAGCTCATCATCCTCTCCTTCCACAGGGAATCGGTGGATGAATTTTGCTGTTTCCGCCTTAATAAAAGGAAGGTATTGCCGCACCAGTTGATCGGCAGCCAACGTATCATTTTTTGCTGCGTCTACTTGGACGACCAATTCATACTCTTGGTCCATGTTGACACCTCTATATACAGTAATACGGAAGAACCGTTTCATTTTCGGGGTCTTGGCTGCCAAAAATACAAGCAATTTAAAAAAGCTGAATTTTAGCCGACAAAAGCCCCTCTCCCTGCTAACAGGCATTTTTTATTTTATATTTTATAAAAGCAGGAAGCAGGGATGCCTTAAACGGTCTCCCCTCTTCCCGCTTGCCTGGGTTTTGCTTTTGGGCCTTATCCCAAAGTTTCCAGCCCCGTAGAGAGCTGATACAAATGGGCGTAAATGCCGTTTTTCTCCATGAGTTCCTCATGGGTGCCCCGCTCCTCGATCCCTTTTTCGGTGAGTACCAAAATGGTATCAGCCCGGCGAATGGTGGAAAGCCGATGGGCAATGGTAAAGGTAGTGCGATCTTTTGCCAGCTTTTCCAAAGACTGCTGCACCAGCTTTTCGCTCTCATTGTCTAGGGCTGAGGTAGCCTCGTCCAAAATCAGCACCGGCGGGTTCTTCAAAAATGCCCGGGCAATACTGATACGCTGCTTTTGGCCGCCGGAGAGCTTTACGCCACGCTCGCCCACATAGGTGTCGTAACCATCGTGGAGGTTCATGATAAACTCGTGAGCACCTGCCTTTTTGGCGGCGTCCACCACCTCTTCCCGAGAAGCACCGGGACGGCCATACTGGATGTTTTCCAGCACAGAGCCGGAGAACAGATACACCTCCTGCTGTACCACGCCGATCATGGAGCGCAAAGAGTGGAGGGTCAACCCCCGAATATCCTTGCCGTCCAGGAGCACCGCTCCCTCCGTCACATCGTAGAACCGGGGAATCAGGCTGCACATGGTGGTTTTTCCGCCGCCGGAGGGGCCTACCAGCGCCACGTTCTCCCCGGGCTTTACGTGCAGGTTGATGTGGGAGAGCACCTCGGTGCCGTCGTCGGTATAGGAGAAGCCCACATCCTCAAAGCGGATGTCACCTTCCACATGGGTCAGGGTCTGTGCGCCGGGTTCGTCATGAATATCTACAGGTGCGTCCATCACCTCTACAAACCGCTCAATACCCGTCATACCCCGCTGGAACTGCTCGGTAAATTCCACAATCCGCCGGATGGAGGTAAGCAGGGTGGAAACATACAGCAAATAGGCCATAAGCTGTGAGGGGGCCAACTGCCGGTTCACCATAAACAGTGCACCGGCCACCACTACTACAATATACATTAGGCCGTCAAACAGCCGGGTAGAGGTCTGGAACCCCGCCATATACTTATACATGGCCCGCTTGATGGTGAGAAAATGGCTGTTTCCTTCGTTAAACTTTTCCCGCTCGATGTCCTCATTGGCAAAGGATTTGACCACCCGTACTCCCAGCAAACTGTCCTCCACCTGGGCATTGAGTTCGCCGATCTGCACTCGGGAGCGCTTGAACTCCACCCGCATTTTGCGGTTGAAATACATGGAGCAGGCCACCATCAGGGGCAAAATGGCAAAAATAATCAGGGTGAGCCACAAGTTCATAGGCACCAAAATGCAGAAGGAAGCCACGATCTTCACCCCGGCAATAAAGAACTCCTCCGGGCAGTGATGGGCAAACTCCGTCACGTCAAACAGGTCGCTGGTGATACGGGCCATCAGCTGGCCGATCTTGGTGTTATCATAATAGGAAAACGACAGCTTCTGCAAATGGTCGAACAAATCCCGGCGCATATCCGTTTCGATTCTGGCGCCCATAATATGCCCCACCGAGGCCATATAATAGTTGGCCGCGCCGTCGATGAGCCGCAGCACTAGGTAAAACAGGCCCACCTGCAAAATCATCTGTACCGTCAGAGCTTCTAAGTTGTTCATACCCATATCGGTAATATATTCCACGATAAGGGGCAGCACCAATTCACACACGGTGGTAAGGGCGGCGCAAAACAGGTCGAACACCAGCACGCCCTTATACTTTTTAAAATAGGGGGCAAACCGCCGCATTAACCCCAGGTTCCGCTTATTTTTACTCATAATACGATTTCTCTCCTTCTTTTCCCGTTCTTCTAAAGGCCCCTCTCCCAAGCTGGAGAGGATTACTTATTTATTATGCCATACTCAAAATTTTTCTGCAAGAAATCTGAAGCAGGTTTTCATTTTTTTCCTTTTATGGAAAAGTGATCTCCTATATTCAAAGAGATGACTACTATATATTGTATATCGGCTTTTTCTGTCCCACAGGAATAACAGATTTTAAAGCAGTCTTTCTTTCGCTTACTTTCTTATCCGATAAACTTATTCACAACTTACCTGTTTTCTTTCTCTTTTTCCTTCTCCCCTTCTTTTTCGAAAATTTCGCAAACAGAAAAAAGGCCTAAAACTGGGGAAAAATAATGGATAGCGAAAAAAAAGGAAAAAGCCGGGGAAACCCGGCTTTTTCCTTTTTGGGGAGGAGTTGTATTGAAAAAGGTGCGGCATTCTTTGCCGCCGATCTTATAAACAATGTCTTGGAAGTTCCCCCGAACTCTCTCCGGTTCCCTTCGTTGGCTCTATTATACCCCACAACATATGGTATGTCAACTATTTCACAGGCTTCCTTGGGAGAATCTCTTTTTTATCCAAAATCAGATTTTTGTAAACCAAAGCTTTTTTACGGATTGCCCGATTCTTGTCAAAAACCAATAGGAATTAACCGTCGATTTTAGGCAAAGAGTCAAACCCTGGCTGCAAATCCTCATCTGTGGGGATATAATCGGTCATAGTACCCTCCCGGAAAGAGGTATATGCTGTCATGTCGAAATAGCCAGTGCCAGTGAGACCAAAGAGAATACACTTACTCTCGCCGGTCTCTTTGCAGCGCAAAGCCTCATCAATGGCCACCCGGATGGCGTGAGAGGATTCCGGTGCGGGCAGGATCGTCTCGGTTTTAGCGAACAGGGTGGCAGCTTCAAACACCTTGGTCTGTTCCACCGCCCGGGCCTCGTTCAAGTAGCCGTCATGATACAGCTTGGAAAGGATGGGGGACATACCATGATACCGCAGGCCGCCGGCATGGTTGGCAGAGGGGATAAAGCCGCATCCCAGTGTGTACATCTTTGCCAAAGGCGTCACTTTACCGGTATCGCAGAAATCATAAGCATACTTACCACGGGTAAGGGTGGGGCAGGAGGCGGGTTCTACCGCGATAAAATGAGGGTTGGCCCGGCCCAACAGCTTATCCTGCATAAAGGGGGCAATGAGGCCCGCCAGGTTAGAGCCGCCGCCAGCACAGCCGATGACAATGTCGGGATACTCATCCAGCATCTCCATAGCCATCTTAGATTCCAGGCCGATAATGGATTGATGGAGCACCACTTGGTTGAGCACCGAACCCAGAACATAGCGGTAGCCCTCATGGGTGGTAGCCACCTCGATGGCTTCGCTGATAGCGCAGCCCAAGCTGCCTGTGGTGTTCGGGTCTCCTGCCAGGATGGCGCGGCCTACGGCGGTGGTGTCGCTGGGACTAGCAATCACATCTGCGCCAAAGGTTTGGATAATGGAACGGCGGTGGGGCTTCTGCATATAGGAACCCTTCACCATAAACACTGTCAGGGGCAGGCCAAAGTAGGCGCAAGCCTCTGCCAGAGCGGTACCCCACTGGCCGGCACCAGTTTCGGTAGTCAAGCCCTTGAGCCCTTGCTTTTTGGCATAATAGGCCTGGGGAACCGCAGAATTCAGCTTGTGGCTGCCGGAGGTATTGTTGCCCTCAAACTTATAATAGATACGGGCAGGGGTATCCAAATATTTTTCCAGAGTATAGGCTCGGCACAAAGGGGAAGGCCGATAGCATTTATAGATCTCCTGCACTTCTTCGGGAATGTCGATATAACGGTTGGTGCTGTCCATCTCTTGGGCGGCCAGCTCCTCGCAGAAAATGGGATACAGTTCTTCGGTCTTAATGGGCTTTAGGGTAGCAGGATTGAGCATGGGCTCCGGCTGCTCTTTCATATCGGCCCGCATATTATACCACTGCTTCGGGAGCTGGTCTTCGGTGAGATTCAGTCTGTGAGGAATTTTTGCCATGATAGGTTGCTCCTTTCAAAATTAGAAATTTTTCACAGTGATGGTTTTCGGGGATGCCATATGGATAAATAAAAAGCTCTTGCCCCTGTATTTACAGGGACAAGAGCTGCTAACTCCTGCGGTACCACCCAGTTTGGCGAAAATCGCCCACTTGTTCCATACACCATCATGTATGCTCCCTTGATAACGGGCGGAGTTCCCGTCTCAGGCTACCCGCCTTTCGGCGCTCACCCGGCCCTCGTAAGTCCATTCGCCACACGTCCTTCCACCGGGATTTCACCACCCCCGGCTCTCTGGAGAAAGATACTGTATGGGTACTACTCTTACTCATCGGTTTACTATGTTAAAGTTATTATATGCCTGAAAAATCAGTTTGTCAACCTATTTTTTAGAAAAAACGTTAAATTTTCTTCGCGCACATGCAAACTTAATACAGCACCACTGTGCTGCCCTTTACTGCACACTGGCATTCATAGCTCTGTTGCTTGCCGGTCTTGCAGTCAAAAATGGAGTGGAAGGTAAAAGCGTCGCTGTCATCGCTCATCATATACCGGGCCACGATGAACCGATCCTGGATACAGCATACAAAATCTCCCAGTTCCTTGGTGTAAAAAGCATCCACCGCAGAATTCAAAGTACCGGTGATATGATATCCATCCTCCAGTTCTTCCACTCGAAACACCTGGGCCGCATCCATATCGATGTAAAAAGATGCCGGACCTTCATCATCTTTCAGGTTCAAGTCGGCTACCACTGCTTTGCGCACAGTAGCTTTACTCACCGCGCAGATACGCTGGTCACTGGTGGGAAAATATTTGGCCCTAAAATACAGGTTGTATTCATCCATACCTGCAAAACGCAGCAGGCCGTCGGTACCGGCGCTGAGCACCCGCTCCAGAGGCAAATGGCTTTCTCCGGTTTTGACCCCTACCACAAAATCCAGCAGAGTACACAGCCACGCCACATCCTCTACCCCATCCCCTAGCCAGCGGCGGTTGCGGTAGCAGTGCTCCTTTTCCTCTTCACTGCCATAGGGCTGCAAAATCAGCAGTTGGGTCTCGCCCCCCACGTCATAGGTAATCAAATCCTCCGGCGCCAGATTACAGATGCGCCGGTCCCGTATGTATACATATTTATGCTCCGTAATATCATACAGGCAGGCTACCCGGGAAAATCCCGTGGTTCTGCGGTATTCCTCAAACAAATCCCGGTGCTGCTCATTCTCCTGGGTATAAAAGATCACATGGTGCTCATCCAATGCCTTGCAGCCAAAAAAGCCCCCCACAAAATGGATCTCCTCCAGGGCCTTTTCCTCCCCGGTCTGTTTGTCAATGCTCAACAGCCACACCGTACTGCCGCCGTTTTCCATCACTACCAAAATTTCCCCGGGAAAATCAAAGTAATGCTGGACAAAGGAAGGGCGGGTGAGAAAATAATTGGCAATAATCCGCTCCCTGCGGGTCTCCCGGTTATATTCCAGAATAAACAGGCTGCGGTGCCCCTCCTCGCTTTTCTCCTCCGCGTAATAAATGGTAGACGGACTGATAGAAATAATCTCCACGTTGCTGTCCGTCACAATATTTCGAATATCCACCACCGTCATGGCTGGCCCTCCCTCTTGCCCCGGTCCCGGGTTTCCTGTATAATAAAGGGAAACCGGCCAATACGGCCTATGAATGTCCCTTGTACTGCTGTAGTATTCTGATTATACCATAAAAGCACTGGAAAAAATACGGAAAATTTGGTTTTCCAAAATTTTTCCCAATCTTATTTAACAGAAAGAAGGCCTATTTAGTATGAAGGTCACCTATCCCTCCCCCTCTGTTATGGAGGTGGATATTCACGGCCTCATGGCGTCTGACGCCAAAACCCGCCTGGAACACCTGCTTTCCCATGCAGGCCCCAAAATCGAAGAAGTAGTGGTCATCCACGGTTATAGCCGGGGCACTGTGCTGCGGGATATGGTGCGCACCCAGCTCAAGCACCCCCGTATTCAAACCAAGCTGCTCTCTTTAAACCAGGGCACCACCCGCATTTTGCTAAAAAAGCCGAAAAACCAAAAATAAGGGCCGAAGAAGGCCCTTATTTTTTTGCTTAATATCTTCCATACTGCTGAATAGCATACATCACCGCCCGCATACTGGTGAGCAGGGAGCCGTTGTTGATGGAGCCAGCCGTGCTCAAGTTCAGGCCCCGGGTACCGGTAGCTCGGATGGCATCACAGTCCCGCTTGACCTCGGCGATAATATCGTCCTCGTTGTTGCGCATAAAGGTAAAGGGAGCCAGCTGGCCGTCAATGCGGGTGTTGGGCATATACCGCCGAATCTCCTCCACGGTGACGGTGGGGCCAAAATTGCAGCCTGTCAGGTTCAGCCGGGCAAGAATGGGCAGCAGGTGCGCCATGGCGGAATCGGAATGCTGGTAGCGGCTGTCCTGTGGGTTGGGAGAGCATAGGGCAAACACTTCCCGGAGCACCGGGTAACCGAAAATCTCATACATTTCCGGGGTAAACAGGTTACAGTCATCGTCGGCAAAGGAGAAGCCATGGGGAGCGGTTTCCATGGTAAGTCCCGCTTCCCGGGTGGAAACCCGGATATAGGCAAGAATCACCCGGAGGATGGTCTGACTGAACCGGGTAAACAACTCTGGCGCGTCATAGTAGAGAAAAATGAGGTTTTCCGCCCCGAAAATGGAGGTGGCCAGCGTGACCGGGCCGCGGACATGACGCCACAGGGGAGGCTGGGTGCCGTAGGTCTCCTGGATACGTTTCTTTTCCGCGTACCAGTTTGCAGGCAGGATAAAATCTTCCAAATCCATTCGGTCTACTTTATCCAAAATAGCTTCCAGTTCTTCTGGAGTGGAGCAGGAGCCCTTGAGCCAAGTAGTGTTCCCATCAAACACATACTGCCCGCCAAACACCTCCCCGATACCCTTATATTCCGGGAAAATCTCTTCCGGAAGGGGAAACTCCTCCCGGAGCAAGCGGCGGCCCACGATCTCCTCGGCCTTGTCATTATATCGGCGGTTTAATTCTATGCGCCGCTCCCGCTCCGTTTCGCCCCATGGGTTTCCCGGCTTTCCCAATTCGTCAAACACACACTCGTCGCTCATGCGGATACCCAGGGCTACCTGGGGCGCATTTTCAGAAAAACAGTTGTCCTCATGGGCCAATTCATCGTCAGCCCAGAACCGTTCCAGATCTACCGGTTTCATAGCAAGCCCTCCCTAAAAGATATACAAACACCATATAGATTTGCTATAATAATAGCCGTAACCATGGGGTTTGTACATAGATAAACCCCATAGAATTTGCACAAATTACAGAAAGGGGAAACGGTCTTGGAACTGACCCTTACCTATTTTGTCCACAAGCGATGCTCCCCCCAATGGGAGCTTCTGCCTAGTGAGATCGGATTTTGCGATTTGACCTTTGTGTTAAAGGGAAGCGCCGCCTATTATTCCCACAGCGGCGCCCATCTGCTGCAAACCGGGCAGGCAATATTTTTACCTCAAGGAAGCTTCCGCTGCGCCCAGACCCAGGGTATGGAGTGTGTGGCCTTTAACTTTCAATGCTCGGAGCCACTGCCCCTATCTGCCGGAGCTCTGGACTGGGATCAGGATGAGCTGCTGCTGCGGTATTTTGCTGATTTTGAAAGGGCTTGGATAGGGCTGGACCCGGATCGAATGCTATGCTGTCAGGGAATCCTGCTGTTGATTCTACACCGGTTGGCATCTTTGGCCCGCCAGGAAAAGGGCAGCCCTCATGTGGCGCAAATTCGCCGGTATTTGGAACAGCATTATTTGGAACCTATCACCGTGGAGGAGGTAGCCCGCCATGTGGGACTGCACCCCACTTATTGCGGGGCACTGTTCCGCCGGGAAACTGGGCGCAGCATTTTACAAACGGTGAACCTTCTGCGCGTCAACCGGGCTTCTGCCATGCTGGCCTACGGCGGTGCTTCCATTACCGAAACGGCCATGGAATGTGGATTTTCCGATTTGTTTTATTTTAGCCGGGTGTTCCGAAAGATCACCGGCCTTTCACCACGACAATTTGTGCGGGAAAAGGGGCAATAAAAGCAAAAACCGCCTTTTGTTTTTCATTGGCATATGGTATGCTCAAAGAAAACCTGTATTAGGAGGAGTTTGTATGCTGTTTGAACCCAAAGCACCCTTATTCCGGGACCCTATCTACGACGGAGCCGCCGACCCCACCATTATCTGGAACCGGGAGGAAAAAACCTGGTGGATCCTGTACACCAACCGGCGCGCCTCGGCGGTGAGCCATGGAGTGAGCTATGTCCACGGCACCAAAATCGGCATTGCCAGCTCTGCCGATGGCGGGCGTTCCTGGCTGTACCGCGGCACACTGGAGTTGGAATTTGAGCGCGGAACCAATACCTTTTGGGCCCCGGAGGTAATCTGGGCCAAGGGGCAATACCATATGTATGTTTCTTATGTGCAGGGCATCCCCCAAGACTGGAACTGTGGGCGAAAAATCCTGCACTACACCAGCAACAACCTGTGGGATTGGCGGTTTGAGGGACCCCTGGCCCTTTCCTCCGACCGGGTGATTGACGCCTGCGTGTTCGAGGTACGCCCCGGGGAGTACAAAATGTGGTACAAGGACGAGGACCACCACTCCTACAGCTATGCGGCGGTGAGTCACGACCTGTACCACTGGGAGGTATTGGGGCCGGAGGTCACCGACCGGGACCACGAAGGGCCCAACGTGTTCCGGTTTGCGGGCAGCTTTTGGATGATTACCGACCCCTGGCACGGCCTGGGTGTATACCGCAGCGATGACGCGGAGCACTGGGAACCCCAAGAAAACATTTTGCGGGAACCGGGCACCCGGCCGGACGACGGCACCATCGGCGCTCATGCGGATGTGCTGGTGCATGAAGGCCACGCCTATATTTTTTACTTTACCCATCCCGAGGTATCCGAGGAACAGCGCACCCACGAGGGATTTGTACAGGAATACCGCCATCGCCGCTCGTCCATCCAGGTAGCGGAGCTGAAGGTGGAAAACGGCCATATGGTGTGTGACCGGAACCACGTGCAGTTCTCCCTGGACTGGGAACACCTGCCGGAATAACCAGCTTGCAGGGATTTGTGGAATGATTTAAAAGATCCAAAGATTGCGTAACTACGTTCGCGTGGAGGCAGCCTAAAGTTCGCAGTTGCTACCCCGTGACATGAAAATTTTCGTCCACCTTTTATAAAAGGTGGTGGGGTTTCCAAAGGGGTAAAACCCCTTTGCGACGCTCTCCGCAGAGAGCGGAACCCCTTATGCTTCTAAAAACGCAGGAAAGGGTGAAAAAAACTGTCCGGTGGACAGTTTTTGAGGGGAAACCCACGTCTGGGGTTTCCCCTTAAAAATTCCTCCCGTTTATGCAATATTGTAAGCAGTTAAAATAATATCCACCATCGACAAGGGCCTTCCCATAGGGGAAGGCCCTTGTTTGTTGCCCAGATCAGATCACCGATTCCTTGACTTCCTGGGGATTGGTGTCGTACTGCGCCATATACAACTTGTAATAGTATCCCTTTTTGGCCATGAGCTCGTCGTGGCTGCCGCTTTCCAGAATCTTGCCCTGAGCCACATACATAATGCGGGTGCAGCTCTTGATGGTGGAAAGCCGGTGGGCAATGATAAAGGAGGTACGCCCCTTCA
>CALWIS010000143.1 GCA_944380795.1 uncultured Clostridia bacterium | reverse complement strand
TCAACCGCATTTTGCCGCTGGGGTTTATGCGCTTGCCGATAATAATAGGCTTTTTGCCGAACACCACCGCCTTGGCATAGGAAGAAATCACGGTGCGCTTTTTCTCCGTCAGAGGAACCAGGGGGAGGTTCTGGCAGCGCTGCACCGTTTCCCGCAGATGCTGGGGGGTGGTGCCGCAGCAGCCGCCGATGATCCACGCGCCGCCCGCCACGATCTGTTCCATAAGCTGGGCGAATTCCTCCGGGTGTACGTCAAACACGGTACGGCCGTTTTCCTGCCGGGGAAGGCCGGCGTTGGGATTGACGATAATGGGCAGGGAGGTGCATTCCGCCAGCTTCGGCAGCAGGGAGAGCATCTGCTTGGGGCCAAGACCGCAGTTAAAGCCCAGGGCATCCACGCCCAGCCCTTCCAACAGGGCAACCGCGGCGGGAATATCGCCGCCGGTGAGGAGCTTTCCGCTCTCGTCAAAAATCATGGTGACAAAAACGGGCAGGGAGGTATGTTCCTTTGCCCCCAGAATCGCGGCCTTGACTTCTAAGGTATCGCTCATGGTTTCAATGAGAATCAGGTCGGCTCCGGCTTTTTCTCCCAAAGAGGCGGCTTCGCCAAAGGCGGAGACGGCTTCTTCAAAGTCCAGATCACCCATGGGCTTCATCAGTTTTCCGGTAGGGCCGATGTCCATGGCCACCAGCGCCGGGTGTCCGCACTGGGAAACGGCGTTTTTGGCGTGGGAGATGGCGGCGATGATGATGGATTCCAGTTCTCCGCCGGGGAATTTAAAGCGGTTTGCGCCAAAGGTATTGGATTTGACGATCTGGCATCCGGCGGCGAGGTATTCCCCGTGGATGGATTGGATGAGGTCGGGGTGAGAGAGGTTCCAGGTTTCGGGAAGCTCCCCGGCCTTCAGGCCATTTTGTTGCAAGATGGTGCCCATAGCGCCGTCGAAAAAGACGGGGCGGGCGCCCAGTTGGGAGAAAACAGGATTCATAGGGCAAGTCCTTTCTATATCAATGAAATACTGTTAGTTTGTCCCTCAGGCCGGGACGGGCCCCTACTTTCTTTCCAGAAGAAAGTAGGCAAAGACTGGCAAGGGGCTCCGCAGTCTCGCCTGCCGGCTCGGTCGGTGTTCAACGTTTGCCACTGGCAAACAACACCCCTTTGAACCCCGGCTGGTTCCGTTGCCGGCTTGGGCGCTTCGCGAAGCGCCGGCAAGGGCAGCTCCCTCGAAAGGGCAGCTTTCCCCACACAAACAATTTTTACAGCAAGCTTTTTTCTTATAGATAAGGGTTACTCTTTTCGGAAGGGGCAGTTTTTCGATTTGCACCCCATACACTTGCGGATATTGCAGTCGGTCTCGTCATGGGTCAGGCCGATAATGGCCGTCACCGATTTGGTGGGGGCCAGCATACAGGACTGTGTAGCCGTCAGCCCAATGCGCTTGGGGGCTTCCAGCATAGAGAGCAGTGTGTGCTGCCACTGGATGGGAAAATCCCCATAGCCGGGGCTGTACCGGGGCCGGAGAAACAGTTTTTCCCCTTCCACGTTTTTCCGCAGCGCTTCCTCCTGCTCATCGCAAAAGCTTTCAATGGCGGCGGCGGCGCAGGCCTGCAAAATCACTGCCCGGCTCATACCGGTAACGGAGTACCGCCGCATGAGGCCGTCTACCGGCGCGCCTAACGTGGCAGCAAAGAGAAAAGCTTCTTGGCATTCCCGCAGGTGCCCCTGTAAATCTTTGCTGCAAAGGGGCGTGCCGGCAATGGTTAACTGCCCGTTTTCGCCGTGGGTTACCGGCACCCGCAAAAAACAGGCCTTGGGCGCGGCAGTGGAAAGCAGTTCCCGGCTGCACCCGTCGATTTCCTGTAATAAGCGCTCCTCCGGCGTGCCTTTAAACGCCAGATAGCGCAAAACTTCTCTGGTATCGATCTGCAAACCTGTTCCCCCTTACCGAAGAATATGGGACAGGTTGTTCATGATAGCCGCGGCGATCTCCGGCTTGTTCATGGTGTACAGGTGGATGTGCTCCACGCCGTTGGCCAGCAGGTCGATAATCTGCTCGGTGGCGTAGGCGATGCCCGCCTGCTTCATGGCCAGCGGGTCATCGGAGAATTTTTCAGCAATGCGGCGGAACCGTTGGGGAAGCTGGGTGCCCGAAAGCTCGCAGGAGCGCTTGATCTGCCGGCTGTTGATGACCGGCATAATACCCGCAATCACCGGCACATGAATCCCTTTAGCCAAAATGCGGTACATAAAGTTGTACAGCACGTTGTTGTCAAAGAACATCTGGGTGGTCAAAAAGTCGCAGCCGCACTCTACCTTGTGCTTTAAGTAGTCGATGTCGTCCTCCCGGCGCTCACACTCCACGTGGCCTTCGGGATAGCAGGCCGCGCCAATGCAGAAATCCCCCTGGGACTTGATGTCCTCAATGAGTTCGCAGGCGTATTTATAGTGAGTGAGGGTGGGAGTGCTGCCGTCCTGGGGCATATCTCCCCGCAGGGCCAAGATGTTTTCCAGACCGTTTTCCTTCATCAACTGCAACTGGTTGCGGATGTCCTCCCGGGTGGAAGAAACGCAGGTAAGGTGGGCCAAAGCGGGAATATGATGCTGCTCCTGAATGGTGGAAGCGATCTCCACCGTGCGCTTGGAGGTGCTTCCACCGGCCCCATAGGTAACGCTGATAAAATCAGGGGACAGCTCCGCGATCCCCTGCACCACTTCCCACATTCGGGAAATGTCCGCGCCGGGCTTGGGGGGGAAGATTTCACAGGAAAAGGTGATGTTTCCATTTTGCAAGAGCTCACTGATTTTCATAACGTACCTCCAGAAAATTACTTAACAAGCTGAAACAGGGGACAAGAATCCCCTTTTTCTGACTGATATTTGATTATAGCATACTCTGGGGGAAATTGGAACCACAGGGTTTATGGGAAAAAGAAAAAAGCCCCCGGAACTCCGGGGGCCGCTGGGAAAAATTAGTTTCGGTCGCCGCAGCCACAGCCGCAGTCCCCGGCTTTTGGGGGGAAGAATTCGTCGGTGGGGAACTCGATGCGCCGGAACAGCTCGCAGGGGTTGTCGGAAGAAGTTTCGCACTCCTTTTCCGGGATACAGAAGTCATAAGCAGGAATCAGCATCTGCACATTCCGCACGATCTGCACAATGATAAACAGGCCGATGGTGGCATACACCGCCCGGCCGCAGCTTCCCGTCTCAAACTCCCCACCGTAGCGGTTGCAAATGCTTTCGGGAATCCGGCAGCAGGGCTCGCAGCAGTGATGGCCGCCGTCGCAGATGCGGGCGGAAAGGGCCACCGGCTGTGCTACCTGTACCGTAGCCTTGGGCAACACCTTGCAATCGGTGTTGTCTACCTCGTCGGGGGAGCCGTCGGAGGTGAACATCTTCACGTTGCCCTCGCTGCCGTACAGGATCACCTTCTTGCTGAAGATGGAAATGCCATGTACTGCCACAGGGCCGGAAGCCGGCGCGCGGAAGAGGTCCAAAGACACGTCGAAGAAGAAGGTCATGTCAACGGAGTAAAAGCCTTTGTTAAATGGAACAGGCTGTAAATCCAGGTAAACGGTGAGCACCTCCACATCCCGGATACGGACGTTAGTGGCGCAGTTTACCAGATCCTGCTGGGCCTTGGGGAACAATACCCGGATATCCTCCAGGCAGTCCTTATCGCTGCAAGAATCATAGATCCGCATAGCGTCGATGCAGACCGCTTCCTTAAAGCCCCCTTTATCGGGCGTCGGGCAAAAGTCATGTTCTGCCATAGGAAAGCCTCCTTTTCGGGCGGGTTGCGCCCATGTTTTCCTTCCTATAATATGAAATCCCGGCAGATTGGTGCGTGAAAGAAAAAAAGGCGGGAAAAAGGTTTGTTGTTGCCGGGATTTATGGTATAATAAACTATCCATATGCGGCTTGGACGAATTTTTACAGAAAGCGGATGGTTTGCAAATGGCACAAACAGAAATGGATTTTGAGCGGGCTGCCGCGCTTTTCTGGGCGCTGGGCGGGAATATCCCCCATGCCCCGGAGCTGGAGGAATGGGCCTTGCAGGAAGCTTCCGGCGAAGCAGACCGGGATAAACTGCTGCTAAAAGCAGTAAAGCTGTGCGGCGTAGGGGAGAACCCCGCCCACTGTTATCTTTTGGCAAAGCTGTATAGCTGGCTGGGGCCTCAATACACGGCGGATACCATCCGCTGGGCTAGCCGGTATCTTTCCGGCAAGCCCTGGGAAAAGCTGCCTCGGGGGATTGTCCTCCAGGACGGCGTGGAGATCAGCCGGGAGAGCGCAGCCCGGGCCGGTGTGTATGCCGATTTGGCCCAGGCTCAGGTGCAGCGTGGGGAAACCGGCCCGGCGATGGTGAATTATGGGGAAGCCTACCGGCTGGAACCCTATAACGCCATGTACCCGGTGAAGGTGGCCGACCTGCTGTCCCTTTCCAGCAGCATTCAAGAGGCGCTGCAATATCTGGAAAACCAAAAGGCTTCCCGGTATTATAAGCCGGTGCGTTACACCGACGCCCGGGGCGTGCGCCATACCAACGACACTTTCCGGCAGCTGCTGGATGCCCAAATCCGCAAGCTGAAAGCCCGCATTTCCCAATAAAACGGGAAGATTTTGACGATAAAGGAGCGCTGTTTTTGAAAACAGAGAGAAAATACCCCGGCGTACAGATCACCAAAAAGGGAGAAATCAGCCTGCGTGGGGGCCACCCATGGGTCTATGACGCAGAGATCACCCAGATTTTCGGAGAGGACCGGCTTCAAGACGGAGACCTAGTGGATGTGTTCAGCAGTAAAAACCGGTATCTCGGCACCGGGTTTTATAACCACCATTCCAAAATTCGGGTACGGGTCATCTCCAACAATGCCAACGACGCCTTTGACGAGGCATTTTTTGCCCGGCGCCTGCGGTATGCTTGGGAATACCGGAAAACCGTTATGGGGCAGGACAAAGGCTGTTGTCGCCTGATTTTTGGAGAAGCCGACCAGTTCCCGGGCCTGACGGTAGACCGGTTCCACGATATATTGGTGACCCAGACCCTTTCCCTGGGCATCGAGCAGCGCAAGGGGATGCTGTTCCCCCTGTTGTACCGCATCCTCCGGGAGGATGGGGAGGACATCCGGGGTATTTATGAGCGCAATGATGTGGCTATTCGCCGGCTGGAAGGGCTGGAGGAGGGCAAGGGCTTTTTCCCGTTGGAAGGGGTCCCGCAGCCGGAAAGCACCTGCACCCAGATTGTGGAAAACGGCATCCGGTACACGGTGGACTTTGAAAACGGCCAAAAGACCGGGTTCTTCTTAGATCAGAAATATAACCGGCAGGCGGCGGCAAGGCTGGCGCCGGGCCGCCGGGTGCTAGACTGCTTTACCCATACCGGCTCCTTTGCCCTTAACGCCGCCAAGGCCGGGGCCCAGCACGTGTGCGCCGTGGATGTTTCCGCCGATGCGGTGGAGATGGCCCGGCACAACGCGGAACAAAACGGTCTGGCAGGCAATATGAGCTTTCGGCAGGCCAATGTGTTCGACCTTTTGCCCCAGCTGATGGAGGAACCGGGCGCGGATTTCGATTATATTATTTTGGACCCGCCCGCCTTTACCAAATCCCGACAGACGGTGGACCACGCCATTCGGGGCTACAAGGAGATCAACCTGCGGGCCATGAAGCTGCTGCCCCGGGGCGGGTATCTCGCTACCTGCTCCTGTTCCCATTTTATGACAGACAAGCTGTTTCGGAATATGCTGCGCAGCGCGGCCATGGATGCCGGCGTGTCCCTGCTGCAGATCGAGGCCCGGCAGCAGGCGCCGGATCACCCCATTTTGTGGAACGTACCGGAAACGGATTACTTAAAATTCTACCTGTTCCAGGTGGTATAAATGGAAAAGGCCGCCCTTTGAGTAAAGGGGCGGCCTTCGTTTATCCATTTTGTGAGAAAACTGATACCTATTGTTTCGCGTGGAGAACATTTGCCCTGCGCAGACGCTTCCCCGCGACATAAAAATTTTCGTCCACATTTTATAAAAGGTGGCGAGGGGGAAAGGGGGCGAGGAGCCCCCTAAAACCGCTCTCCGCAGAGAGCGGAACCCTTTATACTCCCAAAAACGCAGGAAAGGGTACGAAAACTGTCCGGTGGACAGTTTTCGAGGGGAAACCCACGTCTGGGGTTTCCCCTCATAAATTCTCTCGTGGCAAAAGCTCGCTACTCCGCCGGCTCGGGGAAAAACGACTCGATCTTCTTTTCGCAGCCTGCCGGAGAATAGAGAAAATGATCCATATGTTTGCCGGTGAAAAAGTAGGCGGGGGGCTCGGGACGGTAATCGTATTCAAAATTTTCGATGATAATGAGTTTGATCTTCATTCGACCGGGCGCAATACTTTTGATGAATACACTGGCCTGCTGTCCAGGGGTCACTCCTTCCCGAGGCTCCGCCAGCCCTGCCAGATTGGGGGCCAGCTCCACAAAAACCCCATAGGGCTCCACACTGCGCACAATCCCCGCCACGGTTTCCCCAGGGGCAAAGGCAGAGGCGTTTTCCTCCCAGGGTCCCAGCAGCTCCTTATGGGAAAGGGGGATCCGCCGGTTTTCCGAGGAACGAACCACCGCCCGAATATCCATGCCCACGGTAAAGCGCTCCCGGGGGTGGTCGATGCGGGAAACCGAGATAGCGTCAATGGGCAGCAGCGCCACCACCCCGCAGCCGATGTCGGCAAAAGCGCCAAAGGTCTCCAGGTGGGTCACCCGGGCATCGATCACATCTCCAGGGGTCAGGGTGGAGAGATATTCCTCCATACACTTTTCCTGGGCCCTCCTTCGGGAGAGAGTGGCCACAAAGTTCCCGGCATCGTCGGTGGAAACATCGGTTACCACAAAGCAGACCGGACGGTTCACCCGGGAAATAATGGCAATATCCCGCACCGTGCCTTCCCGGATGCCCATGGCTCCCTCTTCCCGGGGGATAATGCCCCGCATTCCGTGGAGGTCTACAATAAGGTTGTGGGCGCTGTCGCAAATCATGGCCCGGGCTTCCAGGATACGTTCCTCCCTACAGGCCTCCAGCAGCGCCCCTGGGGAGGCGGTGGCCGCTTTGTTGGTGGGTGTGTTGATGAGCCAGCCTTCCGGATAGTAATTCATGACCGAGATCATTCCTTTCCCATTTGATTTTACCTTTGGCATTGTGGAAACGGCTTTCCCTACAATTCTTGTGTTGAAATCCTTCTCCTTTTTTCCTGCCGGTTATATCCTATGCGGCGGTTTTCCAAAACATGATGGCCTTTCTTCGGAAAAGGGCTTGCGAAGAGGGGGAATTTCCCGTACAATAAACCATGTATCTAAAAAATACCA
>CALWIS010000142.1 GCA_944380795.1 uncultured Clostridia bacterium | reverse complement strand
ATAAACCATGTATCTAAAAAATACCAGAAAGGACGAAATCATATGATGTTATCCAAAAAGATTCTGGCAGCTGCGGCCGCGCTGCTTTTGCTGGGAGCCTTTTCCGGCTGCCAGTCCTCTTCCGCTGATTCCGGGGAAGTTGTCCCCATGGACCAGTTCCCGGCGGGCACCGATGAGGGCACCGAGCTGGGCTACCAGCTGGAAGAGCCGGAAGAAGGGGAAGAGATCGCCGTGATGACCACCAGCATGGGCGAAATCCGTATCCGGCTGTTCCCGGAGGCCGCACCCAAAACGGTGTACAACTTCAAGAAGCTGGCAGAAACTGGCTATTATGACGGTTTGACCTTCCATCGGGTCATCGACGGCTTTATGATTCAGGGCGGCGACCCCAGCGGCGACGGCACCGGCGGCGAGAGCATTTGGGGCGAAGCTTTCAGCGATGAATTCAGCAAAAACCTGGTGAACCTGCGGGGTTCTTTGGCCATGGCCAACTCCGGCAGCAACACTAACGGCCGTCAGTTCTTTATTAACCAGGCAAACACGGTGGATTCCTCTCTGTGGGATTCCATGGCCACCAACTACGAGCAGATCAAGGGCATGAGCGACGAGGATAAGCAGTCGGTGCAGAGCTATTACGGCTACACCTTCCTCAACACCGACCTGATTACCGACGCCTACAAAAAGCTGTATGAAGAAAACGGCGGCAACCCCACCTTGGACGGCGCTTACAACGCCTTTGACCCCCAGCGGGGCCATGCCGTGTTTGGCCAGGTGTTTGATGGAATGGACGTGGTAGACGCCATTGCCGCGGTGGAAACCGACGACAGCGATAAGCCCGCCGAGGACGTCATCATTGAGAAGGTGGAAATCGTTCCTTATCAAAAATAAATATAAACCAGCTTCCGGCTGCCGCAGATGTTTTGCGGCAGCCTTTCTTTTTGACATGAACCTCCTGCATTGGGGCTGCATAGGATAACTGGGAAAGGGAATGCCCTTAAAAGGAGTGTGACAAAATGAAACGCTTTGGCATATTCTGGACAGGGTTGCGGGCTTCCGTTTCCTCGATCCATCCCGTAGACCGCTACCTGATTCTGTTTACTGTGGTGCTGCTGGCCCAGTCGGTATACAGCTTGTTTGCCCCAGAGCAGACCCCTCTGGCTGGAAATATCGACACCATGGTGCGCACCTCCCTGGCCGCTGTTTTCGGCTATTTTCTCAGCGGCAACTTTAACGCCGGTTCTTCTGAAAAAGCAGTTCAAGAGGAAAAGCCCTCGCCAGATATTGATTCCACACCGGAGGAAGCTTTGGCCAAGCCCTCTCAGGCTTCCGCATCGTCTTTACAAACGGAGGCACAGCAGGAGGCAACGCCTCGAACAGCAGAAATCCCGGCTCAAACAGCACCCACGGTTCCAAAAGTTTCCATTGGTGTGAGCCGGCTGCAGATTTTTCTGGCAGCAGGCATTGGTCTTGTGTGTCTGATAGCCCTTTTGGTGCTGCGGTGCCATCCTGGTCTGTCGGAACAAGCCCTTACCGGCTCTCCCGCCGCCACAGTGGCGCAGTTTCGAGATCTGGTCTCCGGGTGTATCGGGTTTCTCATCGGTTGCCCTGTACATGGCTCTTATACAGAGCCATAACACACAATAGGAGTTTTTTGTCCAATGGCCGATATTAAAACCGATTTTCTCAGCTTGAATTACAGCCCCAGTTTTTCTGTAGAAGGGATTCAGGAAGCAGATATCAATCTGAGCCTTCCCCCTGCAGAAGTTACCTGTACCGTGTTTGGTGTTGTTACCGATAACGGTGTTCCGGTTCCAAATGCTACCGTAAAGCTGTTCGACAGCACGGGCCTTCCCTTTAAGCATACCCTTACCGACACAGATGGCCAATATTCCATGGATGGTGTACCGGCCGCCACTTATACGATCAGCGCTGTATGTACGGGCTATCGTTTGAGCCCTGCTACCGGTGTGGTTCTGTCAAGTGGTGGAAGCACAGAAGTGAACTTTGCTCTCACTCCGGACACTACTCTTTCCCTGGGGGCTATCGCCGGAACCCTCGCCACTTTGTCAGGTACAACCGTGGTGCCTGTATCTGGGGCCAAAATTACTCTTTCCAACAATACCAGCACTGTAATAGCCACCACCCATACTGTAGACGATGGTGAATTTGCTTTTTATGATGTAGCGGATGGTGTGTATACTGTTCTGGCTACTGCGGACGGTTACCTGACCTCCGCCCCCATGACGGTGACGATTGTTAATGGTTCCATCGCCAACCTCAACATGACCATGGTAGTGGACAGCCGCACTTACAATGGTACTGTCAGTGGAATCATTCGAGATCAGAATGGAATGGCTGTGGCAGGCTGTTTTGTGGGTTTATACCAAGTGACGAACGCTGGACAGTCTACCCAGCAGGAGACCCTCATCGCCACCACCAAGACCAACGTAGAGGGAAAGTATTTGTTCGGCAATGTAGCTGCCGGGGAATACCTGGTCAAGGCAAAGCTGGAACAGTAAAAAGCAGATACCCCTTCTCTCTTTGTGGTGAACAGGAGGCAGTGTGTGACCTGAGCTTTTCCAGGCGTCACTGGTTGTGCAGCGTACAGGTATGCCTCTGCGCTCCCTTTTGCAGGGTAAGCCTTTATCCCTGTAAGGGAGCGAGGTGTTCCCAACGTTGGGGAATACGGTGTCGCCGCCTGGTGTTTGCTTTTCTTGCGCCTGGTGCCTATTGTTTACGGGTATCAGGCGAGGACAGGAAATGCCGGGTGCTGCTGCGGTTACCGCCAGGGGCCAATGTCATTCTGCAGCTAGGCCCTGGGGGCGAATTGCAGTGGCATAGGGAACCTTATCACTGCCTGTATAATCTGGAGTGAGACTCCCGGCAGAGGGTGAAAGCCTTTTGCCGGGAGTTTTTGCTATGCATAGAAAAAATCCTTTTTTCATATATAAGGTAAGAGAATTTCACAGGAAAAGGGGGAGCGTTATGTTTGCAGTGTTGGGAAAACGCCATTTGGTGGTGGGGTTAGGGGGGCTGTTGGTGCTGGCGGGAATGGTCACTTCTATTATCTCCGCCGCCGCATCCAACGCCGCACCTACGACTTCGGCAGAGGTGAACTGGGGATTAAGCTTCCAAGAGGAGGGGAAAACGCCGGTGGGCAATGCAAGTTCCGAATATTTGGCCCAATACGATGCCTGTTACGCTGGCAACCCAGAGGAAAAGGTACTCTACCTCACCTTTGATGCAGGGTATGAGAATGGCTATACCGCCTCTATTTTGGACACTTTACAAAAGCACTCCGTCAAGGCGGCGTTTTTTGTGGTGGGCAATTACATCGAAACCAGCCCGGAGCTTATTAAGCGCATGGTAAAGGAGGGGCACTTGGTGGGAAACCACACCTACCACCACCCCAATATGTCCTCGATTTCCGAAAAATCCGCCTTTGAAAAGGAGCTTTCCTCTCTGGAGGCTTTGTACGAAAAAACCACCGGCCAGAAAATGCAGAAGTACTACCGGCCGCCCCAGGGCAAGTACTGCGAGAGCAATTTGCAGCAGGCCAAGGAGTTGGGCTATCGAACGGTTTTCTGGAGCCTTGCCTATGTGGACTGGTATCAGGATCAGCAGCCCACCAAGGAGGAGGCCTTCTCCAAGCTTTTGCCCCGTATCCATCCCGGAGCGGTGGTGCTCCTCCACAGCACCTCCAAAACCAACGCGGAAATTTTAGATGAGCTCCTTACCAAGTGGGAAGAAATGGGGTACACCTTCGGTACTCTGCCGGAATTATATGAAAAAACGGAAGGGGAATCGTAGGAAGATGAGAAAGGAAGATAACAGGTGAAAAAGGCTGTTTAATTTCAAAAAGGAAATATATATGGGAGGGAATTCGGTATACTAAAGAAAATACTCATCTAAAATGGAGGAAGTTCACCACATGGAATCAATCGTGCAATCAATGGTAGACTCTTTGCGTTCCATCCCCGCCGAATGGATCATTGCCCTGGTTTCCGCACTACCAGTGCTGGAGCTGCGCGGCGGTGTGTTGGCAGCCAGTGTTTTAGGGGTAGAGGTGTGGAAGGCCTTTATTATCTGCGGTGTCTGCACCATGCTGCCTATTCCGTTTATCCTGCTGTTTATCAATAAGATCTTTGATTGGATGCGGAACACCCGACTGGTAAAGCTGGTGAATAAGCTGGAAGAAAAGGGCCGGGAGAAATCCAAAAAAATCAACGAATATAAAACATTGGGATTATTCATTTTTGTAGCCATCCCTCTGCCGGGTACGGGTGCATGGACAGGTGCGCTGGTGGCTTCCCTCATGCGGATGCCACTGAAAAACTCCCTGCTCTCCATCGGTTTAGGTACTCTGGCAGCGGATATTATCATGATGTTGGTGTCCTACGGCGTGCTGGGGGCCTTTCTGTGAGGAGGACGGAAATTGCCGTAGTGGGCGGCGGGGCTTCGGGCCTGATGGCGGCCCTCACTGCGGCAGAGGAACAAAAACGGCAGCACCGGCCAATTTCTGTCTTGGTACTGGAAGCGGCACAAAAGCCGGGGCGAAAGCTTCTGGCTACTGGCAATGGCCGGTGTAACCTCACCAATATGCGCGGCGAGCTTTCCCGGTTCCATGGGGACGTTCCAGCGGCGGAAGCGGTTCTGGGGAAATACCCTCCCCAGGCGGTGGTCCGCCGCTTTCTGTCTTTAGGGCTTTTGTGCCGGGAGGAGGACGAAGGACGGGTGTATCCCAACAGCGGACAAGCCGCCTCTGTGCTCTCCCTTTTGCTGGAGCACTTGCAGGCGCTGGGGGCAGAAATCCTCTGTGAGTGGCCGGTTTCCCAGATTTCCCGGGAAGGGGCCGGGTTCCGGCTGCACTCTTCCCAGGGGGACGAGATGCTGGCGCAAAGGGTGATTCTGGCGACAAGCGGTAAGGCCGCGCCCCAGCTTGGTTCCAATGGCAGCGGCTATGCTTTGTCAAAAGCAGCGGGCCACAGCTGCACCCCCTGTTTCCCGGCGCTGGTGCCGGTGATCTGTGGTGAAAACAAGCGGTGCAAGGCCCTCCACGGTGTGCGCTGCCGAGGCCGAGTGTCTTTGCTGGGAGATGGCAAACTGCTGGGGGAGGAGCTGGGAGAAATCCAGTTTACCGACTACGGCCTGTCCGGTGTGTGCGTGTTCCAGCTATCTCGCATGGCTTCGGAGTGGGCGCAAAGCAAAACTGTAAATGGAAAATGCTTTACATCACTGCAATTCTCTTTGGATTTGCTCCCGAATTATACGCATGAGGAGCTTTTGGGAATGCTCCAGCGTCGGAAACGCCTGTTGCCAAAATCCGACAGTATGGCGTTATTATCGGGATTCCTTCCCGTTGCTCTGGCAAGACAAATTACCAAGGAGGTTCTGGAAAAAGCAGCGCCAGTAGAAATGCTGTCTCCCTCTGATATAGAAAAAACGCTCTTGGCTGCAAAGAATTACACCTTTACAGTAAAGACAACCCAAGATTGGAACCGCGCCCAGGTGACGGCGGGGGGCGTGCCGCTCTCTGAAATCTGCCCCCAAACGCTGGAATCTTCCCGCTGCTCGGGGCTGTACCTGTGCGGCGAGCTTTTGAATCTCGACGGCGACTGCGGCGGCTACCACCTGCAATGGGCCTGGGCCAGCGGCATGGCGGCGGGAAAAGCAGCCGCCAGCGCCTGCAAACCGCCAAAACCCGCAAAATCATCCAAACCAAGGAGGAAGCCACATGCTGCGAATCGCTGAAATCCCCATGCCCTTGGGCTTTACCCAAGACGACCTGCGCCGTCAAGCCGCCCGGCGGCTCAAGGTGCCGGAGAGCGCCCTTTCTCGAGTGTCTCTGTATCGGAAATCCGTGGATGCCCGGAAGAAAAACGACGTCCACTTTATCTGCACCGTGGAGGCAGAGGTGGAGGGGGAAAAGAGGGTGCTTTCCCGGCTGCGGGATTCCAAAATTCAGCAGGCAAAGCCCTATGAATACCATTTACCTCACTGCGAACCGCTGGCGCAAAGGCCGGTGATCGCCGGGTTCGGCCCCGCTGGACTGTTTGCGGCGCTGGTGCTTGCCCAGGCCGGGCAAAAACCCATTGTGCTGGAACGGGGCGCGCCGGTGGAGGAGCGCAGCCGGGCCGTGGAGCACTTTTGGAGCACTGGGGAACTGAATCCGGAAAATAACGTCCAGTTCGGTGAGGGGGGCGCGGGCACCTTTTCCGACGGCAAATTGAATACCGGCACCAAAGACCCCCGTGCCCGGAAGGTGTTGGAGGAATTTGTAAAGGCCGGCGCGCCGGAGCAGATCCTCACCGACGCCAAGCCCCATATCGGCACCGACCGCCTTCCCGGCGCGGTGAAGGCCATCCGGGAAACCATTATCCGGTTGGGCGGCGAGGTTCATTTTCACACCACCCTCACCGGTTTGCAGATGCAGGAAGGCCGCCTCACCGGGGTGATGGCCCGAAAAAGCACCGGGGAAGAGTGTATCATCGAAACCGGTTCCCTGATTTTGGCAGTGGGCCACAGCGCCCGGGATACCTTCTCCATGCTGTATGATGCAGGACTGCATCTGGAAGCCAAGTCCTTTTCGGTGGGGGCCCGTATCGAGCACCCCCAAGGCCTGATTAACAAAGCCCAGTATGGCCCGGCGGCGGGACACCCTGCGCTGGGTGCCGCAGATTATAAGCTGGCAGTGCATTTGCCTGAAAACGGCATTGCCGCAGGCCGCGGCGTGTATACCTTTTGTATGTGCCCTGGCGGGTTTGTGGTGGCGGCGGCCTCTGAGCAGGGGAGAGTGGTCACCAACGGCATGAGCTGTTTTGCCCGTGATGGCCAAAACGCCAATGCCGCGTTGCTGGTGGGAGTCAGCCCCGAGGATTTCGGCAGCGAACACCCATTGGCCGGTATCGAGTTTCAGCGCAAGCTGGAAGAAGCAGCCTTCCGCGTGGGCGGCGGCGGTTACCGCGCCCCAGTGCAGCGGGTGGAAGATTTCCTGCAAAACCGGGCCAGCACCCACTTAGGGGATGTGCATCCCACTTACCGGCCCGGGGTAACGCCCAGTAATCTGGGGGATTGCTTGCCGGAAGTGATTACCGAAGCCATGCGGCAAGGCATCCAGCTGATGGACAGGCGGCTGCACGGGTTTGCCTATCCCGACGCGCTGCTCACCGGAACCGAGACGAGAAGTTCTTCTCCGGTGCGGATTTTGCGGGACGAAAGCTGTCAGTCTGTGTCTTTGCGGGGATTTTATCCCTGCGGGGAAGGAGCGGGCTATGCCGGGGGCATTATCTCCGCGGCGGTGGATGGCATCCGCTGTGCTGAAATGGTGATGGAAAACAGTAAAAGATAAAAAGTAAAAGCAAAAAGAAAAGCAAAAAGTAACCCTGTTCGCGTGGAGAAAACTAAAATTTCTCACTCCGTGACCCCGCGACTATAAAGTTTTCGTCAACCTTTTTCAAAAGGTTGCGAGGGGGAAAGGGGGCGAGAAGCCCCCAAACCGCTCTCCGCAGAGAGCGGAACCCCTAAAACCTGAAAGGCGCATTTTTGAAAAGTGAATTTGAAATCTTCCGGGGGAAGATTTCAAAGAGAAAAACTTTTTGCAAGAAAAAAAGTTTTTCTGCCCGGTTCCTTCAGTATCTTCTCTCTGGTTTTTCCAATGGGAAAACCAGAATAAAATTTCATTAGAAACTTAGCAGGGCCCCTTTTTTCTTGCAAAAGGGGCCCTCTTGGAAAATGTTCCCCCGGAACATTTTCCAATTCACCCCCGAAAATGCGCCCTACGGCATGGGGATTTTCGCTGCCTGCGGGCAGCGACTAAAGGGGTTCCACCCCTTTAGAAACCCCGCCACCTTTTATAAAAGGTGGACGAAAATTTTTGCGTCGCGGGAAAGTCTATCCAAATGGAAAGTGTTTTCCACGCGAACAGATTCACCATTTTTCACCCATTTTCTTTGAAAGGATGATTCCATGCTGCATCTGGTCTATGGCCGCGCAGGCAGCGGCAAAACCCACTATGCCCGGGAACTGCTCGCTTCCCTCTGCGAAAACGGCGCCGGAAACCTGCTCCTCCTTACCCCGGAACAGGTCTCATTCGAGAGCGAACGCGCCATGCTTCGCCGCCTCGGCCCCCGTAGGGCCCAGGGGGTGCAGGTGCTCAGCTTTACCCGCCTCGCCAACACCGTGTTCCGGCAGTTCGGCGGCCTTGCAGGCAAGCGTTTGGACGACGGTGGCAGAACCATCCTCATGAGCCTTGCTTTGGAGGAAATGAGTGATACCCTCCAACTGTTCCGCCCCCAGGCCAAAAGCGGTGAGATGATCGAGCTGCTGCTCCAATCCTCTGCCGAATTGAAAATGAGCGCCGTTTCCCCCGAAGCCTTGCGGCAGGCCGCCTCCCTCTCTGGGGAAGAAGCGCTGCAAAAAAAGGCCGGGGATATTTCCGCGGTGCTTACCGCTTATGATGCCCTGGTGGCCCGCAGCTATCTCGACCCATTGGATG
>CALWIS010000141.1 GCA_944380795.1 uncultured Clostridia bacterium | reverse complement strand
CCTCGAAGCGGCGCGGTGATGCAGAAACTGGGTATGCAGTATCAGTATTCCTACCGGGAACAGGTGCAGCCTAAAAATTTCCCGGTGGTTTTCCGGATGTATCAGCTGAATCTGGACGGAAAAGACCGGGTGTATCGGGCATACTGGGAACAGTACCCCCATTTTCTGGAGGAACTATCCAATCTGTAACCTTACTTAAAAAAACAGCCTGTCCTGTGTATCTCCGCGGATACAAGTACAGAGGTATGGTTACCAAACAAACCCATTAGAATTTGCAGGGGAGATAATATTAGGATGAATCATAGGCGTTTGTTTTTAACATCCTCGGGGCTATCGGATAGTATAAAAAAATGTTTACGGATAGTATTGCAAAAAGTCCGCAGGAAATGAGAATACTATATATTCCATCGGCAGGATATGAAACAGATAGCGCCAGAGAAGGCTTTGCTGTGTGTTTGGACGAACTTGGGAAAATGGGGATTCGGTATGATAATATTTTAATTTATAACTTAGAATTACTTCTTTCTAAAGGGTATAAGAGAACATATTCAGCACATATCGGTAATCCGGCAATGATTTCCAGATTGTTGACTATGGAGGAATTGGGGGCATTTGATGCTGTTTTTGTTAGCGGCGGAGACAGTGCCGTTCTTTGTCGGGAAATGGTTAGAACAGGCTTTGACGAAGTATTAAAAAGAGCAATCAATGATGGGCTTGTATATGTTGGAATCAGTGCGGGAAGTATGTATGCTGCGGGAAATTTAGACAATGGGTTGCATATGATTTTGAATCCCATCATTCCACATTGGAACGGACAGAAGGCGACCGAAATAACCGATTCGTCAGCGGAAATATATTTATCTGATGGACAGGCGCTTTATGTTGAAAGTGATGTAATAAGATTGGTATAAAATTTTGTTATCGCTTCATACACAGAGATATGTGAAAACCTTGGTGTAAGCACTTGTAAATATTTTCACATACACTTACAAAGGCTTATAACAGGATTTCTATCTACAAAATAAATAAAATCGCATGATAAAACAGGAGGATGATTACTATGGGAAAAGCATTGATTATCGGCTGCGGCGGCGTGGCTTCCGTTGCCATCCACAAGTGCTGCCAGAACAGCGAAGTATTTGAGGAGATTTGCATCGCCAGCCGCACCAAGTCCAAGTGCGACGCGCTGAAAGAGAAGCTGGAAGGCACAACTTCCACTAAAATCACTACCCGCCAGGTAGACGCCGACAACTTTGACGAGCTCTGCACCCTCATCAAGGAGGAAAAACCCGACCTCGTTATGAACATTGCCCTTCCGTATCAGGACCTGACCATTATGGACGCCTGCCTTGCCTGCGGCGTGAACTACCTCGATACCGCCAACTATGAACCCGAAAACCTCGATGATCCCGAATGGAAGGCCGCTTACGAAAAACGCTGCAAAGAAGAAGGATTTTCCGCTTACTTCGACTACAGCTACCAGTGGGCTTACAAGGAAAAATTTGAGAAAGCCGGCCTGACCGCCCTCCTCGGTACCGGTTTTGACCCCGGCGTCACCCAGGTGTTCTGTGCATATGCCCAGAAGCACCTCTTTGACGAAATCCACACCATCGACATTCTCGACTGCAACGGCGGTGACCATGGCTACCCCTTTGCTACCAATTTTAACCCGGAGATCAACCTGCGCGAGGTTTCTGCTCCCGGCTCTTACTGGGAAAACGGCCACTGGGTCGAAATCCCTGCAATGAGCATCAAACGGGAATACAGCTTCGACCAGGTCGGCCAGAAGGATATGTACCTGCTGCACCACGAAGAAATTGAATCCCTGGCGAAAAACATTCCCGGTGTGAAGCGGATCCGCTTCTTCATGACCTTCGGCCAGAGCTATCTGACCCACATGAAGTGCTTGGAAAATGTTGGAATGCTCTCCACCACCCCCATCGAATTTGAGGGGCAGCAGATTGTCCCCATTCAATTCCTGAAAGCGCTGCTTCCCGACCCGGCTTCCCTTGGCCCCCGCACCGTCGGCAAGACCAACATCGGCTGCATCTTTACCGGTATCAAGGACGGCAAAGAAAAAACCGCTTACATTTACAATGTCTGCGACCATCAGGAATGCTTCAAAGAGGTTGGTTCTCAGGCTATCAGCTACACCACCGGTGTGCCTGCGATGATTGGCGCTATGATGATGCTGAACGGCAGCTGGCAGAAGCCCGGCGTTTATACGACCGAGGAATTCGATCCCGATCCGTACATGGACGCACTCAACAAATGGGGGCTGCCGTGGCAGATCAACGAAAACCCGGTGCTGGTGGACTAAGATGGAGCGGTTTGTTTCTCCGGGGATTCCTACCCCTTATTATCTGGTGGATGACAGCCTGCTGATCCACAATCTTGAAATTTTAAAGGACGTGTCGGAAAAAGCGGGGTGCAAAATCCTGCTGGCGCAAAAGGCCTTTTCCATGTTCGACACCTATCCTCTTTTGCGAAAATATCTGGCGGGTACCACCGCCAGCGGCCTGTATGAAGCCCGGTTGGGTCATGAGGAATTCGGCGGGGAGACCCATGTGTTCTCCCCCGCCTACCGGCCGGAGGAGTTCGATGAGATTCTGCGCTATGCCGATGACATTGTGTTTAACTCGCCTTTGCAGGTGAAGAAATTCGGTGCCAAGGCAAAGGCCGCGGGGAAGTCCATCGGCCTGCGCATCAACCCCGAATGCTCCACTCAGGAGGGCCACGCCATTTATGACCCCTGCGCTCCCGGTTCCCGACTGGGCACCACCAAGGCCAATTTTGACGAGAGCATCCTGTCTATGCTGGACGGACTGCATTTGCATACCCTGTGTGAGCAGAACTCCGACGATCTGGAAACCACCCTTAACGCCTTTGAGGAAAAATTTGGGCAGTATCTCCACGGCCTCAAATGGCTGAACTTGGGGGGCGGCCACCACATCACCCGGCCCGACTACGACCGGGAACGGCTCATTCGTTTGGTGAAGCACCTGCGGGAGACCTACAGGGTGGAAGTCTATCTGGAACCCGGCGAAGCCGTGGTGCTGCGGGCGGGCTTCCTGGTGTCTCAGGTGCTGGAAATCGTCCACAACGGCATCGACATCGCCATACTGGACACCTCCGCCGCCTGCCATATGCCGGACGTGCTGGAAATGCCCTACCGTCCTCCAGTGAAGGACAGCGGAGAGCCGAACGAAAAAGCCCATACCTACCGCTTTGCCGGGCCTACCTGTCTGGCGGGGGATGTCATTGGGGATTATTCCTTTGATGAACCCTTACAAGAGGGAGACTATGTGGTGTTTGAGGATATGGCGCTGTATACTATGGTGAAGAACAACACCTTTAACGGGATGCCCCTGCCGGCCATTGTGCGCCGCGACACGCAGGGAAATTTCCGGGTAGTGAAGTCCTTCGGGTATGAGGATTTCCGCTGCCGGCTTTCTTAAAATATAAAAAAGGCGGCCTTCCTTGTGGAGGGCCGCTTTTCCTTTTATCCTATTCTTTTTGCGCCTGCACAAAGCCCACAATGGCTTCATATATTTCCGGGGAAAATTGCCGAAGCACGGGGGAATTCTCCTCGCGATGCAGGGAGGGTTCCTTTTGGAACAGCGTTTTAAAAATCACCGAAGCTGCCAGCAGGGAACCCGCTGGGGAGGCGTGGGCGCCGTCGGTAAAATACAATTCAATATCCGGGTGTTCCTTGCGGAACGCTTGCCAGACTTCTCCCACCGGCGCCAGCAGCAGGGCTTGCTCCTGGGCGGTGCGGCGGTAGGCCTCTGTCATTTCCCCTTGGTTTTCGGGGTGGGCTTTTTCGGCCCAGGTCATGTACAAAGCAAACCGGGGCGGATGCTCTCCTGCCAATTTACAAATGCCCTTTGCACCTTCTGAGAGTGCCTCCTGCCCGGGAAAGGGGTGGGCGGCCTGTTGCAGGACGCAGAAATCATAGCCGCCATACCGCAGATTAAAGGCTGTTTGCTCCTGCTTCTGGTGCCATGCAAAATCCATGCCGCCCTTAGTGAGCATGGTCACGTGGAGTTCCTCTCCGGCCGCGCTGGCAAGCTCCTTAACTATCTGGGGCATATCATTAAAGTAGGTGTGGCTGTTGCCGATAAATAAAACCTTTTTCATCATAAACTCCCGCCTTTCTGTACTGCCTTTAGTGTAGCAGGCAGGGGAGAAGGTGTCAATAAGCGGGAACTTAAAGAAAAATTTTCTGAACCAATTGTATTTTGAAAGTATGTTTTGTATTTAATATTTTTCAAAAAACGACGATAACATAGTAGAAGATATCGTAAACCGGAGCGGAGGAATTTCGTATGGACTCAGTAGGCGCATTCGTTCCAGGGGCAGTCTATTATCTTAATCCGACCACCCAAAAAATGGAACTTACCGACAAAACGGTTGACTATGATGCCGTGATGAAAACAGCGCAGGAACAGTTTGAGGAAATGAAAAAGAACCCGGTGGGCAAAAATACGCTAACCG
Organism: uncultured Clostridia bacterium; assembly: GCA_944380795.1. Classification (GTDB taxonomy): domain Bacteria; phylum Bacillota; class Clostridia; order Oscillospirales; family Acutalibacteraceae; genus Heritagella_A. The sequence goes on along the minus strand of CALWIS010000141.1, from coordinate 8,592 downwards.
ATGCAGAAATCAACGAGCTGGCGCAGAAGTATGATCCTCAGAATATGACCCAAAAAGAGTATGATAGTTTTATTGGTTATCTGGAAGAAAAGGGTGTCTTAAGCAAACTGGAGACTTGCGACATTGGCATGTCTTTCACCCGAATTATCCCCGGATACAATGGGATGACGGAAGCTGTGCTGACACAGGGCAGCCAATGGGCTCCAAAAATCAATACCCTGACCGATACGAAGGGCAACGCCCTTCAGTTCGCTCAAGCCAAGAGCCAGTGGCAGACGTTGGGTTACGCTGGACAAATCCAGCAAGGAGCCTATTCCAAGGTGCTTGACATCTTAGAACAAATGGATGCAGCCAGAGGCGGAGAGGCCAGCAGCCAGACTTTTGCAGCCTTAGAAAACAGTAATTTTTGGTCTGGCGCTAATACAGGTGAGAGCCGCTTGGCTGTTTCAAGCCTCATGGGCGATTTAAGCAGTTTTCAATTTGCCATCGACCGTGTTAAGAGCAAGCGCATCCAAATGGTGTAAGTTTTGTATAAACAATATCGGCCATTAAGAGCAGCCGTTATCCGTCGATCTGCAAAGTCGAATATTTTACTTTTATATGTAAAACAGGGAAGGCACGGGGCCTTCCCTGTTTTTTATCGCAAATGTTTTATGGATTTTCCTGTTCCAAACATCGCCGGTACAGGAGGTCAATGCCAAAAGCCCCCAACGGTGCGGTAATTAAGATAGCCAGCACTGCCACGGTGAGCACCAAATGGCCGCAGGCCAGCCCCGCCGCCAGCGGTAGGCCGCCGATAGCCGCCTGTACCGTGGCCTTTGGCATATAGGCCACGGTGCAGAAAAGCCGCTCCTTCCGGTTGAGGGGAGTGCGGAGCAGGCAGGTGAGCACCCCCGCCATACGGAATACCAGCGCGCCGAAAATGAGTACTACCGCGGCAATTCCAGCGGCGGATACATATTGCAGGTCTACCGTAGCGCCCACCAGCACAAACAGCAGCACTTCCGCGGCGGTCCACAACTTGGAATACTTTACCGAAAGGCGCACGGCGGCAGGCTCCCGCTTTTTCTGCACCGCCACACCCATGCTCATTACCGCCAGCAGCCCGGAGAAGGGCACCCACTGGCCGATGGTATCCTGCTGGCTCACCAGCAAAAAGGAAATGCTCAACAGAATGACCACTTTCAGGGAATCTCGGATATGCACCTTTTTAAAATACAGGGCTAAAAGCAGACCCACGCCCAGTCCCACTGCTACACCAGTAATAATGGAAATCGGGATTTGCAGCAGGGTGAGGGGCGAAACCTCCCCGCCCTGTTCCAGTCCCATAAAGGCGGTAAAGAACACAATGACGAATACATCGTCCACCGATGCCCCGGCCAGCAGCATTTGGGGGATGCTCTTTTTGGTACCCCACTTTTCCTCGGTCAGGCGCAGCATTTTAGGCACGATTACCGCCGGGGACACTGCCGCCAGTACGGCCCCCATGACCGCTGCGTCCAAATAGCTTACTCCCAAAAGCAGCGGGGCCAGCAGGATAATGCCTGCTATCTCAAAAGAAGCGGGGACAAAGCACAGCAGCGCCGCCGGACGTCCTGCCCGCTTGAGACCCTCCAAATCCAGCGAAAGCCCTGCTCGGGTGAGGATGATAATCAACGCGATCCGCCGCAGGTCGGCGGAAATATTTAAAATGGAATCGTCCAGCAGGTTGAGGACGCAGGGGCCCAGCAGGATGCCAGCTCCCATCATACCCAAAAGGCCGGGGAGACGGCACTTGCGGCACACCCACCCCAAAAACATACCCGTAAGAAAAATCAGTGCGAGACTTGTCAGCATAAAAACCCTCCTGTAAAAATCTGCCGAAAACAAAAAATGCCGATAACTCTGCCGTAAAAGCAGAAGTCATCAGCATATAGCGGTTTCGGTATTACCGGGGGAGAACTTCATTCCCCAGTATTCTGTTTGTTACAGGATACCACAGCCCGGGAAAAATTGCAAGCCCCTTACACCGGCTGCAAATGGCGGGAAGCAAATTCCCCAAACACCTTACCAATGAGCCGGTGACCCTCACGGTTGGGATGGATGCCATCGGCGCACAGAAGCTCCCCGCAATTTTTGGCGGACAGGAATGGGGTGCGCACGTCTACCAGGGGCGCGCGGTATTCCAACGCCGTACGGGTTAGGGCATTGGAGTACATCTCCTGATGGCGGTAGATGGTCTGGATATCACCGCCCAACCAGTGAAGGATAGCCGCCTGATCCAGATCTCGGGAAAACCAGTGGAAATACCGCTGGGCATCAATGGGGGGCAGGCTCATAATAATGGGCAGGATGCCGTTTTTCCGCAGTCGCTCAATCATCTCCCGGCAGCAGCGCACAAACTCCGGCAGGGGGGTATTGGGCAAATGCTCCTGGTCGGGGTGAGCGGCGATTTCCGCCCAGTTGTAATCGCAGTCATTGCCGCCGTATTCCAGCACCACGGCATCGCAGGAAAGGCCTTTATCCAGCGCACGGGAAAGCTGCTCTAGGCCCTTTGTCACCGTACATCCAAACTTTGCCCGGTTCACAATGGCCAAGGGATATTCTTCCTCCAGATATTTCCATCCACTTTCTTTCGGTACAATATATTTTTGTGTCTGATCTTCCAATTCTATTCCTTTTAAAATGGAATCTCCATATATTTGAATTTTTCGCAGCAGTCCCATTTAAAAACCTCCTTTTTATCATCTGGTTTTAAAAACTATATATTATAATACATTCATTGTCAAGATGCAGTTTTAATAATTTGTAAATATTTTTTAGGAGTTTCGTTTCGAAAAGATGAAGCATAAAGGGCTTGCAGCTCCTTTTCATGAAGCGTATACTATAAGTATTCTGATTTTTGGAGGAGTTTTTATGCAGCAGATTGAAATTTTTCCTTTGCCGGGCAGTGATGCGCGGATGGTGGGGTATCTTCACCGGACGCTTGTGGAAATGGAGGATCACCGGACAAAACGTCCTTGTGTATTGATTTTTCCCGGCGGCGGATATGAAATGCTTTCTCAGCGGGAAGCAGACCCAGTGGCATTTCATTTTTTTGAAAAAGGCTATCAGGTATTTATCCTATTTTATTCCCTTAAGGAAAAGTCTAAAGATATGCAGGTTCTCATGGAAGGTTCCGCTGCAATAATGGCTCTGCGCGACCACAGCGAAGAATGGAACATTCTGGAGGACCAGATCGCTGTGTGCGGATTTTCTGCCGGCGGCCATGCTGCTGCCAGTGTGGGCATTTTGTGGAACCATCCCAGCCTTTTGGAAAAGATGGACACCCACAATGGGAAAAACCGTCCCAATGCCATGATCCTTTCCTATCCCGTGATTACTGCGGGAAAGTTTGCCCATCAGGGCTCTTTGCAGTGGATTTCTGGCGCGCCGGAAGGCACAGAGCAAAATGAGTTTTGGGCATTGGATCGCCATGTGGATTCCACTACTCCCCCCACCTTTGTATGGCACACTGTGGAGGATGACTGCGTCCCTATTGAAAACACCCTTTTGCTGATAAACGCGCTGCAAAAAAATCATATTTCCTATGAATGCCACCTGTATCCTCATGGAGGACATGGGATGTCTGTTTGCACAGTGGAGGTGGGAACCCCCAACGCTCGGGCACGGTCTTGGGTGAATTTATGTGATGATTGGTTGGAGGAGCTTTTTTCTTTTCCTGAATAAGAAGTACAAATCTCTTGTTTATGTACACAAAAACTTCTTTATTTGGTTATAAAATATATTTTTTAAACTAAATTTCCTTTACTTCCTCCCAAAATCATGCTATGCTAATGAATAGAAGGCAATGGAGCGTTAAAAAATCAGCAGAAGGACAATGGGAGGTGCCTGTAATTTGAAAAAAGAAAAGGAAAAAAAGAAGAAACGGGAGAGGCAGGCAGAAGTAGACCGGGCGCCACTGGAGACAGCTTTTGTTTCGGAAGAAAGGGTAGCAGAATCTTGTTTCGAGGATTCTGCTGACAGCATGGATTTTCTTCGCCAAGCTTTAGCAGATTTGGGAGGAAAATGGAGGTTACAAGTATTATGGAGCCTTCGGGAAGGCAACGGGATGCGGTATGGCAGCATTAAAAACGCAATTCCCGGAATTACCGATATGATGCTCAGCCAAAGCCTGCGGGAATTGTGCCAATCTGGATTGACGGAACGCCAGCAATATCAAGAAATTCCTCCCAGAGTAGAATATCGTATCTTAAAAGATGGGGCAGCACTCATCCCTGTAATCCAATGGCTGATTCAGTGGCAGCAAAATCGAGAGACCCCTACAGAAACCACATAAGGTAAGCGCCGGGCCGGTAAAAACGGTCCGGTATTTTTTTAGAAAGGAAAAAGCATATGGAATGGAAGGAAACACAATTTTATGGCCAATCTTTTCAGGATGTAGACTGGCAGGAAGAGGAGCTTTCCGGGCTGGTATTTGAGGATTGCCGCTTTCATGGTGCTACCCTTTCGGGCATTATTACTCGAAATTGCCAATTTATAAACTGCGACTTTTCTTTTTCCCGTTTAGATGGAAGTCGGCATCTGCGTTCCGGTTTTTTAAACTGCCAATTCCATGGGGCCAGCTTATTCAGCGCTTCTTTGGAAGAATGCAAGGCTACAGGCAGCAGTTTCTCGGGCGCTACCATTACGGGATTATCAATTTTGGGAGGAAACTATTCCTTTACCGTGTGGCAAAGCTGTTGCTTGAAAAAGATGGATATCCATGGGTGCTCCTTTAATAATGCTGACCTTTCGGAGGCAGATTTGGAAAAAACAAATCTCTCCGGTTGTGACTTGCGCCATGCCGTGATACAAGGAGCAAATCTACGGGATGCCGATTTGCGAGGAGCGCGTATAGAGGGAGTAGACTTAAAAAGCGCCCGGATGAAAAATACCCATATCGATCTGGAACAGGCGGTGATTTTGGCAGAAAGTTTAGGTGCTAGGCTTTCCTAAACGATTTTGGCATAGATATAGCGGATAAAAACAGGAAAATATATCTTGTATACAAATTGTATATTTAACAATATTATGCACAATATATGGGAAGTTCGACAGGATTCTTTCTTGACATTACCGAGAGGGAGAAGTACAATAGAAAGCAACAGCCCTGTCGGCACTAGCATGATATTACCGGCAGGCGAGTAACAAACAGAAAGGCCGAAGCCCTATGACGACACCTCAAATACGCAAGCGCAGCGGCGAACTGGCCCCCTTTGACGCAGCTAAGATCCGCAGCGCTGTTTTTAAAGCAAATATTCGACTGACACAAGAACGTTTGAGCCCTGATCAACTGGATGAATTGACTCGGCAGGTGAGCCAGAAAGCATTGGAAGGGCCAGAAATCCCCACGGTAGAGCAGATACAGGATTTGGTGGAGGAGATGCTCATTGCCCACGGATATGCCCAAACTGCTAAGGCGTATATCCTGTATCGAGATGAGCATCGAAAAACCCGGGAATTTGATCCGGAATTGATGAAGACCTATGAAAACCTTACCTTCCGTTTGGATCGGGAAGAGGCGGAGTACCGTGGAATCAATGAGGATACGGCTATGGGTACCATGCTGGAATATGGCTCCGAAGGGGCCAAGGCCTTTTATGATGCCAACGTGATTCCACCGGATGTTTCTCAAGCCCACCGCGAAGGTGCGATCCACATCCATGATAAGGATTTTTATGCCCTGACAGAAACTAGCTGCCAAATCGACCCCGTTACCCTGTTTCATGGAGGATTCTCCACAGGTCATGGCTATTTGCGGGAACCCAATGATATTCGCAGTTATACAGCCTTAGCTTGTATTGCCATTCAGGCCAATCAGAACGAAATGCATGAGAGCCAGGGGATTCCCAATTTTGACTATGCGATGGCCCCGGGAATTGACAAAACCTATCGTAAGACCTATTTTTCTGCTATGGCCCAGTATTTCCAGATTTTGTTGGGGTTTTCCCATCAGGATGCTGGGGCGCTTTCCCAAGAACTTTCCCGACAACTGGGAATGGATCTTTGCTTGTACGACACACAGGACTATGGAGCAAAGGTTGTTGAGTGGCTGCCTAAGCATCAGGAGGAAAATGGATTTCAGGCCATTTCCAGGCAGCAGGCAGAGGCCGCTCACAATTATGCTGTTAAAAAGGCAGAGGAAGACACCAACGACATTTGTTGGCAGGCTATGGAAGCACTGATCCACAACTTGAATACGATGAACTCTCGAGCGGGAGCACAAGTGCCCTATAGTTCGCTGAATTATGGCACCGATACCTCTCCCCGAGGGCGGATGGTGATTCGTAACCTGCTTCTTGCCACCAAGGCTGGATTGGGGGATGGAGGAATGCCTATTTTCCCAGTGCAGATTTTTAAAGTGAAAGAAGGGGTCAATGCAGAACCCGGTGACCCCAACTATGACCTATTCCAGATGGCAGTGAAAATCGCTTGTCAGAGAGTTTCTCTTCATTTCTCCTTTTTGGATGCTCCCTTTAATTTACGATGGTACCGTAAGGGAGATTATCGCAGCGAAACTGCGTATCAGGGAAATAATATCCGAGTGATGGAAAATGTAGCAGACCCTCAATGTGTTACCTCTTGTGGCAGAGGAAATTTGAGTTTTACCTCTATCAATCTTCCTCGGGTGGCTCTGGAAGCCAAGGGGAACCGTGAGGAGTTTTTTAGGATTTTAGGAAAGCGTATGGCGTTGACTGCCCGTCAACTTCGGCAGCGTATGGAGATTCAATGCAGCCGTCGGGCTTATAATTATCCCTTCCTCATGGGACAAGGAGTATGGATTGGCTCTGACCGTCTGCGGCGAGAGGATTTAGTGGGTTCTGTTTTGCGCTACGGAACTTTAAGCATGGGTTTTGTAGGCCTAGCAGAAGCTCTTGTAGTGCTTGCCGGTCAACATCACGGGAAGTCTGCTCAAAGCCAGGCGTTGGGATTGGAGATCATTGGCTGTATGAACCGGTATATGGAATCCCTTTGCCGTGAAACAGGACTTAACTGGAACCTCATCGCCACCCCCAATAAGGGCACGGCCCTGCGCTTTGCCCGGCTGGACCGGGAGCGGTTTGGAGAGGTGCCTGGGGTTACGGATAAAGGCCGGTATACCGATTCTTTCTTGATTCCAGAAGACGGCTCTGTGGACGTATATGAGCGCATCCAGTTGGAAGCGCCTTATCACGCTTTGACACTGGGGGGGCATTTGTGCCGTGCTGAACTAAACAGTGATAATCCTGAAGAGGAACTGGAAAAGGTATTGCGGGCTATGCGCAAGGCTGGTATAGGGTATGCTTTAGCAGGTCCTCGAGAGATCTATCAGTCTGCCGCTGGACAGACCTTATAACGGAGGTGTTATTGTGGAACAGACTCTTCGTTTGTTTGGTATTGCGGAAGAATCCGTAGTGGACGGACCGGGATTTCGGTATGCGGTGTTTGTTCAAGGTTGCCCTCACAAATGTCCAGGCTGCCATAATCCGGATTCTCACGATTTTGATGGAGGTACTTTGCGGGATATTGATTCCATATTCCAAGAGATTTGTCAGAATCCTCTGCTGCGGGGAGTGACTTTTAGCGGAGGTGAGCCATTCTGTCAACCAGGACCTTTGGCAGAGCTGGCAAATATGGTGCATACCCGTGGACTGGATGTGATGGTGTATAGCGGCTGGACGCTGGAACAGTTACAGGCCATGGATGACCCGCAGGTTCATGCTTTACTGGAGGAAGCAGACTATCTGGTGGACGGTCCCTTTATCCTGGCACAGAGGGACATCGATCTTAATTTTCGGGGCAGCAGCAACCAGCGGGTGTTGGATATGAAGCGTACACGGGAGGAACACGCCCCGGTGTGGGCTGATTTTGCCTGATAGTGCAGATCTAAAAAATAAAAACATCGGCAGGAGTGGATAGCATTGGCTATCTCTCCTGCCGATGTTTTTACTAAGAGGAGAAAGAAGTTTGATCGAGTTGACAAGTGGGATAATAGAACAAAAAAACGACTACCCTATTGGGTAGCCGTTTCAAGTGTTGGCGTCTTTCTATCGTCCCGGGCCGTCACCAGCCAAGTATTGTCGACATCAACGAGCTTAACTTCTGTGTTCGGGATGGGAACAGGTGGACCCTCGTTATCATCAACACCAACTGTCTTTTGTTTGCCGCCGTTCCTGACGGCTTCACTATAATATCATATCTTTCGGAGAAATGCAAGCCCTTTTTTCAATTTTTTTCAAAAAAATTTTAATTTGTTGTTTTTGCTCTTTTTGAGAGACATAAAGAGGCTGTCAAAACAAAGCACAATCCATTTTTCTGCCTTTTTCTTCTCTTGACTTTTCTAAGAAAATCACGTAAAATAACAAAAGCACGTAAGCGGCTTATCGTAGATGAGTAAAAAGCTTATGATGGACGTATCTATCCTATAACTTTATATCCGGGTGTAGCGCAGTTGGTAGCGCGCCTGCTTTGGGAGCAGGATGCCGCAGGTTCGAATCCTGTCTCTCGGACCACCTTTCTTTGATTTTCCGCCTTTTTAGGCGTTTTTTCTTCGTTTTTTGTTCTTTTTTTGTTTTTTTTGTGTTTTTTTTT
>CALWIS010000140.1 GCA_944380795.1 uncultured Clostridia bacterium | reverse complement strand
GCTCGGATGCTCTCCGGGTGGGGCGGCTTTTGCTTTATACTATACTGTAGAACAAACTGAGGAGACCTTTGCCATCGAGCAGGGAGAGAGACCGCTTGTCCCTTTGGATAACGACGCCTTTATCTGTATGATGACGAAATTACGGGGTTGATCGTTTATGTACGGCAGTTAGAAGAACGGGTGCGGAAATTAGAAGGAAAAACAAACGTACATATTTAATATGTCGTATTACCGGTACCCGTTAAGAGCCTAGACACGCAAGTCTTGCTCGTTTTTTATTCAGATAGTTTCCCGCTCATAATTTCAAAATGGCACCGCTTGGAAATACATAGATAAATTCCATGACGCTCCTTCATCTAATCTAAAAAGTGTATTTTTAGTAACCGTTTGCCTCCACACCATAAACTGCTTGCTCATGTGTGAAGCCTTCGAATTCCAGCTGTTTGATCAACCCGTCACGGGAAAATGCCATTATATCAAGATAATTCTTCGCAGATTTAGCGGCTTGCTCATTCCAATCTGCACCGCAGTTATCTACCCCATATGTAGCTTGCTTGTTGGTAAATCCCTCATATTCTAGCTGCTTAATCAACCCACTATACGAAAATGCCATCGTACTCAAATAATTCTTAGCGGATTTTAAAGCTTGTTCGTTCCAATTTGCACCACAATTATCGGCCGCATAAGTCGCTTCGGCATTGGAATATCCTTCATACTCTAACTGTTTAATTAAGCCGGTATAGGAAAACGCCATAAGATCCAAATAGTTTTTTGCGGATTTTAAAGCATTTTTTTCTCCCAACGTGGTGGTATCTTCTGGCGTAGGCTTTGCTGTAGGTTTAACTGTTGGTTTTGTAATGGGTTTGTCTGTAGATTTTCGTGTGATTATACCAGTTTTTTCACAAAGTCCTCTAATTCTATAATAAATCACGGTATGTTTCCTTCTGAAATCATTATACGTCGCGTGCTTTTTTCGTCAATAGAAAAGAAATAGAGGATAAAATCAAAACCGCCCCACTCGGATATTCTCTGGGCAGGGCAGTTTTGATTTTATCCGTAACACTTTTTGCAAGGTTCTCGACCGCTGGCAATTGCTTCATCCAAAGTCGATTTGATAGGATTTTTCATATTTCCGCAATTAGGATCACAATGGTATTTTTCTCCGGTTCTGGAAAGCCACACGGTTTCGCTTTGTGCAGCCGGTTCTTCCGCAGGCTCGGGGGTGGGAGCTGCGGTTGGTTTTGCAGTGGGCTTTGGAGTAGGTTTAGGGGTAGGTTCAGGCGTTGGCTCCTCAGTAGGTTGAGCAGTAGGTTTTTGGGCTGGTGCTGTGCTTTCACCAGAGGAAGAGGCGGTGGAACCTGCATCAGCTTCTGGTTTCTGGATATTCAGAATTTTGCAGCCTTCAAGTTCAATATCGCCAAAGCCATTATCAAGAGTGCCTTCGACTTTAACGATGTCACCGCTTTCTAATTCGTCCAGCTGGGGATCATCAGAATCTTCCAACTCGCATACCACGTGCTTTGATATGGGGCCGCAATCCAGATGAATTTTATCAAAAAAAGACACATAGTCACAGATGCCGGTTATAACGATTTTTTGATCTTCATACTCTTTAGCCGCTGCATCATCCGATTCATAAAGTTCAGCCAATTCTTCCGTTGTAAAATGCTTCTTTTCGGTCGAAGAAGCATTGGATTCAGATTGTGAGGTGCTGCTAGAAACCATAGTGGTTTCACTGGATTCAGATAAGCTTTCTGTTGAACAAGCGGCGCTTCCCAAACAAAACACCGCCATAAGAATCAGTGCTAAGATTTTTTTCCTGTTCATCTTATTATCCATTCAAAGCCTCGTGATTTTTGAAGGCAATTTCCTGTAAGTAACGATACAGAGGCTGAATATTGTATTTTTTGGGGAATTCAAATTTTTTCTCTGCAACGGATACGCCTGCATTCGCTTTGAAGTAGGGAGAAGTGATATAGTGGACGTTAATTTCGCTGTCATCCATGCCAAACCCCGCGGTTTCCGCAGATACATGGATGATGCTGCTCAGATTGATGGAATCCACACGCATTTTCTGACCGGTAGCTCCCTGCTTATCAAAATCAACAATACGTCTGTCAGTGAACAGCACCACGTCACGAATCAGTTTGAAACCGGTTTTGATGGTTTCGCCTTCCATCAGATAGGCACCATACTCTTGCATCAATGCTTCTGGTGTCATTTCATTGAGATTTCCAGCCATTCCTTGTGCAACGGCTCCGCCTATTTTGTCCATAAATCCCATAATTTACACTCCTTTAATATGTTTATTAACAAACCTTTAAGCAAATGAACCTGTTTTTTTGCAAATTTTCGTGCGTTCATACCGGTTTTTCAGGGATTGCCGGGATTCTATCACAAATCACAGTCCATCTCTTTTGGAAATCATTATATATCGCGCGTTTTTTTCAGTCAACAGAAATATCCACAAAAGGAAAAAAGTGATGGTGGATTCCAGCTTTCCGCCGGTTGATCTGCGAAATGATTCTCAGCTTAAAGCAGCAGAAAAAGCGAATCCGTATTCCGAAGAGAATCTCAACTGGTTGAAGATACGAAGAGTGGAAAATAGCGAATTTCATTTAGGGCAAAACCCAAGGATTTATCGTGAACAAAATGTAAACTTCTCTTCCGCTTTCACAAAAAGGAGTCAAATCTGAGACAGATTTATGATATAATAAAACTCAAACGACAGCCTGTCCAAGTGACAGGCTGTCGCAGGGCTTTTTCTATTCTCTAAAGCAGCCGGAGATCACAAATCTGGCTAAACGGGATGATGAAAGGCAAGGTTAAGGAGTGGGAACAGCAAAGGAATACGCCGGATTTGATGGGAGGATGCGTTCATGAACGAACACTTGAAAAAATATATAGAGCTTCAAAAACAATTTCATGCAACAAAAAACGAACCCGAGAGCGTCCGTGCCCTCTATGCCTTTAAAGAGGAACTGGAGCAGATAAAGGATAAGCAGGCCCAAGAGGTGCTGGTGGATGTATATGATCTACTGGACTTTAAGAAAAGCGCCTACGACCTGCTGAGCCAAATCGGTGACCGATCTGACCGAAAAACTCTCAAGCGGTTGAGTGTCATGAAAGAATACGCCGAGCATTGGGGCAACGGCTATGCCATCCCAAAGCTCAAAACCAAGGAGGAAAAGCAGAAAGATCAGGAACGGTGGGCCCAACTGGGACTGCCTTCCTTCCGGTATCACCCGGACCCTCTGGATACCGGTATCTTTGAGCAATCCGGGGAGGGCGTTGTCTGCGACTGCTGCGGCAAGACTACCCGTATCTATTATAGGGGGCCCTTCTTCTCTGTGGAGGAAATAAATTATTTGTGCCCGGAGTGCATTGCCAACGGCAAGGCGGCTAAAAAATTTGATGGTGAATTTCAGGATGAATACTCTGTGGATGATGGCGTAGATGACCCCGACAAGCTGGACGAGCTCATCCACCGCACCCCCGGCTATTCAGGCTGGCAGCAGGAATATTGGCGGGCCCACTGCGGCGACTTCTGCGCCTTTCTGGGCTATGTAGGCGGCAGAGAGCTGCGGGCGCTGGGGATGTTGGAGGACGTGATGGACGATCCCATGTGGGACGATGAGCAAAGGAAAATGATTGAGGAGTCGGTAAACGGCGGCAGCTTGCAGTGCTACCTGTTTGAATGTCTTCACTGTGGAAAGCATCTCGTTTGGATGGATGTGGACTAAAATAAAGGTGTCTATTGGGACCTGCCCAGTGCCCATCTGTGTGTGGTGCAGCGAAAGCTACGGGAACCGCTATCCCACTTATAAATGCGTAAATGAAAAAGATGGCAGACACAAAAGTGCCTGCCATCTTTTTATCCTTTTATAGAAACCAGCCGTTTCAGTACAGATTATGCAATAGAAGGAGCATTCTTTTGTGGGGAAAGCTCCTTATTTTTCAAAACCGGCAATCACTTCTTTTGCCTTGTCGGGGTCAGAGCTGACACAGAGAATCACAGTGTCGCCGTCCACGGTGATAACGGCTTTTTCCAGCTTTGGCATCTCTTCCGGGACGTAATCTTTAAAACTGACCTTTTGATTTTCTACCCGCTGCTCGGCGGCTTCCTGCACAGTTTTTGAGTCCTTTTCATCTTTTACGCGCCATACGCTCACTTCATCCGCCAATGCGCCGCCGGTGCCTACATACACAGCCTGTTCTTCCAGAATCTCACCATCCAGCTTATACAGGCGATTTGCGGCTTCGGCAGGAAGCTCATTTAAAGGATATTCAAAAGAAAGGGAGTCCATCAATTTTTGAGCCACCTCGCTGGTAGGGGCGGTAATGGTTTTTCCACCGCTTTGAGAACAACCGGAAAATAGGGAAATACTAAGGCAAACTGCTGCGGCAAGAGCTGCAAAGCGTTTCATTTTCATAAGAGATTCTCTCCTTTTTCAAAATAAAATTTAACAATGATCCCGAAGGTATTGTACCCAGGTTTTGCAATATTCCATATTGGGATGTACCCCGTCTGGGGAAGCGGATTCTGCCAAGGTACCATCTTCTGTAACCATGGAGGAATACACATCCACATAGTGTACTCCTTTGTCTTCCGCCAATTTTTTTAGCTTGGAATTATACTCCACTACCCGCTCGTTTGTCACACCATAAAGGTTTTTGTCGGAACGTGTTTTAGAAACCGGGAAAATGGATTGAACATAGATCTCCATGTTGGGGTTTGCTTTCAAAAGGGTATCTATCACCTTTCCATAGTCCTCAACAAAGACATCGCTGTAGGACCATCCCAGTTCATTCAAACCAAACATCAAAAAGACCTTATCATAATTGCCCGCCACGACTTCGTCCATAATCGGCGCGGAGCCATCCACGGTTTTCTCCTCAAATACACTGGAAACCGTCAGCCCGGTTTTGGCATAAAAATCGGCGTTATCAATAATGCCATACATATTCAGGTCTTCCAGCATGGAGTTCCCCACAAAAGCGGAGTTTTCAAAGCAGCTGTTATCCGTATTAGTGCTTTCCGAGGGGGCTTCTGTAGGTGCCGGGCTGGGGGAAAGCTGTGCTGTGGGTTCGGAAGTGGGAGAAGCGGTAGGTTTCGTGGTAGAGGAAACCTCCGATTGCGAGGAGGTCTGGGATTGGGGAGAGGGGGTAGGGGCTTCTGCCTGAGAAGAATTCTGGCAAGCAGAAAGAAGCAGACAGGATAGGGCAATCAGGGCAATGACTCCGGTTTTTTGCAGGCGCATAGATGTTAGCACAGCCTTTCGTAAAGAGAATAATGTTCCGAGGAAACTATAGATAAGTATACATAAAAAAGTCTTATTAAAATTCTTTTAGAGAATAATAATAATGAAATTATAATAACAAAACAGTTACAAATGGTAACATGTTTTATTTGGATATGGCCCATAGCTGCGCCCTGTAAAAGAATTAGTTGCATAAAGAAAGGTTCATGGTATAATCAAGTTAAAACCGCAAGGGCTGATAACAAAGCTTCTTGCAAAAATCATAGACGAAAACAGAAAAGGAGATGAGAGAATGAATGCAGTATCAGCGGCAGCAGTGGGAACCCTGCTGCCTTACGCCATGACCACTATAGGCGCGGCAATGGTATTCTTTTTCCGAAAGGAGATCAAGGCGGGAGCTCAGAGGATTTTTCTGGGGTTCGCGGCAGGCGTGATGATTGCGGCCTCTGTGTGGGGATTGCTTTCTCCGGCTATTGAAGAGGCCTCTGCCATGGGGATGCCGGGATGGCTGCCGGCGGCAGGCGGTTTTGCAGGGGGAGTGGCGTTTTTGATGTTGATGGATGCGCTGCTTCCTCATCTGCATCCCGGCCTGAAGGAGCCGGAGGGGATGAGCTCCTCCATGAAGCGGAGCACGTTGATGATGCTGGCGGTGACCCTCCATAATATCCCAGAAGGAATGGCGGTAGGGTTGGCTTTTGCGCTGGCTTTCCAAAACCAATCGGAGACCCTTTCTCTGGCGTCTGCTCTGGCTTTATCCATAGGAATCGGCATCCAGAACCTGCCGGAAGGCGCCGCCATTTCTTTACCGCTGCGGCGGGAAGGGCTCTCCGTGGGAAAATCCTTTCTGTATGGAAGCTTGTCCGGCATCGTGGAGCGGATTTTTGGAATTTTGGTGGTCTTGGTTGCCGGCAGCATTCAGCCGGTTATGCCGTGGCTGTTGAGCTTTGCCGCCGGTTCCATGATGTATGTGGTGGTGGAAGAACTGATCCCGGAAGCCCATTTGGGGGAACATTCCAACAGCGGAACCCTCAGCGTCATGGTGGGATTTTTACTGATGATGATTTTGGATGTCGCTTTGGGATGAGAAACCCATGGTAGGCGTTGCAGGATGACATCCTTTTGCAAAATTCCTTGCCGAAGCCGCAAAAATCACTACAAAAAAAGAAAATGAAGAAAACCTTTGGTGACAACTCCGAAGTTTTTACAGGTGTCTTGACAACTGTTGAAATCGAGAGTACAATTCACGTGTCAAGACACCTTGTGGTGATTATGTTTGGGAAAGGATCATGCAAAATGAAGGTTCAACAGAAAATTATGACCATGGTGATTGCCGCACTCCTTTGCGCGATAGGAATTGTTATCCCCATGTTTTGCCCTAAAATTATTTTGGAGCCCGCTTCCTTTACGCTGGCCAGCCATGTGGCGCTGTTTTTAGCCATGTTTATTTCTTTGCCGGTCTCCATTATCGTATGTTTAGGCACAACTGTTGGCTTTTTCTTTGCCGGATTCCCGCTGGTAGTGGTGCTTCGCGCTTTGAGCCAGATCGTGTTTGTGGCATTGGGCGCCTGGTTCCTCCAGCACAAAAAGAACATCGTGAACCGCGTGGTTCCCAGCACCCTGTTCAGCTTGGTGATGGGCATCATCCATGGGGCCTGCGAAATGGTGGTTTCCAGCTGGTTCTACTTTAACGGAGGGGAAAACCAGCAGGGCTATGTGGTGTCGGTGCTGCTGCTGGTAGGCGTAGGCACGGTGATTCACAGCATGGTGGATTACGGCATCGCCGTTGTGGTATGGCGCGCTGTGCAGAATGTGGTGCGCATCCCGGTGAATGTCCATCTGGGAAGAAAAAAGGCGGCCCAATCCGCTGCCTGAAAACAGCAGAATTGAGCAATGAAAAAGGCGACTGCACAACGCAGCCGCCCTTTTCGCTTGTCGATAAACCCACAAAACTAAAAGATTGTACAAATAAGTTCGCGTGGAGACAACTGAAAATTCGCACAGGCTTTTTCGCGACGCAAAAATTTTCGTCCAGATCTCCGCTACCGCTACGGTCGGCACTTTATTTGTGTGCCACTGGCACACGGCGCCCTTTTATAAAAGGTGGAGGGAAATCCAAAAGGGTGTTGTTTGCCAGTGGCAAACGTTGAACACCGACCGAGCCGGCAGGCGAGACCAGTGCCCTTTTGGCCGCTCTTCGCAGAGAGCGGAACCCTTTATGCTCTCAAAACGCAGGAAGGGGTGAAAAAACAGCCCAGTGGGCTGTTTTTGAGGGGAAACCCACGTCTGGGGTTTCCCCTTAAAAAGTTTGCCTATCCTTTAGGGTGGAATTTATTCTTCCGGAAATCCATGGTCTAAAAATTCCCGCAGCTTGAGATAGTCCTCAAAAGCCGCCGGTTTGGAGGAGGGATTCCGCAGCAGTGCCGCCGGATGCAAAGTAGCCATCATCAGGGTGTTCCCCTTTTTGAAGATCTGACCGTGCTCCTTGGTGATCTTGATATCCGGCTTCATCAGCTTCATGGCGGCAATGCGCCCCAGACACACAATCATTTTAGGGCGCATCAGGCTCACCTGATTCCGCAGCCAGCCAATACACGCTTCCTGTTCTTCTGGCTTGGGGTCACGGTTTTGCGGGGGACGGCACTTTACAATATTGGTAATGTACAAATCCCGATTCCGGTCCAGGTCTACCGCAGTGAGCATTTTATCCAGTAATTGCCCAGCACGACCCACAAAGGGAAGGCCCTGTAAATCCTCGTTTTCGCCGGGTCCTTCCCCGATAAACAGCAGGTCGGCCTCCGGGTTGCCCATGCCAAACACTACATGATGCCGTGTTTCGCACAGGCCGCATTGCCGGCATTCCTTGCATTGGGTTTCCAGTTGTGTCCATTGTGACAGCATGATCGTTCCTCCGGGTTGTAATTTGTAGTTTTATTATACCATGGAGGAAAGGGAAAATCCAGAGAGGGGAGAGGGTCAGGCTTTTACCTCTGTGCGGCGCATCATCAGCCAGGCAAGAAACGCCAGCACCACACTGCCCACCAGCGCTCCAATTACCGGCACCATGGGATAAATGCCGCCCGGCAGATAGCCAATCAGGAGCATCCTTGCTTTTTCCAGCAGCCAGGCGTAGCCGCCCCGAAGGAGAGAGAGGTCTGCTATGGGCAGGAGAATGAACAGGGTACCGGGAACTAAGATAGAGACCAGAATCTTCCCCATTTTAGAAAGCCGGTAGTATAGCAGGGCAATGGCAAACCCAGCCCACCCAAGAAACAGGCAGATCATACACACCCACAAAAATTCCTGTACCAGAAAGAGCGCGCCATTGGTCGAGGCCTGCAACGGCTGATATAACTGGTCAAACATCCCACGATAGAGGAAAAACCGCTCCCAAAACCAGCCGGAAACGATGGCGAGGATCCCTTCCACCACAGATAATGCCAACAGGGAAACCGTCCAGCCCATAAACTGGCTTTTGCGGGAAACACCGTTTTGCTGAAAAAACGGGAATGCCTCGTAGAAGGAAACCAGCCCGCTGACCAGGGTTAAGATCATAAAACTGAATTCAAAACCGACAATGACGTAGTACTCTCCTTCTCCGTTCGAATCCGAAACTGTCCCCAAAACAATACCGAACAAAAGAGATAAGGCCAGAGCAATACCAAAGGAAATCAAAAAGACAAGCAATAAGAGATTTCGCAGATTATGCAGGTAATATTTGGCTGCCAGCTTCATAAAAGTTCCCCTCCGTTCTCTTCTGTCATAGCCACAAACAGCTTTTGCAAGTCCATGCGGCCGGTTTCCAGTGTTTCCGGCGTCTCTTTCTCACTTTTCCGTAGATCACCGCGGTTTTTAGCTCTGTACCTCTGCCCGGCGCATCATCAGCCAGGAAAGAAAAACCAGCACTGCGCTGCCCACCAAAGCGGAGATTACCGGCACCATGGGATAGATCCCCCCCGGCAGATAGCCGGTCATGAGCATTGCCAGCTGTTTTAGCAGCCAGCTATAGCCGCCGCGGAGAAAGTGCTGGTCTGCTATGGGCAGAAGGATGAGAAGGGAGCCGGGGACGAGAATAGA
>CALWIS010000139.1 GCA_944380795.1 uncultured Clostridia bacterium | reverse complement strand
GCTATATCGCCGTTCAGCTCCTGGCCCGGAGCGGCGAGGTCAGCATGGACTCTCTCCGGGATATGGCGGAGCGGCTGGAGGGCTCCTTTTCCTTTACCGTCCTGGATGACCAAAACAATCTGTACTTCGTCAAGGGAGACAGCCCACTCTGCCTGTACCATTACCCGGAAATAGGCGCCTATCTCTACGCCTCCACAAAGCCGATCTTAGAGAGGGCGTTACAGCAGCTCCACTTTGCCTTAGATAATCCGATCCAAATCCCGCTGAATTGCGGCGAGATTTTGCAGATCACGGCGAAAGGGGAGGAGAGAAGGGAGCCCTTTGACGACAGCAAACTGCTCTGCGGTCTCACCTATGGCCGATACACTGCACCCTCCTGGTGGGGCTTTGGCGGTTCTGCCCGCAACGCCGAGTCTGGTCACTTAGCCGCCCTGAAATCAGTTGCGGGATACTTTGGGATCGCCCCATGGGAGATTGACCGGCTGATAGAGGCGGGGTTTACGGAGGAGGAGATTGAGGAATATCTATATGGCGGCGAAATGTAGAAGCTGAATCTGCTAACAACTTTCAAGGGATGCAAAGCAATTCGGTTTATTCTATTGTGGGGCAATGAAATGCAAAAAAGGGCCTATGAAAAGCAAAGGAAAAATAAAGAAACATAATTGACTTCGCTTAAAATTTTGGCTATCCTTAGTAATAATAAGGAAGATTTTGCATGACATTCTCTGTTAAAAAACTGTGGAGGCAATTACTATGATTTTGTATCACGGCAGCAAAATGATCGTAGAGTCCCCCGAAATCCGGATCGCGAAATATAACAAGGATTTTTACTTTGGCTTTTACTGTACTCTGCTTCCTGAACAAGCAGTTCGTTGGGCTACGCGTTTCGATGGCACAGGATATTTAAATGAGTATCTCTATACGCCAAATGAGCAACTTAATGTAAAAATCTTCCCAGAAATGACGGAGGAATGGCTGGACTTCATTGTTTCCTGCCGCCTGGGACATTCCCACAACTATGATATTGTAGAAGGTCCGATGGCAGATGATACGATTTTTAACTATGTCCAGAACTTTGTAGACGGGAAGATCAGCCGCGAAGCCTTTTGGTCTCTGGCAAAATTCAAAAAACCGACTCATCAAATCAGCTTTCATACCGCCCGCGCGCTGACTGCACTATCTTTTGTCAAGGGAGTTGAAGTCCACGATGAAGAATAACAGCGCCTTATTTTATACTTGCAGCCTCATTGAGTTTATTGGCCGAAAACAGAAGCTGAAACGGTCCAAGCTGGTGGAGCTTATGGGGCGTAAGACAATCGAGCGGATTTACCGCTATGCAGACGTGCTCCACTGTGAACCGATTGAAAAGACGGCGGATGACTTTATCACAAACTTAAACATCCCAGAGAGCACCTTCGACAATGTAGCGGCCTGCCGGTACACCGTACCAGATTATTGGACGGTTGGAGAAGTTTATGAACGTCTGATTGAGGATGTTTCCGGTGATGATACTGAGCACATCATAGACCGTCTGATGGAGGTCTACACCTCGTGGATCGACGCCGTGATTTCCAATTATAATACGGATTTCTACTATCAATCCCGGGAATATATCTACACCTGCTATCTGGAAGGGAAGATCTGCGCATAGAACTCATTCATTTCAGTACTGATAGAAAAATTGTCCGCCATCTCTGTATCTTGAGATGGCGGACCTTTTTACGCCGTGACATAGTATAAAATACGGAAATTGAACTGAAACAACACAGATCCCTGCTCCGAATTTGATAAAGTGCCGGCCTCCGCTTTGTAATATTTCACAAGCAAAGGTCGGCACTAATTTCACATAAATTACAACCGGAAGGAGAGATTTTGGAGAATCAATCATGTCTTATTGTAGATTAATTTGTATTGAAGTATCTGTGCATGGAACGGTCAGAGAAAGCATATAGTTGTCCCATGGAGGGAGTGCTATGTTAGAACAAGCGAAAAATGAGCTGATCTGTGAAATTATGCTGCAAATAAACGAGAATTTGTGCATAAAAGGGGAAATAAGCCGAGAATTATACGAACAGGCAAAAATAAAAATTGTAGAGAAAAGTGTGCGGAAGCAGAAGGTATAGGGCGGGAGTTACCGGCTCTGCAAAGACCTCGAAAGGAAAAAACTGTATCGCATCTAGAAAACATATTGATCGAATTCTGAAGAAGATCGGCACTTTTAAAATGAATGGAATGGCACCCTGAAACGGTGCGGAGTGATCCGCACCGTTTTTGCATACTAAAATAAATAAAGAATTGGGTGTGAGACAGAGACCGTAGTTCAGCCGATGCCTATTGACCGTCGTTTTACGATTTTTGTGCGTAGAGCTCCTGCAAATCTTCAATGGCCATTTCCACATCAAAGCTGTGAAAACTCTGTCAGCAGTCCTTCATGGTCTCTGCTCTGGCAGTCTGAAAATGGCCTTGCTGCTCTCACCGGTGTAATAGTGCCAATAGCGGCAGGTGTAGCAAGCCCAGTACATCACCTCGACGGAATAGAGTGTGCCCGCTTTCTTTAATCCACCCATTTCGTCGTTTAGTTCTTCCAGGATATACTCCTTACCGGCCCATTGCAGGTGGTCATAGGAGTCATCCAGTGCTGCGGCTGTCCGGCTGTTCATAAATGCTTGAATAAATGCAGGGCAGTCATACCAGAGGTGGTCTGAACACAAAGCTCCATACCATTGTAGACGGACTGAGCAATCCAGTGGAGTTTCTCCTCTCAGCCAGAAATCCGCTGGAATCGCCTGATTCCAGCGGATTATTATATGAAGAAAACCACTTGCCGGGCGAGTAGTTTTTTTGATCCAAGGAGACGGTCCTCTTTTCGGGACCGTCTTTTCTTTGTCAAGAAGGGACTGGGCAGGCATATATTAGAACCCTGTTCTTGGAAAACGAATAGGGGGCGGTATGCTCTAAGTAACTTCTTAATCATGTAATATTTTCTGAACTTCCCCAATCCACATTGACAAATACTCCTTTGGGAGTATACTTAAATGTAAGAATGGAGATGATACACCTATGATCAAAAAACTCTATCACGGTTCCTCAACTATCATTGAGAAACCTTTATTTGGATATGGTAAGCCCTACAACGATTATGGTCCCGGCTTTTATTGTACTGACAGCCTTGAGATGGCGAAAGAATGGGGAGTTGGCAAGGATCAGGACGGCTATGCCAACTGCTATGAAATCGAGTGCGAAGGTCTGCAAATCCTTGAACTGAATGCACCG
>CALWIS010000138.1 GCA_944380795.1 uncultured Clostridia bacterium | reverse complement strand
GAGGTGCATAATAGAAAAAAGAGTTCCCAAAAGGGAAGAAAAAGGAGTGACCGACGATGAGATTTGCAGAAATGAAATACCGTAGGCCGGATACGGCAGCGGTGGAAATGGCATATCGGGATATGGCACAAAGATTCCCCTTATGTGCCAGCGCCAAAGAGCAGCTGGAGTTATTGGACAAGCACGAAAAGCTAATGGCAGATGTCAATACCATGGGAACCTTGGCTTACATCCGCAGTAGTATGAACACCACCGACGAGTTTTATCGGGAAGAGCAGGACTTTTTTGACGGATGGAGCCCGCAGCTACAAGAGTATGTACAGCAGTTTTTAGACAAGGTGCTGGCTTCCCCCTTCCGTGCGGAATTGGAAAAATCCACCGGAGAACTCTTTTTCCGTAACCTGGAGATTGCCAAAAAGACCTTTTCTCCCGAGATCATCCCTCTGATGCAGGAGGAAAACCGCCTGGCCACCGAGTATGAGCAGTTGTTGGCTTCGGCAGATATTGCCATCCAGGGCGAACAGTGTAATCTTTCGGAAATTATCCGTCACCAAACTTCTCCAGATCGAAAAGTACGTCAGGAGGCTTGGGAAAAGACCGATGCTTTCTTTGCCGAAAAGGGCCAGCGCATGGACGAGATTTATGACGCGCTGGTAAAGTGTCGCACCCAGCAAGCGAAGATGTTGGGCTATGAGAATTTTGTCCAGTTGGGCTATGACCGGTTGGGGCGCAACTGCTATTCCCCCGCCGATGTGGCGGCGTTCCGTGAACAGGTGGCCAATGACTTGGTGCCGGTAGTGCAGCAGCTGAAAGAAAAGCAGCGTCAGCGCCTGGATGTTTCCCACTTGTGCTTTTGGGACGAGGACACCCTGCTTCCTCATGGAAATCCTGTTCCCGTTGGCGGGGAGAAAGAACTGGTAGAAGCCGCAGGGAAGATGTATCGGGAAATGAGCGAGCAGACCGGCGAATTCTTCGATTTTATGCGGGAGAATGAGCTGTTCGACCTGTTGAGCAAAAAGGGAAAGGCTGGTGGTGGATACTGCACCTATATTCCCAATTATAAAAGCCCCTTCATCTTTTCTAATTTTAATGGCACTGTGGATGATGTAGAAGTTCTCACCCACGAAGCAGGCCATGCGTTTGCCGCTTATCGTGCCCGGAACCTGCGGTATTTGGAAAACATGACTCCCACCATGGAGAGTGCCGAAATCCACTCCATGTCCATGGAACTGTTCTCCCGTCCTTGGGATGAGGGCTTCTTCGGGGAGAGAGCAGGGGAGTTCCGGTCCTACCAGTTGGAAAACTGCCTGGATTTTATCCCCTATGGCACCATGGTGGACGAGTTCCAGACAAAGGTGTACGAGAACCCTGCGTGGAGCCCCATGCAGCGCAAGGAACTGTGGGCAGAGCTGGAAAAGAAATACCGTCCCTGGCTGACCTTTGAGGGACTTCCTTATTTTGAAGCAGGCGGATATTATCAGTGGAAACATCATATCTATTCCAGCCCCATGTATTATATCGATTACTGCTTGGCGCAGATCACGGCATTGGAGTTCTGGGCCCTTTCGGAAAAGGACTGGAAAGAGGCTTTTGCCCGGTATCTGGCCTTTGTAAACAGTGCTGGAGAAAAGACATTCCGGCAGCTGGTGAGCGGAGCAGGGCTCAAGCTGGCCTTTGAAACAGGCTGTGTCAAGGAGACCGCTGAGACTGTACTGGAATATTTACAGAAGAATCCCCTGTGATTTTAAGAAAATGAGAAAAGGCCGTGGAACCTCTGCATTGGCAGCAGTTCCACGGCCTTTTGTTTTTTCTAAAATCCGTTGTGATAAATTATCGAATGGGGCACATGCGATATTCTCCACTGGCAAGGGGAAGGGAGGCATATCCGCCGGAAAGCGCCCAACCTTTTGGAGGGCATATGGAGCCGTGCATCCCTTCGGGGACTTCCAAGACCACAAGAATATCCTCTTCCTCTCGGACCCAGGAAACCTCGATTTTTCCGGAGAAACAAAAATGGAAGGCTTCGGCGTGGTCCAGCTTTTGGATAAAATGCGGCATAATATCCAACCGGGTAAAATCGTCTCCTGTAGGATTCAGGACAATTCCCGCCACAGACTGGATAAACCAGCTGCTGATATCCCCGAAGAAATGGTGGTTCAAAGAGTTTACAGTCGGTGTAGACTCCGGATGAAAATCTTCCCAAAGGGAAGTGGCCCCTCGGGCTACCCAGTTCCCATAGGAGGGATAGTCAGGGCGAGTAATCATGTGATATGCCAGATCCGCGTGGTCAAAGGCAGAAAGCACATGGAAGATCACACGGCTTCCCAAAATACCGGTATCCATATGGCCGTCACAATCATCGATCAATTCCAGCAGCCGTGCAAAAGCCGCGGCCTGTTCACCCGGCTCGAAAATGTTGTAATAAAGGGCCATTGCCTGAGAAGTTTGGCAGGAGCCGGCAGCTGTCATGAGGGAAAAATCGATGAGGTTTTTCCGAATGGCCTGCCGGAGTTTTTCAGCCAGCTTCCGGGCGTATTCTTCTTCTAATTCCAATCCCAAAGCCTGGAACATCTGGGCGGCTTTTTGAGCAATATCCATGGATATTACGGAATCGGTAAAAATGAGGGGGGCCTTGTAGTCGCCGGCTTCGCGTCCAGGAGGACACCAATCTCCCAAACCAATGGCAATCAGCCCATTGCTATCCGTACGCGTGGAGAGGTAATGAAGGTAGCGGAAAATAGCAGTGGCGTTTTCCCATACGATTTCCAGATCCCCTCGATAGCGCCAGGTAAAATAGGGAAGATAGGTGAGGACACAATCCCATGCAGGGCCATTTCCCCATTCATATCCCCATCCTGCGGTGGGGACGATTCCCGGCAGTGCCCCGTGCTCATTCTGTGCCGCACGGATATTTCGCAGCCATTCCCGATAGCTGTTTTCCGGGCTGAGATTCAATAGAGTATGTTCTGCAGAGAGCGCGGCATCGCCTGTCCATCCGTTTTTTTCTCGATGAGGGCAATCGGTGGGGAAGTAGAAAAAGTTTGCCAGAGTAGAGCGGCGTGTAAAGAGCTGAAGGAGATTGGCCGTTTCATCGGAACAGAAAAAGCCTCCTCTTACTTCTAAGTCAGAATGCATCACCTGATAGGTAAGAAGCTCCGGGGTAGCCTGCTCCGGGGTAATCCCCGTTACATAAACATAGCGGAAGCCGTAGTAGGAAAAGCAGGGGGCGTATTCTTCCACCCCATTCCCCTTGCAGATATATTGGTTCTTCTGCACATAATGGGAGCGGGGATCGCCGCGGTCTCCAAAATTGATATTGTTTTGATCCAGCATACCATCATGGAACCATTCTCCATGTATGGTGGTGATCTTCTGCCCAGGTTCGCCTTCTACCCGAAGGAGTATCCGGCCTGCGCTGTTGACGCCAAAATCATAAAGCCAGCCATCCTGATAGGGAGTAATCGCTACAGGTTCGATCTGCTCCGAAATCACAATGGGTTCTGCCTCACAAAACCGAAAGTTTCCTCTTGGCATAGGAGCGGGTAGGGCGTTTTTCCAATCACTGTCATCAAATCCGGGAGCACACCAGCCCGGAATCTCCAAACGGGCGTCATACACCTCGCCGGAACGCAATTCATCCATCAACAAGGGAGAGTGATGGGTACGGAAGGAGGTATCAGATTCCAAGACAATTTCTTCCCCGTTGGAGAGGGAGGCGGTAAAACGCAGGGCTGCCATTGGGGCGCCACGCCATTTGGCTTTATCAAAATCCCATACGTATCCGCCAAAGGAATTCTGCATACCATTGCCCAACAGCAGGCCAATCACATTTTCCCCTTGCCATAACATCCCGGAAATATCATACTGGTCAAAATATACCAAGTCATCCGGGGCACTGATATAGGGTGCCAACGGCCCTTTGGTAATTTCCAGCCCATTGACAAAAAGGCGATAAAAGCCCAGGCCGGTTACGGTGATTTCTCCACAGGAAGGAGTGGAGTCCAGAAAAAAGCTCCGGCGGAGATATGGGGCTGGCACAAGTCGGTCGTAGTCCGCATAGGAATATCCAGCACAAATAAACTGCTGAGGGAATTCTGACATGATAACACCTCCATGTTCGTCTCTCCCGCCGTTTTTTAACGGGAATCCGCGCACATTATAGCATATTCTGCACCAGAATACTATAAATCAGATGCAAAAAGCTCTCTACTTAAAAAAATAATGTAGAAATTATTCGTTTTTTTCATGAAAAGGCGCTAAAAGGCAAAAGGTATTTTTGGAAAAGGTGAGGATACCCTCTTTTTGCATCCGACCAAGCTCCTTGGATAAAGCGCTGCGCTCTACGTTGAGATAGTCTGCCATTTGTTGACGGTCAAAGGGAATCGTAATACAGGTTTTTCCCTGTTGGAGAGCTTCAGAAGACAGATAGTTCATCACCCGGCTGCGGATGCCTTTGGACGAGAGACAGAATACCCGCTGCGACCATGCCAGGTTTTTTTGAGAAGAAAGCAAAAGCAGATTGTATAAAATTTTGGTGTACCAGCTTTTTTCTCGATTCGTTTCTGCAAGCAGCCGCTCCAAGTCAATAAACAGGACTTGGCAGTGCTCCACAGCGGTTACGTCCACCATCATAGGCACTCTGCAAAAGGCGTATGTCTCTGCAAAAGAATGCCCCGGTGAGAGGTTGTGCAGGATCATGCGATTTCCCCACAGATCCATAGTTTCGATATAGATCTTGCCGGTAAGCAAGATCCCAAATCGGGAAGTACTGCTTCCCCTTTGAAAAATAAAACTCCCTTTTTCGTATTCGGATACTGCTGTACAACGACAAGACAGCATATCTTCCTGTTCCTCTGGGGAGATCCCCCGAAAAATGGGATTCTGACAAGGTTCCATAACTTTCTCCGTTCTGTAATAGATTTCCAGCCTTTCGCCATATGGTACGCCTTGCTTTTTGTTGGCAAAGTTGTATAATGTAGAAAAACCACGAAAGGTGTTGAATTTCTGTGAAAAACCGTATGCTGAGGAGCGCTGTCGCATTAGCAATGACCGTTGTTTTGGCTTTTCTCTGCGTTTCATGCAGCCAGGGTGTTTCCAAAGAGGAGTCCCGTTCCGGAGGTTCTTCCTCCCAGACATCCAGCGCCGGTGCTTCCACTGCTTCTGGGGGTGCAGGAAGTTCCCAGGGAGAGAGTTCCTCTGCTTCCAGCGATTCCTCCTCTAAATCGGAAACTTCTCAACAAAGCCAGTCAGAAGCAACTGAGTCCTCTACATCGGATTCTACTGCCAAGCCGACTCCTAAATCTACCCCAAAACCCACTGCCAAACCTACGCCAAAACCCACCGAAAAACCAATGGAAACTGTGCGCGTGACCATTCCCGAGGGATACACAGTGGCACAAATCGCACAAAAGTTGGAAGAGAATGGGGTTTGCAGCGCCAGTGAGTTTGTGGCGGTTTCCCAGGAATATACCCCAAAGTCCTTTTCTGTGCCATCCGACAGCAATCGGGCGTTTAAAATGGAAGGCTATCTTTTCCCCGATACCTATGAGTTTTATGTGGACGATGACCCCCAGGATGTGCTGATTAAGATGCTGAACAATTATAACGCCAAAGCAGGCGGGCTTTCCAGCCAGCAGCTGATTGTGGCCTCTATTGTGGAAAAGGAATCCCGCAGTGCAGAAAATGCCGCTTTAGTGGCTTCTGTTATCTACAACCGGTTGGAAGCCGGCATGAAGCTGGAAATGGACCCCACCCGGGAATATATTAACAATTATGTGACCAGCAGTCCCTATCTCAGCAATACCGGCAAGTTTGCTGCCCTGTATAACACCTATAAATGCTCGGGGCTTCCCGCAGGGCCTATTTGTAATCCCGGCAGCCGGGCCATCCAAGCCGCCCAGAACCCCGCTTCTACCGAATACCTCTATTTCTTCTTTGGAAATGACGACCAGAACCATTATTCCAAAACGTATGAAGAACATCAGGCCGCTATGGAAAAGTATGGCGTCCAATATAGCTGAAAAAGTTCCCCTGACAGGTTTCCTGTCAGGGGATATTTTTATCCATGAAATTTGTTCCAGTATCCCATAATAAAGATAAACAATACGATAAGGGGAAGAATAAAGGTGAGGTAAAACCGCGCCCACTTAGGAAATTTAATGCCCTTTCCAGCATCTGCTTCTGTGATGAAGTTATCCCATCCCCACCCATAACGGCTGGTGCAAAAGAGTAGATAGGCCAAGCTTCCCAAGGGCAGCAGGTTATTGGAAACAATAAAATCTTCCAGATCTTGAATAGTGGTGCCGGCCCCCAGCGGTGCAAAGCCGCTCCACAGGTTAAATCCCAATACACAGGGCATGGACAGCAGGATAATGAGACCTCCATTGACCAGTACTGCTTTTTTTCGGGTCCATCCCCACAAATCGATGGCAAAACTGATGATGTTTTCAAATACGGCCACAATGGTGGAGAGGGCGGCAAAGGTCATAAAGATAAAGAACAGTGCCCCCCAGATCTGTCCGCCAAACATTTGATTAAAAACATTGGGGAGGGTCACGAATACCAAACCTGGACCTTCTCCCGGATTGACATCAAAAGCAAAGCAGGCTGGAAAAATAATCAAACCCGCCATTAAGGCGATTAGGGTATCCAGAGCGCAGATGTTGATGGATTCTCCCATCAGAGAACGTTCCTTTTTAATGTAGCTTCCAAAAATCGCCATGGCTCCAATACCAAGGCTCAGAGTAAAGAACGCCTGCCCCATAGCGGCAAAAATGGCTTCGCCTAAACCATTTTCCACCATTTTTTCCAAAGTCCGGCACCAGATAGAAGGAAAGACCCTTCATAGCTCCATCCAGTGTCACACTTCGAACGCACAGTGCTATCAGGATCACAAACAGAAACCCCATCATCACCTTGGTGATCCGTTCTACGCCTTTTTGCAGCCCCAAACTGCATATGCCAAAGCTGAGAATGACAGCTACCAGCATCCATCCTGTCATAGGCAACGGCTGTGCCAGCATATCTTTAAAAATGGAGCTGACCTCCTGGGGAGACCGATTGATAAACTCTCCGGAAGCCGTTTTAAATACATAACATAGCATCCAGCCGCCAATGGTGGTATAGAACATCATAAGCAGATAGTTTCCCGCCATAGCGGACCATCCGGCAATATGCCATTTGGAGCCCTTAGGCTCCAACACATGAAAGCTTCTGGCTGCGGACTTTTGGCTGGCCCGTCCTACTGCAAATTCCATCACCATGATGGGCATGCCCAAAATCACCAAAAACAGCAGATAAATCAGCACAAAGGCTGCGCCGCCGTATTTTCCAGTGATATATGGGAACCGCCATACATTCCCCAAGCCCACAGCACATCCAGCGGAAATGAGGATGAACCCCAACCGGGAAGAAAACTTTTCTCTTGCCTCCAAAATCAATTCCTCTTTTCATGATATAAATTCCATGGTTTTTAGATTAACAGATAACAGCTGCCAAGGTCAAGAGTTTCCCACAAAAAGGGGCAGATTGCGTTCCCAATATGACTGTGCTATACTATGTTAAAGATAGAAACGGGCAAATCAGCCCGGCAAAGGAGCGCAAAGTATGGCACAAAAAGAAAAGACCCTGTCTCAGCAGGTGGCAGACACCATCCTTTCTATGATTACAGTGGATGGTACTCTGCAGCCTGGGGATAAGCTGCCTAATGAGAATGATTTTTCCGCCAGCCTTCATGTAAGCCGGGCTACCCTGCGGGAAGCAGTGCGCATCCTGGTTTCTCATAATGTTTTGGAGATCCGCCGGGGCCGGGGAACCTATGTGGTGGAGCGTTCTCTTCATGAGCATCCCATTAGCGAAAATGAGCTTAGCGGCCTGCGGATGGACCTGCGGGAGCTTTTTGAATTCCGCCTGATGGTGGAGCCCCGAACTGCTTGGTATGCGGCTCGCCGGGCAACCGATCGGGAACTGGCAAAGATCTTGGAATACGGACGTCAAGTAGAAGAGCTTATTGCCGCTGGGGAAGATCGTACGGAAGTGGAACAGGCGTTTCATAAATCCATTGCCATAGCAGCCCATAATGAGTTTAT
>CALWIS010000137.1 GCA_944380795.1 uncultured Clostridia bacterium | reverse complement strand
GGCGCCAATGCCTTCCAGAAGTTCCGTAAGATCACGGTTCCCATGATTGGCCCCACCACCTATTTTGTAACACTGATGGCGTTGATCGGGTCCTTACAGGTGTTCGACCAGGTAAATATTATGACAGGAGGCGGGCCGGTGAACGCCACCCGTACCATTGCATTCCATCTGTATCAATATGGCTTCCAGTTCTACAAAATGGGGTATGCCTGCGCAGCTGCATATGTACTGTTTATTTTGGTGTTTACCGTTTCGCTGATTCAAAACCGCAGTTCCAAGAAATGGGCAGAAGCCAGCGTTTAACAAGGAGGGGAGAAAAATGACCGCAACAATCGAAACACCAAAACGGAAAAAGAAGACAGGTGCTATCATTCGGCGCGTACTGCTTTATATACTATTGATTATCATCGGAATTGTTATGGTGGTTCCCTTCCTGTGGATGATCTCCACTTCGCTAAAGGAACAGTATGATGCAGTAAAGATTCCACCTGTTTGGGTGCCCATACCGCCTCATTTTGAAAACTATGTCCAGGTATTTACGGAGCAGCCCATGCTGCAATTTATGCTCAATACCCTGAAAATCGTATTTTTTGTAGTGTTGGGACAGTTGTTTTTCAGCAGCTTAGCTGCCTACTCCTTTGCCAGAATTCGCTTTAAGGGGCGCTCGGTGATGTTCTTCTTCTACATCGGCACCCTGATGGTACCTACCCAGGTAACATTGATTCCTACTTATGTCATGTTCGCAAAGGCAAATCTCATCGATACCCATTTCCCGCTGATTCTTCCGGCTTTCTTCTCCGCGTTTGGCGTGTTCCTGCTTCGGCAGTTCTTTATCAGCCTTCCCAAAGAGATGGAAGAAGCGGCAGAGATCGACGGATGCAATCCCTTTACCACCTATTGGCGGATTATGCTGCCTTTGGTAGTGCCTGCCATGCTCACTTTGGGGGTGTTTACGCTGATGAACACCTGGAATGATTATATGGGGCCGTTGATTTATCTTACCTCGCCGGAAAAATATACCATGACCCTGGGAATCGCGTTTTTCAAGGGAATTTATACCACCCAGTGGAATTTGGTGATGGCCGGTTCGGTGATTTCTGTAATCCCCATTTTGGCGGCCTACCTGTGTGCGCAAAAATATTTTATTGAAGGCATTGCCTTCAGCGGTGTGAAGGGCTGATTCGGTCTGCCGTAGGGGAGTGCTTCTATCCGAGCACTCCCCACTTTCCACTGAAAAAGGGAGAATTGTGAAGAAAGGGGCTTTTGCATGTTGCAGGAAACAAGAGGAAAAGAGCCGTTTGTAGGGCTGTGGTTTGGTAATTTTTTTGAGCCGGCCTATAGCTCTGCGGAATTCCGCGCAGAAGGCGTGAGGGCTATCCAGAAAATGGGATTTAATAATATCCTGCTGGATACCAAAGCATGGGAGGATTTTTTCCAGCGCTGTGCCGGTGGGGAAGCCAGCCCATATGTAGCGGGACAAGAACATATGATGGAAGAAATCCGCCGGGCAGGGATGTCCTGGTGGTTTTTGGCTATCTATCTCAATGGGGACAACCTGTACCCCAATATCCGCTATAGCCCACCAGTTTACGGAGAGAGCGTTACAGCCCCGAATGGAAAAGACGGAAAGTGGTATAAATATTGGTCCCCAAAAGCTCAGGATTCCATGATACAGCATCTGCAAGGGCTGTATCGCCGGTATGGAGAAGGCGCTGTACGGGTCAATTCGCCCCAGGGAGAGCGGTTCCCTGTTTGCAGTATGTGGGATCCTGTGGTAGAATTCAGTTATGATGAAGAGGGGATCACGCGCTATCGCAGTTGGCTAAAGCAGCGATATCAAAAAATAGAGGCGTTTAACAGCGCTTATGGCGTGGAGGCTCCAGCCTTTTCTCACATTACGCCGGATATGTACCGCTGGGAAAAAGAGCAAGGGATGCCGTCGGAGGAGGACTTCTGCCAGCATACGCCCCTATATTACCGGTATACCGATGCTTTGCGGTGGAAGGCAGATGAGCTGACCGCGTATTTTGCCTCCATGCAGGAGAAAATCCATGAGCTGGACTCCCGTTTCTACACCAGCCCGGTGCTGTCCCAATGGGGAATGTTTTTGAATATTGCGCCACAGCCCCATTTTCGCCGGGAGGCGGGAAGCCTGTGGGATACCTGTCAGCGGGGAATCGATCCTTATCGTATTGCCCCTCATGTGGATTGCTGTACCTTTATCACAGTGCCTATGCTGGAAAATGCCCATCCATCGCCCTATGCCTCTTCCTGCCAGAACAGTATGATTCGTTGTATGAACCGGGGCAGGGAGTTTATGGTGGGGTTCTATCTGGGGCGGTATCTGTATGAAGACCTTTACCAGGCCATTGCTCCCGCGGAGATGTTTGGAATGGCGGCAGCAGCCGGTGCAGGCGGATGCTATAGTTATGGCTATGGTGGTCTGGATGACGGCGGCGTGATGCACAAGCTGGGGGAACCCTTCCGTGGTTCGGTGCGCACCGGCAGCGATTGGTTTAAAGCAGTGGTGCCCCAAATCCGTGGGGAACGCCTGCGGCAGGCGGCGGTTCTGTATCCGGCGCAAATGGCGCTGATAGAACCCTATGACCGTCCCGGGAATGCGCTGCGCCGTCGGGACCTGCTAGGGTGGTACCAGGCGCTGTGCGACTTGGGACTGAATACCGATGTGCTGCATCCCACCCAATATCAGGAGCTGGGGCAATACCGTGTGTTGGCATTGCCGATAGATTCCTGCTATGAAGAGGAGATTTCTCCTGCTTTAGAAACCGCCCTGGCCGATTTTGTGAAGAACGGCGGCCTGTTGCTGGCCAGTGCCGGGCACCCGGTACTGCGGCGAGTGTTTGGTATCGAAGCGGTGCCCCATGAACAGGAGTGCGTTCGCTATCAGGAGGAGGGAATTATCCCCGGCGGAATCTTTTTTGAAAGCTACGATTGCGGCGATGTTGGCCATCCCTTGATGTGCTACGAGGATACCGGTGACTGTGCTGCTGCGGTGTTCCCTGTGGGAAAGGGCCGCGTAGTGCCTATGGGAATGTGGTACGGTGCGGAATACCTGATGGAGGAAACCGGCGCTGTGCCGCCCCAGTATGGAAACCGGGACTTGTATCCCCTTTGTGTGGCGGAACATGACCCTGTGCAGGATTTGGTACGTACGGTATTTCCCGAAAGCAGGCCCGTGCAGAGGGGCATTGAGATTGCTGCTTTTACAGATGGCTGGGTAATCGTCAATCACACCTCTTCACCGTGGAATTGCGCCGGATATCCGGGAGAAAGGCAGTTCCAGTATGAAATGGCGGATCGTACCCTGTTGATGGGGCACAGTGCCGTATGGATTAAGCAAAAGGAGGAAAGTGTGTGACACATTTGGAGGAGCTTACCGGCCTTTGCCGGAAATTACTGACAGGATGCCGCAAACCGGCTTTTGATGGGACGATTCTATTCACCCCGGATGCCGTGGCGAATTATGACGCGCTATGGGTGCGGGATTTGGGATACATGGTGGAATACTGCGGCGACCTGTTGGAAGAAAAAGAGGTGGAAGATTGCATCCGGTTCATTTTGCGGGGACAGCGGGAGGACGGTTGGTTCCCCGACCGGGTGGAAGCCGGAGGGGACGCAGTGTATGCTGCGGGTGCCAAGGGCGCGCCGGTGGGGGAGGCCAACTTGGACAACACCCCCTTTTTGGTCTTTACCGTGGATACTTGGTGCCGTGAACTGGTTTCGCAGACAAAAGCCCAGGAGAACTTTGCAACATGGGCGCCGTTGTTAGATCGGGGAATGGATTGTATTCCCCTCAGCGAAGAAGGGCTGGTGTGGAACCCGCCGGAGAAGCCCCATTCCCCGTATGGGTTTACCGATACGGTGTGCAAGACCGGGCGGCTGCTGATGGAATCTGTGCTGTATTGGAAGGCTTGCCGCAAAATGGCGAAGTTACATAGCCGTTTGCTGGGCTTGTCGGAGAAATCGGAGGAATACACCCACCGGGCACAGAATATTGAAAAAGCCCTTCTGACTTTGTGGGATGAGAATTCGGGGCTGTTCTGGGCGGCAGATGGCCTGTGCCATCAACTGGACGTTTGGGGCACCGCCTACCTGCTGGCAGAAAAGTTCCCCTTGCCGGAGGAGATGCGAAAAAGGGCGGCAGGCTGGCTGGTGGAGAACCGGGAGCGGTATCTTTACCGGGGACAGGTGAGCCATTTACCGGATTGGAGCAGTTGGGAAAAACTGCTCATCGAGGTTCCCCATGGGGAATACCAAAACGGAGCTTGCTGGGCAACGGCCAGCGGCTGGGTGTGGCAGGTGCTCCAACAGGAAGCCCCCCAGTATGCAGACGCGATGCTGGAAGAATTGCTGGAGGTGTTCCGCGAGGATGGGATTTATGAGTGTATGGGTTCCCCGGAAAATCCCCAGTATCGCAAGCTGCCTCAATTTGTGGTGAGTGCGGTGAATATTCGCGGCGCGTTGCGCGGTGCAGAATAAAAATAAGATTTGCATGAAAGGGAGAGAGGAAAATGGCAGTTATTCGTGTGGGAAGCATAGGCATTGGTGCGATTTCCCGTTGTGTACATTTGCCCGGTATTGAAAAAAGCCCGGATTTGCAGTTGGTGGCGGTATGCGATATTGACCCCCAGGCTTTGGCATGGGCCAGAGAAACCTATGGCATCGACGAAGCTCATTGTTTCACCGATTACCGCCAGTTGATCGCCTGCCCGGAGGTGGATGCAGTGGACATCTCCACCCCCAACGACAGCCATTTTGAGATCGCATTGGAGGCAGCCCGAGCAGGCAAGCCCTATGCGGTGGAAAAGCCTCTGACGCTTACCAGTGAACAGGCGGATCAGCTGGCCCAGGCGACAGAGGAGAATCATGTGGTCAACATGGTATGCTTCTCCTATCGGTTTAAGGCCGCAGCCCGATATGCCCGGGACTTGGTGCGGCAGGGAAAAATCGGCAAGCTGTATCATGTGGATATGCAGTACTATCAGGCATGGGCGCTGCCGTTTTGCGAGACTCCGCTGAAATGGCGGTTTGTGGCAGAGCGCACAGGCTCCGGTGCTTTGGGAGATTTGGGAAGCCATGCCCTGGATTTGGTGCGGTTCGTTACGGGGCAGGAGTATACCCGGCTGGTGAGCCATACCGGTACTTTTATCCATGAGCGCAAGCTGGAAGACGGTTCCGGGATGGGAACTGTGGATGTGGACGATTTTTCCAACTATATGGCGGAGATGGATGGCGGAACAGCGGCTACCTTCCGTATTACTCGCTATGCCTTTGGCCGGGGCAACTACCAGACCATGGAACTGTATGGCAGCGAGGGAGCCATTCAATATGAACTGGACCATGCGGCCCCGGATACAGATGAAATCTTTGTGTGTATCGGGCATTTTAATGGGGAAAAGCATATTTTTTCCAAGCTGCCTATTCCCGAGGAATATAAGTGTGACCAAATGCAGGCTTTCGCCGACAAGATCAACGGAAAAGACGATGGGCTGGCTGCCGGAATTGAGGATGGCAGGATCAACCAGCATGCGGTGGACGCTGTACTGCGGTCAGCAAAGACCGGAATGTGGGAAACCATTCAATAATTTTTGAAAGGAAGGAAAACGCAATGGCAATTCGAGTTACGGTGTGGAACGAATATCTTCACGAGGTGCAATTTAAAGAGATCGCAGCTGTGTATCCCCAGGGAATCCATGGATGTATCCGGGAATTTTTGGAGAAGGAAGGCTTTGAAGTAAAAACCGCCACTCTGATGGAACCGGAACACGGGCTGACCCAGGAGGTGCTGGATCACACAGACGTTCTCATTTGGTGGGGGCATATGGCCCACCACAAGGTGCAGGACGAGATTGTGGAGCGGGTATACCGGCGTGTGCTGGATGGCATGGGACTTATCGTCCTTCATTCCGGCCATGCCTCCAAGATTTTCCAAAAGCTGTGCGGCACAGATTCCAGCCGTTTGAAGTGGCGGGAGGATGGAGAAAAGGAGATTCTTTGGGTGGTAGACCCCGGACATCCCATTGCAGCCGGACTGGGCGAAAAAATTATTCTGGAGCAGGAAGAAATGTACGGCGAACATTTTGATATTCCCAAGCCCGACGAACAGGTGTTTATCAGCTGGTTCCAGGGAGGAGAGGTGTTCCGCAGCGGATGCTGCTGGCATCGCGGCAAGGGAAAGGTATTCTATTTCCGCCCCGGACATGAGTCATTCCCGGTGTACTATCAGCCGGAGATTCAGAAGGTCATCTGCAACGCGGTCCGCTGGGCAGCTCCGGTGGATGGGCCGGATTCGGTGTATGGAAATACCCAGCCGGTGGTAGAGCTTCATCTGAAAGAGATGAAGACCATTGCCGGTTTGCACGAAAGCGCCAAGTAAAACAGAAAGAACAAGCCCTGGAAGAACGAAAAGGCGCTTCTGGGGCTTTTTTACTGTATAGTATTCTTATTGCTGGAAGCAGCGGGAAGAAGTTTGCGATTTTGGGGAATGCAGCCGTCTATTGGGGCGGTAAATTTGGGGGTTGCTGTAAAGCGAAAATCATAATATGATAGAGGCATCATTTTTTATAACAGTTGGAGGAAGGAGAACCCGTAATGAAAGCGCCACATTTTTTTGAAAAGACCCTCAACCGCCTGATGATTAAAAATAAGATGATTGTTTTCCTGGTCCCTTTTATCCTGCTGTCCTATCTTTGTATGCTATTCAGTGTGTACTTTGTGTTTTTCAAATATACACAAGATATTGTCACCTATCAGGCAGATGTTTCCGTCCAGAAGAAAATGCAATTGCTGGATGCAGCCTTGGAAAAAATCCAAACTGAAATGGAAGTGTTTATGTTTTCCGATGATATCCAGGAAAAACTGCGCATTGACCGGGGGACTCTTTCTGAAGAAGAAGCAGCAGATCTGGAATCGGATATTTCCCGGAATATGCACAGTATTATCATCAACTATAATATCAGCATCCAATCTATTTGTGTGGTAAACCAGTATGATGATTTTTATCTTTGGAAAATGGACAGCAGTGTTTCCAGTGACTATTATGAACAGCGATTGCAAAAGCTGCGAGAAACTGCCGATTCCCGCCAAGGAGAGCCGGTTTACAGCTATGAGGCCTTAGATCGAGGCGTGGTTACGGTTTCTCGAGAGATTCTGGACCTTTTTTATGATCGCCCACTGGCGACAATTATGGTGGATTTTGACCTAGATTCCATTGCCACTATTCTTGCCCCGGAAACACCGGAAAGCGCCGACCCTTGTTTTGCACTGATGCAGGGCTCCAGCACCGTGATCTATAATTCCTCTGCCCTGACCAGCGGAGAGCTGGCCCACCTTCCAGATACCGACGGCAGCGTGATTTTAGGGTCCGATTCCTACCTTGTCCGGCATTTGGAATCGGAATACTGCGACTGGAATATTATCTCCTTGGTCAATGAACGACATCTATACTGGTTTGTATGGCTGGGATTTTTCTTCCAGTCTGGATTGATACTGGTGTCCATTGTAATCGTGTTAGCCCTAATTTATTGCGTTTCCAATTCTATTTCTTCTCAATTTTCTTCGTTTATGTATCAGATCTCCCAGACCAACACGGTGAAGCCGGCTCTGGTAAAGGTAGATAGCCAGGATGAATTTCAGAAGCTGGCAAAGGTATACAACGACATGAGCCAGCGGATCGAGCACCTGATCGACACCGTGTATTCCAAGGAACTGCTGCGAAAGGAAGCGGAGATTCAGGCGTTTCAGGCCCAGATCAATCCCCATTTTTTGTATAATACATTGGACTGTATCAATGGGTTGGTGGAATTAAAACAGCCAGAGGCTATTAAAAAGACAGTCACTTCCCTGGCCAGCATCATGCGCATGAGCATTAAGGGAAAAGAGATCCTGACTTTACGGGAAAATTTGCAATTTGTAGAACAATATATGTACATCGAGCGAACAAGGTATCAAAATAAAATTCTATTTCTCTGCGAGATCCCCGAGTCAATGATGGATTATCTGGTTCCAAAGCTGATTTTGCAGCCACTATTGGAAAACGCTGTGATCCACGGAGTTTCTGAAGTATTGGGGCAAGGGATGATAGGCCTATTTGGAGAAGAGGAAGAAAACGCTATTTTGCTGCATGTTAAGGATAACGGCAAAGGTTTTTCCGAGGAAGTGATCCGGCAGTTGGAACAACCGCAGGGGGATGCCATTTGCCGGCCTCAAAATCACATCGGGCTGCGCAATATCCAGGCCCGCATCCAGCTGATGTATGGCACAGGATATGGGGTAAGAATCCGCAATCTGCCCAAGGGTGGTTCTTGTGTTACTGTACGGCTGCCCAAAATTCTGAAGGAGGAATCTATCGGTGAAAATTCTCATTGTTGATGACGAATATTTGCTTCGGGAAAAGCTGGTTTCTGTTTTGAAAAATTCAGGGCTTCCCATTCAAAGAATATTCGCGTGTGAAAATGTTTTTGAAGCCATGGAGATATTCGACAAAGAAGCTCCCGATATTGTCCTCTCGGATATTAAAATGCCGCAGAAAAGTGGATTGGAATTTGCGGAGTATATCCATGGGAAATCCCCCAGTACACCGGTGATCCTGATTACTGGGTATTCAGATTTTGAATATACCCAGAGTGCCATTCAAAACAGGGTTTTCGATTACCTTTTAAAGCCTGTGGAGGCGGAAAAACTGGTTTCCTGTGTGGCTCGTGCCCGTAAAGCGCAAGAAATGCAGGAAAAACATCAACGTTTGTATCAGACCTTTCAGGAATATTTTAATCAAAATATACGGATGGTACAACGGCAATATATTGAAGGCCTGCTGTTTCGGCGATTTACAGGGCGTTCCACCCAAGACCAACAAGAGGCGCTGGGGTTTGACTTCAAGCGTTTTCGTTTGGTGGCGGTTTCTTGCAGCACAGCCATAGAGAGCGGGCGCATGGAAGGAGAATATTATTGCAGCAATTTGGTGGATCGATATATTCAGGAACGTTTGCCCCGCACGGTTTCGTATCGTTTTGGAAATCTGGTGTTCTTTTTATGGGAAGTGCAGGAAAACGAGATATTCCAAGATAATGAAAAACTAAACTTTTTTCTGCAGGAACTCGACACCTATCTGCGGCGAAACTTTTTGGGGATGCTCAGCGGCGGCATCAGCCGGTGCGCTACCGATCTTTCTTCGCTGGATCAGCTTCGCAGGCAGGCTTCGGAATGCTTGGACTATATCAGTAGTACTGGAAAAAACGAATTCTTATTTTATGAGGATATCGTGCAATCGGAGGAAGAAAACTGGGCGTTAGAAGAAAGCTTGCAGCAGCTGAGTACTGCCGTTTTTGCAGGGCAGAAGCAGGAGGTCTTGCGGATATTTGACGATATTGCAGAGGACCTTCATCCATGTTCTCAAGAATTTATCGCTTCTTCTTATTTGCTGGTGGTATCCAATATTTCTTTTCAGTTACACGAGATGAAGCTGAGCGCTGTACAGGTGCTGACGATGACCAACGAAATTCTTTCTTGCTTTTGTGGGCAGGATGTAGAAAAAATGACTTTGGCTGTGCGGAATTGGCTGGAAAGGGTATGCCAATTAGTGGAAAAAGAGCTAGAGGTGCGCAGCAATCTTATTGTAGAAAGCGTGTATAAGTATATCAATGGCCATTATCAGGAAAATGTTGGGCTAGCAGATGTTTCACGTCAGTTAGGCAGAAATCCCTCGTATGTCAGTCGGCTGATTAAGGAATGTACAGGCAAAAATTTTACCTCTCTGCTGACAGCCCGAAGGATGGAAGCGGCCAAGCATCTTCTTAAGAATACCAATTTAAAAATCGCAGAGATAGCGGAAAAAACAGGATACCCCAATGTTCGGTATTTTAACCGGGTCTTTAAAACCTCTATGAATATGTCTGCAAACGATTATCGGTCTTTCACCAATGCGTTTGAATCATAATGGAATTCTCATCGCAGCGGTAATTCCTGATGGCATCGTCAGCTATATCACCCAATTTAACTGCGATAGATTCCATTCAAAATTATATGATTCTGTAGAAAATAAAAAAGCTGGAAGCGATGTACTGATCCATCGTTTCCAGTTTTTTGTTATGCTTCCTGCCGGCACAGGCCAGAAATACGGGAGATAAGGGGAAGATGACGGTTGAACAGGTTGACGATCTTTCCTACGATCAGGGCGGAAATGATAGTTCCCACCCCAAGCCCTTTGAGCTGGGAGAAAAACAGGAAAGAGAGCGCCGTCGCAATCCCCACCAGGGTGACATCAAAAGCGATCTTAACGGAACCGAACCGTTTGTGAATAACCGTAGAAATAGCTTTGACGATTCCCTCGCCGGGAACCACCAGCACATTAGGCGCTACTTCAATGCTGATCCCCAAAGCCAGTATGGTGCAGCCCAGTAATAGAGCCAAAAGCTGTTCCCACCATACTGCCGGTTGGAACCAGGATATCAGATTCATACTCACATCAATGCAGCTGCTGAAAACCACATTGACTCCCATCTGCAATAGTTGAATCCATTGGAAGTTTCGACGCAAAAGCAAAATCTGCCCCAACACGAACAGCGTATTCATAATAAACGTAAAGCCCCCCAGCGTGATGGGAAACTCAAAGCTGAGCACATAGGGAAGGCTGGAAATGGGGGAAGTTCCCAATGAGGCTTTGGTAATCAGAGCGATACCAAAGGAATTGAGAATCACACCGAATAAAAAACACCCATACCGATAGCACCATGATTTCATAGGGATTCCTCCAATTTTTCTAAATTATGCAAAATCTTTTGAAAGGTAGTCAAAAAGCCCTGCAATTCCTCAGGGGAAAGGCCCTTCACTGCATTTTCATCCACCTGTTTACAGATATCCAAAGTGCGCTTTGCCCAATGTGCCCCGGATTCTGTAAGGAACACTTGGATGTGGCGGCGGTCTTCTTGTGCGGGGCGGCGGGTGAGGAGCCCCTTTCCCTCCATGCGGGATAACAAACTGGTCACTGTGGATTTATCCAATGCGCATCCCCGGCCGATTTCTTTTTGTGTGCATCCATTGTGTTCCAAAAGGAATTCCAAAATTTTGGGCTGACCGGGCAGAAGCTCCCACTTTCCCGTTTGACTGGTAATGGCGTGGTTGCTCCGGTTAAACCCCAGCATCAGCAAGTAGTGCAGGTTGTTCTGACTCATATTCTGTCTCCTGTTGCATGATAGTTTGAATTCAAACCATTTAGCAGTATACACCCCTGTATTTTGGTTGTCAAGAGTTGGAAGATACAAAAAACTCCCGACTGTCCAGGACAGTCGGGAGAAAAATGTTAAAGGAGATCATCCCTTCTTTTTTCCAGGACGGCGTTTTTGCCATTCCTGCTGAAGCCATTGGAAGGTCTCCGTATTGCGCAGGGGCTTCATGGTGGGAAAGGCCCGGAGCAGTCTCCGCTGAGAAGGGGTAAAACGTTCCAGCTTCCAGATGCGTTCCCGAACCGATTGAAGAGCAGGACTATCAGTAAGATAATCGGAAAGGGCGGCATGGGCGGCTTTTAGGGGCGTTCCTGTAGCCCGGAATTCCTCTAAAAGCTGTTGCAGTTGCTGTAACTTTCCGTTTAAAGTCAAAATGGTGCGCAGTGTGAGAAGGGTATCGGTGAGGAAGTAGAGAAGAATTGCCAAAAGAATCCAAGGCCGTACAAACCGGGGAATCAGATGCAAAACGTGCAGCAGGAAGGGGTGGAGCAGCAGCATGGTGACCAGGCAAAGAAGGCCAAAAAGGATGGAATTAAATAGGCAGATACGGCCCTTATAGTTGAACCGGTTTTGCGAATAATCCCACCAAGTGGTGTGAAACATAGTTTCCAGCAGCCAACCGGTGATATATTCCAATACTGTGGTAAGGATGG
This sequence comes from uncultured Clostridia bacterium, assembly GCA_944380795.1. Classification (GTDB taxonomy): domain Bacteria; phylum Bacillota; class Clostridia; order Oscillospirales; family Acutalibacteraceae; genus Heritagella_A. The sequence goes on along the minus strand of CALWIS010000137.1, from coordinate 9,542 downwards.
TGCCGGCCACAAATACCAGCGGAATCTCTATGTAAGAGGGATAGCCGGTAAAGGGACATAAAACGCTGGTAATCAGCAAGCCTCCCACTCCATAAACAGGACAAAAAGGGCCATTTAAAAAGCCGCGGTTGGTCCATTTTTTAAACAGGAAAGAGCAGAAAATACTCTCACAAAGCCATCCTAAAAAGCTATAGATGGTAAACAGAAAACAGAGCTGTTCCAGGGGGTGCATAATGCCAGTCCTTTCGTTTTTCTCTGTTTCCAGTGTAAACCATGTCTTTGGATGTGTCAATGAAAACCGGCAAAATCAGGCCTTTCGTTTTTGTAAGAATGGACGGAAAAGGGCCAGCAGTCCTCCGTATGCGCCTATACTAAGTGTTAGCGTAATTGCCATATTCCACCAGGTAGAGTTTTGTAAAAAAGGAAAGAGTTTCCACAAAACCGTACATCCTACCGAGAGAAAAAAGGGGAGCAGAATCCATTGAAACAGCCGAAACCGCACCCGGGCCGTTTTTAACAGCCGGGAAAGGCTCAACGTCACATTGATAATTCCACAGGAATACAGGATGATAAAATATCCCTTCAGCCCTAGAACAGGCAGCAGTACCGCCATCAGAGACACCCGCAGGGAAGCGTCCAACGTATTGTACAGTAAGGAATGAGTCTGCTGATCCAACCCCTTTAAAAGACCGTCTGTCACCATGTCCAAATATAACAGGGGAACCAATGGTGACAGCATCCGAAGAAGCTGCCCAGCTTCCCGGCTGCGGTAGAATAAGAGGCCAAGCTCCTCACCAAAAGAGAAAAAGAAACAGGCGGTAAAAATGGAAAATAACAGCGTCATGCGCAGGGAACGCTCCGTGCCGGAAGAGATGGAGCGTTTTTTCCCAGCGGCTAGGGATTCCGACATTTCGGGGATGAGCAGGGAAGCGAACGCACCCAGAAAGCAGGAGGGGAAAAACAGCATGGGCATCACCATCCCCTGGAGCATCCCGTATTGAGCAAGAGCCGCTGTAGCCGTTGCCCCGCATTTTCGCAGGCCCAGGGGGATGAGCAGGTTTTCGGCAGCGGAGAGGACGCTCCGGGCGGCATGGCTCAAGGTGCTGGGAAGGGTGATATGGAGAATGGCCTTTCCCGCGCCGGTGCAGGGCCGGTTTTTGGGGCCCTTGAACCGCCGGACATGGAGCCGGTACAGCACAAAGGAGCATCCACAGGAGATGGCTTCCCCCACCGTTGCCCCCAGCATGGACAGCAAACAGGCGTGGGCAATGGTCTTGGGGGAAAAGGTCAGGAAGGCAAATACCGTTAGAGAGATGGTGGCAAGCTGTTCGGCAAACTCACTGGCTGCTGAGCGCAGCACCCCCCGTACCGCCAGAAAATACCCCCGCATACAGGAACTGAGGGCCATAAATGGAAGGCCGGGAAGGAGTATCCGCAAGGCGTCGGCAGAGTTGCCGCCCAAAAATTTATCGGAAAGGAAATCGGCACTACACCACAGAATCGTGCAGGCCAGCAGGCTCATGAGCAGACTGAACCCGCAGCACCGGGCCACTGCCGAGGGGATGGTTTCCGGCTGTTGTTTTCCCATGGCGCTGGTAACCAGCCGGGTGACGGTGAGGCTCACTCCAGCAGTAGAAATGGCCACTGCCGGCAGGAATACTGATAAAATCAGTTGATATGCCCCCATCCCTTCCGGGCCGATCATTTGGGAAAGCCATACCCGGAAGCCCATATAGAGAAACCTTCCCGCCAGAGACGAGAGGGTGAGGATTATGCCGTTGACAAGAAATGCCTTTTTCTTCAAGCTGGTTCCCTCCTTTGCCGCTGTTACCACTATATGAACCTTTGGCGGAGAAACATTCCGGGGACTGGTATTTTCCCGGTGATTCCTGTATAATACGGGTAAAGATAACGGAACGGAGGAACCAACATGGACTGGACAGAAGTGACTATCACTGTGAATGCAAAAGACGTGGATAAGGCGGGGGACATTGCCAATATGGTGGTGCCCTACGGCATCTATATTGAGGATTATTCCAACTTGGAGGAAGAAGCGTGGGAGATTGCCCACATCGACCTCATTGACGAAGACCTTTTGCAAAAGGACCGCACTAAGGCGTTGGTACATATCTATATCAGTCCCGAGGAAAGCCCGGCAGAGGCGGTGGCCTTTTTGCGGGAGCGGTATACCGCAGAGGGTATTGAAAACGAGATCGCCCTGGACCCCTGCGTGGAAGAGGACTGGATCAACAACTGGAAGCAGTATTTTAAGCCCATCCCAGTAGGGGAAAAGCTGCTCATTCGCCCCACTTGGGAAGAGGTGGAGGACAGCGGCGGGCGCACTGTGCTGGATTTGGACCCGGGTCTGGCCTTTGGCACCGGCACCCATGAAACTACCCGTCTGTGCATGGAACTGCTGGAAAAATATGTACAGCCCGGCATGGATGTGCTGGATGTGGGATGCGGCAGCGGTATCCTTTCGGTGGCGGCGCTGCTGCTGGGTGCTCAAAAGGCCGTGGGCGTGGACATCGATGAGCTGGCGGTAAAAACCGCGGACGAGAACGCAGCCATCAATCATGTGGCGGAGCGGTTTACCGGTATCTGCGGCAACCTGACGGATAAGGTCACAGGGAAATATGACATCGTGGTGGCCAACATTGTGGCGGATGTGATTATTATGCTCACTAAAGATGTGGAGCAGTTTATGAAGCCGGACACCGTGTACCTGATGAGTGGAATCATCGACACCCGGGAACAGGATGTGCTGGCAGCAGTGGAGCAGCATTTTGAAATCATCGACCGCAAAGAGGAAAAAGGCTGGGTGGCCCTGAGCGCCAAGCGCAAATAATGGCGCATTAGAATTTTGACTATTTTTCACGGGCGCATAGTATGCGCCCGTGAAAAATAGTGGTTTGGAATTTTGCGGGCGGCTGATAGCCGCCCCTACAGGGTGTTGCCCCAACATCCTACAAAATACATTGAAAAAGGCGCTGTCCTGTACCGGGCAGCGCCTTTTTTGAAAATATTTGATAAAAACTGAAACTATTTTGCCCCCAGTTCCGAATATAAGAGCGAGAAGGGAGGGAGAGCATGGAACGGGAAGAAAAACTTATCCGCAAAATTTTGCGCCGGGGCGACCGCAAGGCCGCCGGAGAACTGGTGGAGAAATATTACGATGATGTTTTTTATTTGGTGGCCCGGCAGACCGGAGAAAATCGGGAAACGGTGCTGGATTTGACCCAGGATATTTTTGTGAGCATGCTTTCCTCCCTTGCCGGATATGACAGCGCGAAGGCCGCTTTCCGCACTTGGCTGTACCGCATTGCCACCAATAAAATCGTGGATCGATATCGCTCCAGAGTTTACCGTTTCCAGCGGGACAGCGTGCCCTTTGAGGAGGAAGAGATCACCGGCTCCCTTGACCTCTCCGACGCGTTGGAAAATCGGGAAACAGCCGAGGAAATTCTCCACCGCATCCAGCTTCTTCCCACAGAGACGCAGGAAATTTTGCGATTACATATCTTTGCGGAACAGACTTTTGACGCTATTGGAGAGATGATTGGAGTGCCTGCTTCTACCGTAAAGACCCGGTATTACCGGGCCGTGGAGAAAATCAGAAAGGAGATGGCGCAATGAAACCCATAGAACCTCCTTCCCGTCTGGAACGGCAGCGGGAAATTACTGCAATTTTGGATAAAGCCGATTTAAAAGAGCGCCGATTTTTGCCACTGATAGCCCATATGCTGAAAAACGTGGGACTTATCAACTGCTTCCGGGGCGTGGCATGGGCGCCGGGATTGTGCTTGCTGGTGGGACTTTTCAGCTGGGGCATGATTTCCGCAGATTTTACAGCTACAGTTTCCCAAAACCTGAATTTCTGTTTGCAGATGACCCTGCTTATACAACCCCTGCTGCTGACGGGAATCAGTCTGGCGGCCTGTATTATAGAAAAACAGTTGGACGTATGGGAGATACGGGCGGTATGCCGGTACAATGACAAATATCTGCTGGCATTCCGAATGCTGTTTATGGGGATTGTGGGAATATTTTCGGTAGCTCTGAGTCTGCTTTCTGTACGCAGTGTGGGAGGATTGCTGGTGGTAAAAATCTTTCTGGCGTCGACAGCGGCGTATCTGCTGTGCGGTACGGTGCTTATGGTGTCGCTGCGGTTTTTGCCGGAGAAATGGTTCTGGACGGTGCTGGTTCTCTGGTATGGATTGGAACTGTTTCTGCTGGCGAGAACTTGGCAGGATAATATGGCAGATTGGATGGACGGTGTTCCTCTGCCGCTGTTGATAATAGCAGCGCTGGGAACCGCAGGCTTTTACTTCTGGCAGACAAGGCAACTGGCCTTATCAAAAACTAATGAGAAAATGGGAGGGTATTGGAAATGTTGAGTGTACGTCATGTAACAAAAAAATATGGGAATTTTACAGCTTTGTCCGATGTGTCGCTGGAATTTGGCAACGGGGTGTATGCCTTGTTAGCCCCTAACGGCGCGGGCAAAACCACGCTGATGAAGATGATGGCCACGCTGCTGTTTCCTACCGAGGGAGAAATCCTCTGGGACGGCACGGAGATCAACCGGCTGGGGGCCAAATACAGGGAGATTTTGGGCTATCTGCCCCAGCAGTTCGGCTATTATAAGAGCTATTCCCCCAAAAGCTATCTGCTGTATCTGGCGGCCTTAAAGGGCATGGACAAAAAGACTGCCAAAGCGAAGATCGACCAGGTCTTGCAGGAGGTGGCGCTGGAAAACGACGCCAAAAAGCGGATGCGGAAGTTTTCCGGCGGTATGCTCCAGCGGGTGGGCATTGCCCAAGCGCTGCTCAATGACCCCAAACTGCTGATTCTGGATGAACCCACCGCCGGACTTGACCCCAAGGAGCGGGTGCGTTTCCGCAATATGATTTCTGCATTGGGCCGCGACCGCACGGTGATTCTCTCTACCCACATTGTTTCGGATATTGAGAGCATTGCCGACCAGGTAATTTTACTCAAAGACCATCAGGTCATTGGCTGTAACCCGGTGGAGACCATCTGCTCCATGATGAAAGGCCGCGTGTATGAAACCCGTATTTCTGAGAAGGAATGGGACGAATTCCAGCAGTTACATCTGGTGCTGGGCGAAAAGCCGGAGCACGGCGAGGTGTTGGTGCGTTATGCCGGGGAACCGGGGGTATATGATAACCCGGTGGAGCCGAATCTGGAGGACGTATTTTTGTATCTGTATCGCGACGAGAAGAAGGAGTAACTCCCCTAGTCGGCTCACGCCGCCATCTCCTCTTTTTGGAGGAGATGGCACGCCCAGTGGGACGGAGGGAGCAGGGGCGCACCGATGTGTGCGCCCTGTTTATAAAAGGGGGTTGGAGTAATGTTGATTTTTTGGCAGGAATGCAAACATATTCTGCGTAGCAAGTTTTTCTGGTGCGTAGTGGTGCTGGGGTTCGCGTTCGCCGCATTTGTAGTCACAAGTAGTCTTGGATCCGAGTTGGACAGCTATTCAATCAACCATGTGTTTGTCGAAGAGCATGGCACTTCCTTTACCGAAAAGGATGCAGTAGCTTATGTGGACTATTGCTTGGAACATACCTATGTGGGAAAAGGGTTGAAAGAAGACCTGAAACAAATGGGGATTGAGATCACTGCCCAGGAAATTCTGGCTTACCACAAAGGGGAAGAAACCGAGCTGGGAAAAAAGCTGGAAAAGTTCAGGCAGGAGGCGGAAACAGAGGACGAACAGGTCGATTACGACAATTACGTCGGGTATCTTAGCCAGTTTGAAAACCCGTTCAAGATAGTGGAATCACGCGAATTTTCAGACCACGAGGAAGGTTCACAGCGGGAGGAATTGCTGCAATATTTGAAGGAGATTCTGCCTGAATGGAAGGTTAAACTGCTTCAAAAAGGCTATGAGGATTTAGACAAACGGGCAGAGGAAATCGCCAAAACCGGGGAGAGTCAATATTTGCTTCCCTTCCCCATGTACATGACAGCCAATTACCTATGGTTTGACAATCAGTTTACCCAGCAATCGGCAATGGGCTCTTTGTGGGCGGTTGCGTTTGTACTGGCGGGCATTGCCGCAGCCCGGAGCTTGGGCGGCAGTCTGATGGGCCATATGCCGGGGATGATGTATACCGGCAAAAAGGGCAGAAAGTTATCGCTCTATAAAATACTGGCGGTGCTGGCCGTCTCGGGCGGCACCTATCTGGTTTTCTATCTGCTGGCAACTGTGCTCTATCTTTTCCTTTTCCGGTTGGATTTATATTGGGATATCCCGCTATCTGCGGTTGTTTCGGATTTGAGCGGGCCGGTAGTTCCCCGGATCTCTATTACGATCGGCGGCTACTGGTGGTTCCAGCTGGGAGTAGGGCTTGCTGCGGTGCTCATTATGGCGCTCATTTTCTGTGCGGCCATGGCGCTGACCAAGAATTTCTATGCTGGTTCGGCGATTTCGGTGGGCGTTTCCCTGCTACTGCTGGGGCTTGTCCAGTTAGTACCCGAAGCACAGAACTCGTTTTTGCTCATGGGCAGCCCCATCGGCTTATATTTGAAGGCAGGCGCTTTTTTGCAGGATCGGTTCTGCCGGTTCTATATTCTGCCGCACTTTGAGGGCGTGATGCTACTGGTATGGTGCGGTATCGCCGCCATATTGGCGACAGTGGGATTTATGAGGTTCCGTAAATCGGCACTGTGAATTTGTAGGGGTACGCCTGTGTGTGCGCTCGTTTTGTTAAGGAGGGAACATTATGTCAATTTTCTGGCAGGAGTGTAAATATATTCTGCGCAGCCGGTTTTTGTGGGTGGTCGTGTTGTTGTCCGTTTTTCTGGGGATGTTTTTCGCGGTTACTCGTGTGACGGAAGAGGATCGTGGAAATTACGAGGCTGCCCATCTGTATGTGCAGGAGCACGGCACAGTGTTTACCAAGGACGATGTGGAGACCTATCGAGATATTTATCTGCATAAGACGGAGGCCGGAAAAAAGTTTCAGGAAGCCTTGCAAGAGGCAGGTCTGCCATTTCCCACAGAGGAAGAAATGATTGATTCTGAATCAGAAGGAAAAACAGAATTTGCAAAAAAAATGCAGGTGCTTGTAGAAAATAACGATTATAACTATATATTGATTAGGCGGGGCATCGCAAATTATTTGAGAATTCAAGACTATATAAACAATCGTTCGGACAATCCATATGAAAAATTTTCGCCGGAAAAATGGTTGGAGGAAGAACTATCTTATCGTTCCGTGCCGCTTTCTGATTGGAAAACAGAAATGCTGAAAGACGCTGCCAAACAGGAAGAAAAGAGAGTTCAGGAAATTGTCGATCAAAAAGAAACGCAATACCTTGTTCCGATGGATTTTCTCACAACCAGCAATTACTACTGGTTCAGTTTTCCGCTGGATTGGATGGGTCAGGGCCTAATGTGGGCGGCGGCCTTTGTGCTGGCAGGTATTGCTGCCGGGAGGAGCCTTGGTGGCAGCTTTCAGAGTAATATGCAGGGGATGGTCTATCTGGGAAAACCAGGGCGCCGTCTGGAACTTTATAAAGTGCTGGCAGTGCTTGCAGTATCCGCAGTGCTGTACCTATTCCTTTCTATTGTAATCCTCCTGGCATATGTTCTGATATGCCGCACCGACTTGTATTGGAATGTGCCGATTTCGGCGGTGAGTACATGGGGGGGCCTTGTCATTTCCCGCTTTTTCATCACCATTGGCGGCTACTGGTTGTTCCAACTGGGTGTAGGGTTGGCGGCTGTGCTTATCATGGCGTTAATTTTCTGCGCGGCCATGGTGCTGACCAAGAACTTTTACGCCGGTTCGGCCATTTCGGTAGGCGTTTCCCTGGTGCTGCTGGGGCTTGTCCAAATGGTGCCTGCCGCACAGAACTCGTTTTTAGTAATGGGCAGTCCCATCGGACTATTTCTGAATGTGAGTAATTTTTTGCAGGATCAATTTCTGTTTTCCATCTTACCCCACTTTGAAGGCATCATGCTGCTGATCTGGTGCGGCATTGCCGCAATTTTGGCGGCGCTGGGGTTTGTACGGTTTCGCAGGGCGGCGCTGTGAATTGGTAGGGGCGCATAGGTGTGTGCGCCTAGTTTGTAAAAGGGGGTTGGAGAGATGTTGATTTTTTGGCAGGAATGTAAGCATATCTTGCGCAGTAAGTTTTTTTGGTCTGTGATAGCGCTGGGAATCGCGTTGGCCATATTTATGAGCTGGGAAATGGGATTTAATTCGGATGAGTTTTCCATGTGCTATGATTTTACGGAGAAAAACGGTACTTCCTTTACGGAAAAGGGCGCGCTGAAATATGTGGAGTACATTTTGGAGTATACCGAAGAAGGAGAAACCCTACAAGAAAATCTGAAAAAAATAGGGGTAGAAGGAGTTACCGTTCAGGAGATTCTATCCTATTACAATGGGAAAGAAACGGAACTGGGAAAAAAGCTGGAAAAGTTCGGGATGGAAGCCCAAACGGAAGAGAACCAGCGCCTTTATAGCGATGTGGTTTTTGACATGGAGTACTTTACAAATCCATTTCAGTTGGTTGAGGAGCGTAGTTTTCCAAATAGCGAGGATAGAAATTCACAGCGGGAATCATTGCTGCAATCTTTGCAGGAGACGCTGCCTGAATGGAAATTTGAGCTGCTTCAAAAAGGCTATGAGGATTTGGACAAACGGGCGGCGGAAATCGTAAAAAACGGGGAAAACCAATATTTTCTTCCCCTCCCCCTGTATATGGGTGCAAACTACCAATGGTTTAATTACCAGTTTTCACGGCAAGCGATAATAGGATTTTTGTGGGCGTTTGCTTTTGTGTTGGCGGGGGTTGCCGCAGCCCGCAGCCTTGGCGGAAGCCTGATGGGGAATCTACAGGGAATGGTGTATACCGGCAAAAACGGCAGAAGGCTGGTGCTGTATAAGCTATTGGCAGTGCTGGCAGTTACAGGTGGTACCTATTTAGTGTTTTATCTGCTGTCAACGCTTGTTTATCTCTTTCTTTTTCGGCTGGATTTGTACTGGAATGTCCCGCTGGCGGCTCTTACGGATTGGAATGGCCCGGTGGTTCCGAGATTAGCCATCACTATCGGCGGTTACTGGTGGTTCCAGCTGGGGGTGGGTTTTGCCACAGTGCTGATTATGGCGCTCATTTTCTCTGCGGCCATGGTGCTCACCAAGAACTTTTACGCAGGTTCTGCGATTTCTGTTGGCGTTTCCATTTTATTGTATGGGCTTATCCAAATCATACCCGGGACGCAGAATTCCATGCTGCTTATGGGCAGCCCTATCGGTCTGTTTTTAAACGCGGGAGTTTTTTTGCAGGAGCGGCTTTGTGAATTTTATATTCTGCCCCACTTTGAGGGGATCTCCCTGCTGATCTGGGGCGGTATTGCCGCAATTTTGGCCGCGCTGGGGTTTGTGCGGTTCCGCAGAGCGGCGCTGTAACTTTTGCTTTTCACACATTCCCGCCATGAGGAATACCCTGATACCAGAAGCATTCTGGAAGGGGGACCCTCATGGCGGTTTTGTCTTTACTGC
>CALWIS010000136.1 GCA_944380795.1 uncultured Clostridia bacterium | reverse complement strand
CCCGGTTTAAAAGGGTATCCGCTGCGGCTACCCCGGTGGAGCCGGTATAGCCGTCCATAATGACCCCCAACAGAGAAGTGAAGTCCCGGCCCTGTACCAGCCCGCCGCAGAGCAGCCCCAAAGCCGCTGCTGCCAGCAGTCCCGGCAAAGCAGGCACCCGGAATACCACCATCAGAATCACCAGCACCGGCGGGATGAGCAGCAGAGGGTGGATGGTAAAGGCGGATTGAAGAGCGCCGGAAATTTCAGACACCGATGTCCCCGAGTTGGAAGCGCCGGGAAGCAAAAAGCCCATAATACCGTAAATAAGCACGCACACTACATAGGTGGGAACCGTGGTACCCATCATGCAGCGGATATGGTCGAAAATATCCGCGCCGGAAACCGAGGGGGCCAGGTTGGTGGTGTCGGACAGGGGGGACATTTTATCCCCAAAGTAAGCCCCAGAGACAATGGCGCCCACCGTCATAGGGGCGGGAACGCCCATAGCCGAACCAATGCCGAACAGCGCCACCCCCACGGTGCCGATGGTGGAAAGGGAACTTCCCACTGCCAGAGAAACTACCGAACACAGGAGCAGAGCCATCACCAGGAAAAAGGAAGGGGAGATAAGGGTCAGGCCGTAGTCGATCATAGTGGGGATAATGCCGCCGATGATCCAAGCCCCAATAAGAGCGCCGATGACCATAATGATGAGGATGGCAGGAAGCGCCGCCCGGATGGTCTCCATGATTCCTTCCTGCATCTCTTTCCAGGAAAATCCCAAAAATTTTCCTACCACACCGGCCACTACAGTGCTGAAAAGCAGCGGTACATGAGGGGTAGTTTTCAATACTGCCGTCATAAAGATCACAGAAGCGATGAGAAACAGAAATACAGCGGCAGCTGCCCAAAAGGGGGCTTTTTTAACAGAGGTCATAATCCTCACTCCTTCCATTGTATCAATAGATTTATTATAGCGCCCAAAGAAAAAGGAAATCAACTGCAAAATCAAAGGACGTGGTCCATTTTGGAAACCCACGTCCTTATCATTTAGAAATAGCTTGTAAATTTTCGGGTGGCTCCGGTGGTTGCTTTCTCTCCCCAAATAGACAGGCCCTATTTATGCCATGCTGCAATAAAATGCCTCTCTCCTATATCCTGTACCCATTTGTACAGCGTTCTGTTCCCAACCGCCGGAACCCCGAAAATGATCAGAGGAGAATCCGATCACAGAAGACTGTTTCTGCATCTTTATTATACGTTTCCGATTTTTATTTGTCAACTACATTTCTAAACAAATTTTATAAAATAAAATTTGTTATCCGATTCCTCTATAGCAGAATCCCAAAATTAAAACCAGAATCGTTAGGGGGACATACAGAAATCGAGCCGCGAACCCAAAAGCATGGCTCAAAGGACGATCCCGGCCTTCTTCCAGTTCTTGCCGTATGCGGCGATAACCCAGTATATAATAAATAGAGATTGCTCCCAGCACTGCGCCAATCGGCACCACTACAATAGAAACAAAATCCAGCCAGCTTCCCACTTTGGGTTCCGCCTCTAAAAAGATACCTACAACCAGAGTAATAACGCCGCACAGGGCCACCGCTATTTTCCGGCGCATATGGAACCGGTTTTGCCAGCTTTCAATGACGGCTTCAAACATATTGATAAGCGAAGTAATACCGGCAAACGCTACAGAGATAAAGAAAAATACCGCAAAAACGCGTCCAAAGGGGATTTCCCGGAAAATACCAGGGAGTGTGATAAACAGCAGAGAAGGCCCTGAAGTGGGGGCGATATTGAAAGCAAACACCGCAGGCATAATAGCCAAGGCCGACAGGATAGCGGCTAAGGTATCAAACAAAGCAGTGCGAAGGGAGGCGGCAGGAGTATTGACAGATTTATCCAAATAAGCGCCGTAAACGATCATCCCGGAGCCGGTGATGGATAGGGAGAAAAAAGCCTGTCCCATAGCCATGACCCAGGTGTCGGCCTTGAGCAGTGCTTCCCACTTGGGCACAAAAAGGAACTCATAGCCCGCTGACGCTCCCGGCAAAAAGGCCACCCATACTGCCACCAAAAGGAACAGTACAAAAAATAAAGGCATCAGTACCTTGCTCACCTTTTCGATCCCCTTGGAAACGCCGGTAAATACTACGGCGCATACCAAGACTACTACTAAAATATGCCACGGTACACTGCCAAACTCTCCAGTGGCCTGGGAAAAATAGGTCTGTGCGTCTGTGCGGAGCATCTCGCCGGTCACAGAACCCCAACAGGCTCGGAACACCCAGCCTAAAATCACCGCATAGCCAATGGCAATGCCCAACGAGCCCAACAAGGGAATCCAACCTAAAATTTCTCCCACACGGCCACCGTGTTTTTTGTCTATAGAGGCAAAACAGCAACGGTAAGCTCCTAAAGTTCCGGTGCGGGCTAAGCGTCCCACAGCAAATTCCGCCGAAAGCCCCACCCAGCCAAACAGAAATATAAAAAGAAAATAGGGGATTAAAAATGCCGCGCCGCCATACTGCCCCAGCCGGTAGGGGAACATCCAGATATTGCCCAGGCCCACAGCGGAGCCTACGCAGGAAATGATAAATCCAAAGGAGGAGCTAAAAGCTCCATTTCGATGGAGAGAGGTGTGCGAATTTTTTTCCATGATCGGTCATCATTCCTTTTGCAGTTCCCAAAAGGGATTTCTTTACCAATTGGCAAAATCCGATTATAGCATGCTTTTTGACAGCTGCAAAGGGTGTAGACGTACTCCATCCCGGTATTTTTTGGGTGTGACCCCTTTCTGTTTTTTGAAAGAGCGGATAAAGTAGCTCAGGTCGTTAAAACCGCAATCCATGGCAATGCGGGTAATGGGCTGATCGGTGGCAGTGAGCAGATAGCAGGCTCTTTCCAAACGATAGTAATTGAGGTATTCAATGGGCGTGCGGTGGGTCATGGCGCGGAAAAACCGGCAAAAATATTTGGGGGACATCCCCGCAGCCCGGGAGAGCTCATCCAGCGTAATATCCCGGTCAAAGTGGTTCTCAATAACCGCCAGTGCCTGCTTTAGTTGGAGGATGCGGCGTTCCGGTTCCCTGGCTTCTCCCGTGCCGGTGGAAAAGGCCTCTTCCTGTAGCAGCAGCCCAAAAAATCGGTACAGCTCCCCTTGCATCAGCAGTTCACTGCCCGCACTGCCGCTGCTGACAGCGGAAAACAGCCCCTGTAAAATATGGGTAAACCCGGCCATGGAGGAGGGATAATACTCCCGGGCCAACAGATTTCGGGAAAGGAACTGTTCCAAAATGCCCCGGCCGGCAGTCTGCCCTTGGGCAAAAGGGCGTAGGTCAAACACAATACATTCGTACACGCAATTCCGGGGAAAACCGCCATGAAGCATTCCGCCGCCAATGAGAGCATAGTCCCCGGCCTGTAGAGAGAACTCCTTCCGGTCCAGAGTGAGACAGAATTCCCCCTCCAGTACCCGAAGCAGTTCAAACTCCATGTGCCAGTGATAGGGCATGGCATAGCGGGGGTGGTGGCAGTCAATATGGTGGAACTCTACAGGAAAATCTCGGGTGCCCCGTTGGCGCTCTTCGTTATATTCCCAATATTGCATAGGCTCCCTCCGGTGAAAATCGTCCTGTCAATAGCCAAAAGCTTGCCTGTTGGGAAAAAGAGCGGATACCGGTAAAGAAAAGGCGATTATTCCCCAAGACAGCAAAGCGGCTTTGACAAAAAAATAGTCAAAAATAAAGTGAATATTTTCTGGTTTTTTGCCATTATAACACAAGAAGGCGACAGGGAGCAAGGGGTATAATCAGGCTATAAGAGGAAGCGGCCTAGTCCGCAAGTAAAATACAGCGGGAAACGGAATCCCGCTTTTTGGGAGGTTGTATATAAAATGGCAGAAAGCAGATTGATCGGAAGCTATCCTGTAATCGGCATCCGCCCCACCATCGACGGGCGCAGAGGACCCCTGAAGGTGCGCGAATCCCTGGAAGAGCAGACCATGAACATGGCTAAGGCCGCGGCAAAGCTGTTTGAGGAAAATCTTCGCTACACCAACGGCGAGCCGGTGAAGGTGGTAATTGCCGATTCCACCATCGGCCGCGTGCCGGAGAGCGCCGCCTGCGCCGACAAGTTCCGCCGGGAAGGCGTGGACATTACCCTCACCGTGACCCCCTGCTGGTGCTACGGCGCGGAGACCATGGACATGGACCCCCAGACCATTAAGGCTGTTTGGGGCTTTAACGGAACCGAGCGCCCCGGCGCAGTGTATCTGGCTTCTGTGCTGGCATCCCATGCCCAGAAGGGCCTGCCCGCCTTTGGTATTTACGGCCATGACGTGCAGGAGGCCGACGCCACCGGTATCCCCGAGGATGTAAAGGAAAAGCTGCTGCGCTTTGGCCGCGCCGCCGTTGCCGCCGCTACCATGCGGGGCAAGTCCTACTTACAGATCGGCTCTATCTGCATGGGTATTGCAGGCTCCATCATCAGCCCAGAATTCTTTGAAGAATATTTGGGAATGCGCGTGGAATCTGTGGACGAGGTGGAAATCATCCGCCGCATGACCGAGGATATTTACGACAAGGACGAGTTTGAGAAGGCAATGGTATGGGCCAAGGCCAACTGCCCCGAGGGCTTTGACAAGAATCCCGAGTGGATGCAGAAGACCCCCGAGGAGAAGGAAAAGGATTGGGAGTTTGTGGTCAAGATGATGTGTATCATCAAGGACCTGTACAATGGCAATCCCAACCTGCCCGAGGGCTGCGAGGAAGAGCGCCTGGGCCACAACGCACTGGCCGGCGGTTTCCAAGGCCAGCGCCAGTGGACGGACTTCTATCCCAACTGCGACTTCGCAGAGTCTCTGCTAAACAGCTCCTTTGACTGGACCGGCGCACGGGAGCCCTATGTGCTGGCTACCGAAAACGATACTCTGAACGGCGTTTCCATGCTGTTCGGCAAGCTGCTCACCAACCGCGCCCAGATTTTCGCCGACGTGCGCACCTACTGGAGCCCTGAGGCCGTGAAGAAGGCCACCGGCTACGACTTGGAGGGTGTTGCCAAGGAGTCCCAGGGCTTTATCCACCTTATCAACTCCGGTGCGGCCTGCATTGACGCTTGCGGCGAGGTAAAGGATGCAGACGGCAACGGCGTGATCAAGCCCTTCTGGGAGATGACGGAAGAGGATATGCAGGCCTGCCTGAAGGCTACCACCTGGAATGCAGCGGACCGCGGCTACTTCCGCGGCGGCGGATATTCCTCCCGGTTTGAAACCCGGTGCGAGATGCCGGTGACCATGATGCGTTTGAACCTGGTAAAAGGTCTTGGCCCGGTGATGCAGATTGCCGAGGGCTGGACGGTTGCACTGCCCGAAGAGGTTTCCGATACCCTGTGGAAGCGCACCGACTATACCTGGCCCTGCACCTGGTTTGCTCCCCGCCTCACCGGTGAGGGTGCGTTCAAGTCCGCGTATGATGTGATGAACAACTGGGGCGCGAACCACGGTGCCATCACCTACGGCCATGTAGGCGCTGACCTCATCACCCTGTGCTCCATCCTGCGCATCCCGGTGTGCATGCACAATGTGCCCGAGGAGGAGATCTTCCGCCCGGCAGCATGGAACGCCTTTGGCATGGATAAGGAAGGCCAGGACTACCGCGCCTGCGCCGCTTATGGCCCCCTGTATAAATAATGATAGTACGCGTGGCAGCTGCTTCTGATTTGCAGATTCTACCCCGCGAACATAAAAGTTTTACTCGATTTTTTTCAAAAAATCGCGGATTCCAAAGGCAGAGCCTTTGGCCGCTCTCCACAGAGAGCGGAACCCCTATGCCGCAGGGCGCATTTTCGGGGGTGAATTGGAAAACATTCCGGCGGAATGTTTTCCAAGAGGGCCCCTTTTGCAAGAAAAAAGGGGCTCTGCTTCGCTCCCAATCAATATTTTCTCCGTTTCCCCAAAGGGGAAATCGGAACGGCAGTCAATCAAAGGGGTTCCCCAATATCCTGCGTTTTTAGCTGTGTGCGCTGCAAGGCTCGCGCTGCCTTCGGCAGCTCTTGCTCTGAGAGCGAGCCACTGGATGGCTATAGGCGTTCGCTTCGCTCCGCATTACTGGGGCTCCTCGCCCCAGACTCTCGCCAGAGAGACTAAGTCTCTCTGGACTCTGTAAGCGCTCCGCGCAAAACTTTTAGCTATATGGTGCGGTGGCACAAAGCCGCTGCACCTTTCTTTTTGAAAGGAGTGACCCCCATGAAGGAATCCCGTATCCTCGCTTTTGACTTTGGCGCTTCCAGCGGCCGGGCGATGCTCTGCCGGTGGGACGGCGAAACCATCTCCATGGAGGAAATCCACCGCTTCTCCAACGACCCGGTAGAGGTCAATGGCGCCCTGTTCTGGGATGTGCTGCGGCTGTTCTTTGAGATTAAGCAGGGGCTGCTCAAGGCCAAACAGGCCGGCGGCTTTGACAGCATCGGCATTGACACTTGGGGCGTGGATTTCGGCCTGCTGGATGAAAACGGCTACTTGCTGGAAAACCCCGTCCATTACCGGGATGCCCGTACCCAGGGCATGATGGAGGAAGCATTTCATCTACTTCCCAAAGAGCGGTTCTATGAGATCACCGGCACCCAGTTTATGGAGTTCAATACCGTGTTCCAGCTGCTGGCCCTGAAAAAGCAGCGCCCCGGTCTGCTGGAACGCGCCAAAACGCTGCTGCTGATGCCTGACCTCTTTGCCTATCTCCTCACGGGCAAGAAGGTAACGGAGTACTCCTCCGCCTCCACCACCCAGCTCATGGATGCCCGTACCCGCCAGTGGTCGCAGGAGATTCTGGATGCGCTGGGCTTGCCCGGAGAGATCCTCACCCCCATTGTGCCCTCTGGTTCGGAGGTGGGAAAACTCTCTCCCGCCATCTGCGAGGAACTGGGGCTGGAGCCGGTGCCTGTTATTGCGGTGGCTGGCCACGACACCCAGAGTGCCATGGCCGCCGTGCCCGCGCTCTCCTCTCCCTTTGCGTTTGTCAGTTGCGGCACTTGGTCCCTGATGGGTACCGAACTGCCGGAGCCGGTCATCAACGAGACCTCCCTTGCCTGCGATATTACCAACGAGGGCGGGTATCACAACTGCGCCTCCTTCCTGAAAAACATCACCGGTCTGTGGCTCATTCAGGAGAGCCGCCGCCAGTGGATACGGGAGGGCATCCAGCGCAGCTACTACGATATGGAGATGTTGGCTCGGGCAGAGGAACCCTTCCGGTGCTTTATCGACCCCGACGACCCGGTGTTCACCCCCGCAGGCAATATTCCTCGCCGGGTGCGGGAATATTGCAAAAAAACAGGCCAGCCGGTACCGGAGACCGATGGCCAGGTGGTGCGCTGTATTTATGAAAGCCTTGCTATGAAATATGCCGTTACGCTGGATTTGCTGCGTATCTGCACCGGGGAAGCCTATGATGCCCTGTATATTGTGGGCGGCGGCACCAAAGACGGGATGCTCTGCCAGATGGCAGCAGATTCCTGCGGCAGGGAAGTTTCTGCCGGTCCCACAGAGGCCACAGTGCTGGGCAATGTGTTGGTGCAGCTGTTGGCAGCAGGCAAAATTGAATCGCTGGAACAGGGGCGGCAGGTTATGGCGAAAATGTCTGATCTCAAGCACTACCACCCGGAAAATGCGGCGGCTTGGGCAGAACAGCGCAAACGATTTGAAGAAGTCATCAGAAAATAATTCTATATAGAGAAAGGAAATGAAATATGGAACTTTCATACATGGAAATCAGAGAGCAGATCTGCGACGTGTGCCACAAGATGTGGCAGCTGGGCTGGGTGGCCGCCAATGACGGTAATGTATCCGTTAAACTGGAGGACGGCACCTTTTTAGCCACCCCCACCGGTATCAGCAAGAGCTTTATTACCCCCGACAAGCTGGTACGCATTGACGCGCAGGGCAATGTGCTGGAAGGGCTGGAGGGCTACCGCCCCTCCTCCGAAATTAAAATGCACCTGCGCTGCTATCAGGAGCGCGACGATGTAGGCGCAGTAGTGCACGCTCATCCGCCCACCGCCACCGGCTATGCCGTGGCTCATGTGCCGCTGGACGAGTATTCCATGATTGAGACCATTATCGCCATTGGTTCTGTTCCCGTGACTCCCTTCGGTACCCCCTCCACCAACGAGGTACCCGAGGCCATCGCCCCGTATTTGGGAGAGCACGACGTGGTGCTGCTGGCCAACCACGGCGCGCTGTCGGTGGGTGCAGACCTGATTACCGCCTATTACCGCATGGAGACGCTGGAACTGTTTGCCAAAATCAGCCTTAACGCCCATCTGCTGGGCGGCGCCAAGGAATTGCCCCGGGAGAATATCGACCGGCTCATTTCCATGCGGGCCAATTATAAGGTCACAGGCCGTCATCCCGGTTATAAGAAATATTCCAAATAAATAATAGAGAAACTTTTCCACAAATCTAAGGCCCCACAGATTCCTCTGTGGGGCCTTAGATTTACAATAGAGTTTTAGATGCTTTGTGGTTACGGTTTCCAGTGATTTTCAATTTCTTCCCGGATAATCGCCACATACCGCTGTGCTTTGGCAATGTCGTTGTTGATGGTATATACGTCCCGCTGAGTGATTTCCAGATGGCATCCGGCAGCTGTGGTGAGTGTGTGGCGGATATGCTCACGGAATGCCGCTTCATCCAAAGTTTCCCCTACTCCCAGGAAGTTGGGGCTTGGCTTGCGGTGGAAAATAGTTTTGGTTCCACGAAGCTGTTCCGCCATAAAGGCTTCATCACACCAGGGGGAACAGCTCACCTTGCGCAGGTTGCCCAACTGTTTTACATATTCCCATACCGGGTTGACGGGTTCACAGCATCCATAAGACAACAGACCATAGGAGCTGGCAACCTTTCGGTAATAGGGGAAGATAAACTCGCCGTACATATCAGGGGAAATGCTTACCGTTTCCTGGGAGTCCATAAATCCCCATACATCTCCCGGGCCTTGCACATGGTCTGCGGGCAGTTCATCGGTAAAGCTCAGGGTGCCTTGGCCCACCCACTCAAAGGAGGTGGTAGGCAGCAACAGCCCTTCTTTTTTCAAAAAGTCAAAATAAGCCAAATAGTCGTCAGTAAGTTGATCCATCATCTGCTTGAACAGTTCTGGGTAGTCGTACATGGCAAAGCACATGTTTTCCATGCCCATTAGATGTACGATGTCCTGGGTCGGCACAGAATACAGGCAGTTCATGGTCATTTTTACCGGCAGAATATCTCCGAAGGCTTCCTGTGCTGCGTCAAAATAGGCTTGTGTTGCTTCCCGATTTACACCGTACCGGGAGGGCTGTACCTGATCCCAATCTGCTTCCAAGTCATCGCCGATCACATAGTTGAATTGATGGCCCAGAGAATGACTGTCATCTCCGGCAAAGGTTCGGGTGATTTCATGCCCTAAAGGCAAGAACCAGGTCTGCCAGGTGACTGGAAAATAATCGGGTACAACCCAGTCATCATCCAGCAGCGTGAGATTGAGAAAGTTGCGGTATAAGGCAGTTTCCAGTTGACGGGCCATGGGGTCCTGGCAGCGCAGGCGCTGGGGGATGATCTCCTGTTCAAAGGTGTCCATTTCGATGTGGATGACAGGCCGCTCCCCCTTACAGGCGTTATGGCGTTTCCACAGGGCAATACGTTCCTGGTTTTTGGCGGAATGATGGACTTCCAGCTGTTTTTGAGCCAATTCCCGTAAAATTTGTTTTTCGTTTTGTGTCATTATGTGCCATCTGCCTTTCTATAAATAAATTTCCGTTGACTTACAGGGTTATTTTATCCCAAATTCCCTTATGCGCTGGTATTATTTTATGATTTCTGGAAGTTTTTCTTCCTCTTGCGGGATTCTGAATGCAAATTCCTGTAAAATACGGTTGTGCCTTTCTTTCTTGCCGGAGGCGTGGTATAATAAAAAAAAGCCATTTGACAGGAGGAACTCTGGGTGAAACTGACAGAAAAAACACTGGAACAGCAATACCTCTTTCATGGACGCATTATCCAGGTGCGTTTGGATAAAGCGGAACTGGAAAATGGAATGGTAGTAAATCGGGAAGTAGTGGAGCATCCAGGAGGCGTCAGCGTAGCAGCTTTGACCGATAAAAATGAGCTGTTGTTTGTGCGGCAGTTCCGGTATCCCTATGGCGAGACGATTTTGGAGCTTCCGGCAGGCAAATTGGAAAAAGGTGAGGACCCCTTTGAGGCCATGAAGCGGGAGCAGCAGGAAGAGACGGGAACTACGGGTAAGGACTATGTTTTCCTGGGAAATCTTTATCCCACCCCTGGTTATACCAATGAGATCATTCGTATGTGGGCTTGCCGGGTGGAAAGTTGGGGAGAGCAGAAACCAGATGATGACGAGTTTATCGAGGTAGAGTGTATCCCCTTGGACAAAGCCGTAGAGATGGTGATGGAGAACCAACTGCCGGATGCCAAGACCCAGATTGGGGTTTTAAAAGTTGCCCAGCTGGTAAAGGATGGCAAGCTATAACGCCACACATGGTTACAATTTTATTCAAAAACACCCCCCTATCTGATACTATACCGTCAGATACGGGGGTGTTATTCATAGAAGATAAAGAAGTACAGCAGGGGTTTACGCTCTAAAATATCAATTCTTTGCTTGAAAAGGAGGCTCTATGAGCAACGACAGTTGGAAGGTATTGGAGACCCTGGCGCCCACGTTGGTCTATCAAAAAGGGTCTGCGGTTTACTGGCAGGGGGATATTGCAGAAAGGCTGTATTATCTGAAAAAAGGCAAGGTCAAAATCTATATGACCTCAGAAAATGGGGGAGAAAAGACTTTGCGGGTCCAGTCGGATGGAAGTGTTTTTGGAGAAGCGGCCTTTTTTGACGGCCAGCCTCGGGTATCGTCGGCCAAGGTGCTGGAAAAATCGGAGATCGTGGCAGTCTCTCGAGATGTTTTGACCGCCCATATCCGCAAGCATCCTGAATTGGCCTTTTCTTTGATGCAGGCGTTATCGGAACGGGTGCGCCTGCTTACCGCTCAGGTGGATAGTATGGCTTTTTTGCAGGCTGATCGGCGGGTGGCCCGTTTTTTAGTGGAGGCGGTGCAGGATCGCCCACCCTGTATTTTTTGCACCGATGAAGAGCTGGGTGCTCGAGTGGGGGCTTCTCGAGTAACGGTGAATCGGGTGCTGAGACGGTTTGCCCAGTTGGGCTGGCTGGAGACCCATTATCGAGAAATCCGCATTTTGCGGTTGGATGCGCTGGCAGATTTTTCATTTTCATAACCAGTAGGTTTTGGGAAATCTAAAAAGAAGGGACTTTGCATAGCATTATACCATCTTTAACTTTTGTGGAAAGCTTGCCTTGGTTCCTTGCCCGGAAAGGAAGGCCTTTTATGAAACAAGATCATCCTATAAAACGGAAGCGTCACTTTCATCCTCTATATTTTAGCAAGACCTTTGTCCGGGCACTGCCTGTATTTTTTCTGCCTTTGCTACAGGCGCTGATTACGGGAAAAAGCCCGTCCTTATCTATCATAATGGGATCTGTTGCGCTGGCTTTGTATTTGTTTTTGTTGTGGCAGCAATCAAGATGGGAGCCTACCCACAGTGCCTACGGATTTCGTTCCGGGCTGTTTTTGCGGCGGAGTACCCTACTGCCTCGGCGTTGGGCCCTTTGCCCTTTTCGAGAGGTAAACCCTTCTGCTTTGCTTACCGGGGCCGTGTTTTTTCAGCCAGGCGTGCCAGCCCCCAGCAGTGAGACTTTGCCTTTGTTCCGTCCTCGGGCGCCTCGGTTGCCTCGTCCCTTAAAAGGAAAACGAAAGCCTCATCGGGCGGGGATTTTTCATACGATTTTAGCAACGGCTTTTCTCTCGAATCCTGCTTCGGGTCTTTTGCTTGCTACGGTGTTTTTTCGGTCGGTCAGTTCCCTTTTGGGCACCGAGATCGCTCAGCGAATCGTAAACGCGGCCGATCAGCGGGTGCAGCTCATTGCTTTGGGAATTCCCCCAGCCATTGCCGGTATCAGTTGGTTATTTTTGGCGGGGTGGTTTTTGGCGTTTTTGCGGGAGATTCTGGCTCTGCTGCCTTTTTGTTGGAAGCGGGAAGGAAACCGGCTGTTTTTCAAAATGGGACTGTGGCCTCGCCGCGAGGCCACGGTTTCCCTTTCCGCCATCAGTTCTGCGGTGCTGCTGCAAACGCTGCCCATGGCGTTGTTAGGCATTTTTCGGGCAGAGGCGTTTTTGCCCGGAGGAGGAAGAGTGATTCTGCATCCAGCCTTGTGGCGCAGAGAAAAAGCGGTGCGGCGTCTTTTTTGGCCGAAAAAGGAACCGGATTTGCGCCCCCACCGTCAGGCGTGGTTCTCTTTTTTGTGGCTGCCCTGCTCGGTATTTTTCCTTTTGGTTTTATTAGAGATGCGCCTGTTGCCGATACTAAATTTTTTGCTGCCGGTATTCCCGTTGCTGCTGCTGCCGGCCCTGTGGTTTTTCCTCATGCGGCTGCTGGGATATTTTGTTTCTGCTCTGGTATTTGCCAATGGGTCGGTATATATGCGGGGAATCCGCATTTTTACTTTGTTTTCCGCCCGCATCGACCCCACCCAGATCACCGGGGTGCAGTTTTTGCAGAACCCGGCCCAGCGTGTTACCGGCCGCTGCACACTGGTGATTCAAACCACAGGTGGCTGGGGGGCGCGGTACAAGCTGTGCCATATCCCCATTGCGGATGCACAAAAATGGGTGGAAATGTATTTGGGGGTGGCCTTTGAACACGGAGGTATGTAATGGATTATCAGAAAGCCTATTATCACCTTTTTAATACCATGACCGACTGTATCCGGCTTTTACAGCAAGCACAGCAGGATATGGAGGAATTGGCCTGCCAGTCATCTTCTGCCACTTTGCTGCCTTTTTCTCCGAGGGACGAGGGAGAAGAAAGAAATTAAAATTTTGCCTTTTAAGAAATAAATTTCCCTGCATAAGGTATACACTGAAGGTGCGGTGTTTGCCGTGTATTGAAAAAGGCGGGGCATCCCACTAGGCGGGAGCAGCCCCCACATAAAGGAGAGGTCAATATGGATCAACGAACCCGTGTGCTTCGCGCTTTGGAAAACCAGCCTGTAGACCGTCCGCCTGTGGGATTTTGGTTCCATTTTCCAGAGGAAGCCGCAAAAGGGGATGCCTGTGTGCAGGCTCATTTGGATTACTATCGCAATACCGGCACAGATTTGGTAAAGATCATGTGTGACGGCTATTTTCCATATCCTATTCCGGAAACCATTCGTACCCCCGCGGACTGGGATCAGCTCAAGCCCCTGACAGCGGAGCACCCCTTTATCCGGGAGCAGCTGGAACGGGCCAAAAAGATTCGGGAGGGCGCAGGGAACGGCCTGTGTATGTTCTACAATGTGTTCGCCCCTTTCTCTTCCATCCGCTTTGGAAGCTCCGATGAGTTTGTTATGCGCTCCCTTAAAGAGAATCCCAAAGGGGTGGCCCATGCTTTGGAGACCATTGCCCAAAGTAACTCCCTGCTTTCGGAACTGCTGATTACCCAGTGCGGGATGGACGGTATCTATTATTGTGTTCAGGGTGGGGAGGTAGACCGATTTACCCCGGAGGAATATCGTCGCCTGATTACCCCCACGGATTTGCAGGTGCTGGAACACGCCAACCGGTTCAGCCAGTATAATCTGCTCCACTGCTGCGGTTGGGCAGGAATCAAAAATAACCTGGAAGTATGGCAAGATTACCCTGCCGCCGCGGTAAACTGGGCGGTTTATGTGGAGGGAATGGATTTGGCCCAAGGTAAGGAATTTTTCCATAAGCCGGTGCTGGGCGGCTTTGATAACCGTAAAACCGGCCTGTTGTACACCGGAACCCAAGAGGAGATTCAGGACTTTACCAAATCCCTTATCCGGGAAAACCCCGGCCCTGGCGTTTTGCTGGGAGCCGACTGCACGTTGCCGGGAGACATCGATACCCAGCGTATCCAGTGGGTAGTAGATGCTGCCGACGAAATGGCTCAATAATCGAATTATAGATAGAGGCCCCGGCACTTTTCAGGTGCTGGGGCCTTATCTTATCAATGAATTCGGTGCTGAAAAATTGGGAAAATAGGTTCGCGAGGGGATGGCCTGAGATTTGCACATGTTTTCCCGCGACACAAAAATTTTCGTCCACCTTTTATAAAAGGTGGTGGGGTTTCCAAAGGGGCAAACCCCCTTTGTGTCGCCCATCGCAATGGGCGAAATTCTTAATGATTTTAAAACGCAGAAAAGGGTGAGAAAACCACGTCTGGGTTTTCCCCTGAAAAACTTCCACAATTTATGTGTCGTGAGGATAACGGTAAATTTTTGTTATCATCAAAGACCCCGGCACTTTTCAGGTGCTGGGGTTTCTTTGTATTTCCTTTAAGTGTTGTGAATATATACAAAAGATGACCACAGAAAACCGTCAGTATTCCAACTTGCTTTTAGGGAGAAGGTTTGTATAATAGGAACTGTAATCGATTACATGGAGGTGCCGCAATGCCAACTATTAAGGATGTTGCTAAAGCTGCCCAAGTATCGGTTGCAACTGTGTCCCGTGTGCTGAATCAGGATAAAAATGTTTCCCCCCAGACTCGGCAAAAAGTGCTGGAGGTTGTGCAAAAGGTGGGGTATACTCCCAATATGCTGGGACGTAACCTGCGACGCAAGAACACCGAGCGGGTGTTGGTGTTGATTCCCTCCCTTTCCAATCAGTTCCTTTCCGGTGTAATTCGGGGCGTGGAGAGCGCCGCCAAGGAAAAGGATCTACAGGTGATGATCTCCGCTACCCATAACGACCGGGCGGCAGAAGAAGGGTATTTGGAAATGCTCGATAACCGCAGTGTGGATGGGATCATTTTAGTGGGAAGCACGTTGGAGAGGGAAGAAATCTCTCGGCTGGCGAACCAATATCCGTTGGTGATGTGCAGCGAATGGATTGAAGGAGCAGCGGTATCCGCTGTGGGCATTGATAATGAACGGGCCGCTTTTGACGCGGTGAACGCTTTGCTTTCCGGTGGCAGAAAACGAGTTGCCGTGATATCCAATGAGGAGGTCTATTCTGCACGATTACGCACCCAAGGCTATCGCCGCGCGTTGGCGCAGGCAGGAGTCCCTTACCGGCAGGAATATGAGGTGGATCATTATGAATACACCTATCGGGCGGGAATGCGCGCCTGCCGAAAGCTGATGGCTTTGCCGGAGCCGCCGGATGCCATTTTTGCTGTTTCGGACGAGCTGGCGGCAGGGGTATGCAAAGCCCTCATAGAACAGGGGATTACGCCCGGCCGGGAAGTGGATGTGTTCGGTTTTGACAATACCACTATGAGCAAGGTGGTAACACCATCTATCAGTACTATATCCCAGCCCCGGAAAAAAATTGGGGAAACAGCATTGGAACTGCTGTGGGAGCGGATGGAGCACCCAGAAGGAAACTATCGGCTGGTACTCCTTCCACATGAGTTGGTGCTTCGGGATTCTTCCCGTAAAATAAATTAAGGAAACAGGGGGGCACACCCTGCATATATTATTATTTTTTCAGAAAGAAAAGGAGAAGTCACAATGGATAAGGTAAGAATTGGTATCATCGGATGCGGCGGTATCGCCAACAACAAGCACATGCCTGCTCTGAAAAAACTGCCGGATGTGGAAATGGTAGCTTTCTGCGATATTATCGTGGAGCGTGCTGAAAAGGCTGCCAAGGAGTTTGGCATTGAGGGTGCCAAGGTCTATGAGGACTACAAAGAGCTGCTGAAGGATAACACCATTGATGTGGTACATGTGCTGACCCCCAACCGTGAACACAGCTTCATCACTGTGGATGCTCTGGAATCCGGCAAGCACGTAATGTGCGAGAAGCCCATGGCTATTAACACCGCCGAGGCCCAGAAGATGATCGACGCTGCCAACCGTACCGGCAAGAAGCTGACCATCGGCTATCAGAACCGCTATCGTCCCGACTCCTGGTACCTGAAGCGTGCCTGCGATAATGGCGATCTGGGCGAGATCTATTACGGCAAGGCCCATGCTATCCGCAGAAGAGCTGTTCCCACCTGGGGCGTGTTCCTTAACGAAGAAGAGCAGGGCGGCGGCCCCCTCATCGATATCGGTACCCATGCACTGGACCTGACTCTGTGGACCATGAACAACTATGAGCCCAAGATGGTGGTAGGTTCCGTGTATAAGAAGCTGGGCGACCAGACCGAAACCGGAAACGCTTGGGGCGATTGGGATCCCAAGGAGTTCACCGTGGAGGATTCCGCTTTTGGCTACATCGTGATGAAGAACGGCGCTACCATCAATCTGGAGGCTGCTTGGGCTCTGAACACTCTGGATGTGGATGAGGCTAAGACCTCCCTGTGCGGCACAAAGGCCGGCGCAGATATGAAGGGCGGCCTGCGCATCAATAAGGTGCAGTATGGCAAGCAGGTAGTAGAGAATGTGGACCTGGAAGCCGGCGGCGTAGCTTTCTTTGACGGCGGCGCAGCAGAGCCCCAGGACATCGAGGCCCGGATGTGGATCGATGCCATTAAGAATGACACCGATGTAGTGGTAAAGCCGGAGCAGGCCATTGTGGTCACTAAGATTTTGGAGGCCATCTACAAGTCTGCTGCTGAGGGCAAGCCGGTATACTTTGACTGATCTTATCGATAATTTGTGAGGCAGGCCCTGTGGGGAAACGCAGGGCCGCCTTATTTCAGGAGGAGCGTCATAATGAAAAAAGCGATTCAGATGTGGAGCTTTCGCGACCGCGTAAAGGACGGGGAAAGCCTGCTGGAGGCCCTGAAGATTGCCGCAGATATCGGCTATGAGGGGGTAGAATTTGCCGGTACTTTTGGGGTGCCTGCACAGGAAATGAAGGAGACCTTGGCCAAGCTGGGTTTGGTTTCCGTTAGCTGCCACGAGAATGTGGACCGTATGGAAAAGGATATCGATGAGATTGTCGCATATCATCATGAACTGGGAACCCCCTTTATTGGCTGTTCCTATTCCCCCACCGAAACCAAAGAGGACTTGGAGCGTTTGGAGCGGGTGATGAAAATTGCCCAGGAAAAGGCTGCTCCCTATGGTATCAAGGTAGTATATCATAACCACGCTCATGAGTTCCAGCCTTTAGACGGCGTACGCCCCATTGATGAGATCGCCAAGTGGTGCCTGCTGGAGCCGGATACCTATTGGGTGTTCCATGCCGGAGATAACCCCTGTGAGTTCCTGCGCCGCTATCGTGCGCAAGTAGGGCTGATCCACCTGAAGGATGGTGTGGACGGCAAGGGTACCTCTATTGGTGATGGTGCCAATGACCTCAAGTCCATTGTGGATACTGCCCGGGATATCGGCGTAGAGTGGGTCATTGCAGAGATAGAGAATGAAGCCGCAGACGCGGAATCTGTGCGAGACGCCAAAAACAGCTTTACTTATATGACGGAAACTTTAGGGATGTAATATCTACCATACACTGCAATTTGTAAAGGAGCGATTTATATGAAACTGGGAGTGCTTACCAACCTGGTGGCAAACCTTCCTTTGGATGAAGCATTGAAATATTTTAGTGGCCTGGGCATCCAGATGGTGGAGATCGGCTGCGGCGGTTATCCGGGCAATGCCCACGCTAACCCTGCTATCCTGCTCAATGATGATGCAAAGCTGCAGGAATTTAAAGACACCATTGCCAAGTATAATATGGAAATCAGCGCCCTTTCCTGCCACGGTAACCCCGTGCACCCCAACAAGGAGATCGCCGCTGCCTTTGATAAGGATATTCGCGACACCATCCTGCTGGCAGAAAAATTGGGCATCCATCAGATCAATACCTTCTCCGGCTGCCCTGGCGACTGTGAGGATTCCAAATATCCCAACTGGGTCACTTGTCCCTGGCCGGATGACTTTTCCACCGTGCTGGAATGGCAGTGGAATGAAGTACTCATTCCCTATTGGAAAGACCTGGTAGCGTTTGCTAAAGCCCACGGTGTCAATAAGATCGCTCTGGAACTGCACCCCGGTTTCTGTGTATACAACACCCATTCTTTGTTGAAGCTGCGCCATGCAGTAGGCCCTGAGATCGGCGCCAACTTCGATCCTAGCCATCTGATTTGGCAGGGGATGGACCCTGTAGCCTGCATCCGCGAGCTGGGCAAGGAGAATGCGATTTTCCACTTCCACGCCAAGGATACCCGCGTGGACAAGTACAATACCGCTATTAACGGTGTACTGGATACCCAGCATTATGGCGACGAGATCCACCGCTCCTGGATCTTCCGCAGCTGCGGTTATGGCAATGATAGCCTGTATTGGAAAGATATGATCAGCGCTCTGCGGATGGTGGGTTATGATTATGCCATCAGCATTGAGCACGAGGACAGCCTGATGAGCCAGAACGAAGGCCTGTGCAAAGCTGTGGAATTCCTCAAGAGTGTTCTTACCTTTGAAGATAAAATGAGTGGTATGTGGTGGGCATAAAGCCTAAAATATTGGGGCTTGCGCCTTTACAGTAATGTGAAAGCGCAGGCCCCATCCCCTGTAAGAAAGGAACGGAGATACAATGAGCAACGAAAAATTTGGCGTAGCAATTATTGGATATGGCGGCATGGGTTCTTGGCACGCCCATCAGCTGAAAACCATGGACGAACTCACCCTGTGTGGCGTGTACGACATCCTGCCTGAGCGCAACCAGGCAGCAGAGCGGGCCGGCATCCATGCCTATGCTTCCCGGGAAGAGCTGCTCAACGACCCGGCTGTCAAGCTGGTCACGGTAGCTATCCCCAATGACCTGCACCATGATGTGTGCATCGACTGCATGAAGCACGGAAAAAATGTCATCAGCGAAAAGCCCGTGTGCCTGAACCACGAGGAATTACAGGACATGATCGACGCTTCCAAAGAAAACGGCGTAATTTTCACCGTTCACCAGAACCGCCGCTGGGATGAGGACTTCCTCACCATGAAGAAGATCTACGACGAGGGCACTTTGGGCCGGGTATTCAACATCGAGTCCCGCGTACATGGCTCCCGCGGCATCCCCGGCGACTGGCGCAACCAGAAAGAACACGGCGGTGGTATGGTGCTGGACTGGGGCGTCCATCTGTTGGATCAAATCATGATGATGGTGAAAAAGCCTCTGCTTTCTGTATATGCCCAGCTCTCCAATGTGACCAATGAAGAGGTGGACGACGGCTTTAAGGCAATCCTTACCTTTGAGGATGATCTGAGCGTACAGGTGGAAGTGGGAACCAGCAACTTTATCAACCTGCCGCGCTGGTATATGCAGGGCGAAAATGGTACGGCTGTGATCTATGATTGGGATCTCAGCGGAAAGATCGTGATGGTATCTGATTGGGAGAACCGGGACGCAGTGCCGGTGGTAACGGCGGCTGGTCTCACCAAGACCATGGCTCCCCGTACCGATGAGACCATCGACACCTTCCCCCTGCCGGAGGTCCATTCCGATGTGCGGGACTTCTATCGCAATCTTGTGAAAGCCTGCGATGGCAAGGAAGAGCAGTTGGTGCGCCATGATGAGGTCATGCGTGTTATGAAGCTGATGGAGGCTATTTTCCGTTCTGCTCAAAGTGGACAGGCGGTAAAAGATATTTTTTAATCCCTGCTTCTTTTCATACGGCTTTAAAAAAATGTGCAATTCCTCTAAAAAGCAGTGGGAAAGTTCAGCGTGAAAATAGTGGACGCTCACGAAAAGTTCAAAAAAGTGTGCTATACTATAAGTTAACTACTTAATTATTTGTACTTTGGAGGAATTTACATGAAAGCAAAGTCCCTGCATTTTTCCAAGCGTGGAACTGTCCAGCCCATTGCTTCCGAAATTGGCCGCGTGTATCAGTGTGTATGTGACCAGATCCCCCCGGCTTATCCCTGCGAGGGTGAAAAGGTTGTCTTTATCGGCGTAGAGATGGGCGGCAAGCTTCCGGCTCCTGTTGATCACTTCTGCCGTGACCTGAATCCCAGCAGAGCAAAGAATGTGGCATTCTACCTCATCAATGGCAGCGTAGATGGTCTCAACAGCATCAAGAGCGAGCTGGAAAACCACGGTGTCCATATGGTAGATGATGTCCTCACTCTAGAGGTTAAGAGCTCCCTGTTCAAGAAGGGCTCTGTTACCGATGACGATGTGAAGAAGGCATTGGCATGGGCGGAAAAGGTAGTAGAAAATCTGAAGTAATCCGTTTCCTGTTAAAAAAACGGTCTCCGGTTTTGCCGGAGACCGTTTTTGTGTTTTATTATCAATCATAAAGCTGATTATTATCGAGAAATTTGCGGCACACATAATAGGAAGCGCCGATAATAAGGGCCTCGTTGGATTGGAAAGAAGCATAATCGATGAGTAGATCTGCTCCGGTACGGAATAAAGGAGTGGATACCACTGTGCTGCGCAGGTTATCCAGAAAGTAAGAGCCGGCTTTTTGATATACGCCTTGAATAATAATTTTTTGAGGATCGTGAAAGATGACCATGGAACGGATCAGCACTGTAAACCAACGGATGACCTGGTCCATGCTTTGGCAAGCGCAGGGTTCTCCTTCGTTGGCAGCAGCAAAAAGCTCTTCCATAGTAAGAGTTCCCGATTTTGCGGCAGAGGCAATAGCAGAGTCGGGATACTCTGTGAGCAATTCTCCCGTGCGCCGCAATACTACGGTGGGAGATACCATCACTTCAAAACAGCCTTTGGCGCCGCAGATACACGACAGGGAGGAGTGGGGGTCCACAATAATATGGCCGAATTCACTCATAAAGCCATGGGAACCGTTTTGCAGGTCATGGTCTTTCATCACACAGCCGCCGGAATGCTGTCCCACTGATAGATGGATGATGGAGTGGATCGATTGGTTTTCCGGGTCCAGCAGGTCGGCATAACCGCTAAGAGCCCCGCCGTTTTCAATATATATGGGGGCAGGGAAGGGGAGCAGCGAAGCAAAGTCCTGAAGTATCGGCAGGTTTCGGGGCCAGCTATGGTGTACGGAATAGCGGATCACTCCATGAGTAGAATCCACAATGCCATCGCCGCAGATAATCACACCGCATACCTGTTGTCCGATAATACCGAAATTTTTCATAGCAGCCACCACTGCATCAGCAGCACACTGTATGCAGGAGGGATAATCGGATTCCGGGATCTCCACTTCCTGGGTATATTGGGATACCAACCGGGATTTCAGGTCCATAATATGCACTTGGACCTGATTAGAGGGGAGATTGACCATAATAATATATTGATAGGTGGGGTTAAAGGTAAAAAGTTCCGGCTTTTTTCCTCCTTCTTCGGTAGAATCCCCCTTGCCGGCGGAGAGAATTAGTTTTTTCCGCAGAAGATCGCCTACAATCTTGGTGATTGTGGTTTTACTCAGACCCACACGTTCAGAAATTTCACTTACAGAGAGCTTATCCGCGTATCGGAAAAGTGTAAGAACTAACTTTTGATTATTGTACTTGATGTTCCGCGGTTTGCTGCTTTTCCTGCGAGAATTGATGAACTCTTCTGCCATGGGATTCATCTCCTGTTTGTTTCCCCGATTCGGTGGGGAATAAATTTTTGTATATACACTATGTTTATAAACCATTTCTATTTTAACTATATCATATTTTAAATCAAAAAACAAGCAGAGGGAAGGGAGCAAGCAAAAAGAGCCTAAAAATCCGGGTGTTAAAGCAAAGAATGACGAGGCGTTTTTTGCAAGGCAAAAGGAGAAAAGGAAAGAAATTTGTGGAAAGCTTTTTTTAAAATATATAAATTTACAAAAAATACATGGGATTTTTTAGAAACGTATGCTATACTAATTAAATATTATTTGCGAATGATAGAGGACTGTGAGGTAAAAATGGGCTCGCCATGCTGCACCTGCACAGAATGACTTGAGAAAGGATGGAGAAACGCCAATGAACGTGTATTCTGAAATCACCCCTGAGATCCGGCTGCTTGCGGAACAGTGTCAAAAAAATGGAAGGATCGATCCGGGCCTTTATGAAAAATATGATGTGAAACGCGGCCTGCGTGATCTAAACGGTAAAGGCGTGTTGGCAGGGCTTACAGAAATATCCGAGATCGTTTCCACTAAAAAAGTAGATGGCAAAGAGCTTCCCTGTGAAGGTAAGCTTTATTACCGCGGAATTGATGTGGAAGAATTGATCCGGGGCTGTGTAAAGGACCGTCGGTTTGGATTTGAAGAGACGACGTACCTGTTGTTGTTTGGCGAACTCCCCACACCGGAGCAGCTTGCCAATTTTACCAAGATGCTGGGAGGATACCGCAGCCTGCCCACCAGCTTTGTACGCGATATTATTATGAAGGCACCCAGCCGGGATATGATGAACACCTTGGCACGGAGTGTTCTGACCTTATATTCCTACGATGACTTTGCCAGTGATATCAGTATTCCCAATGTGCTGCGCCAGTGTTTGCAGCTTATTGCTCTATTCCCTATGCTTTCGGTATATGGGTATCAGGCATACCGTCACTATCATGATGGGCAAAGCCTTTACATCCATCCCCCGGTGGAGTCCCTTTCCACGGCAGAAAATATCCTGCATATCCTGCGCCCTGATTGCAAATATACCGAACTGGAAGCTCGAGTGCTGGATATTGCTCTGATCCTCCATGCAGAGCATGGCGGCGGTAATAACTCCACCTTTACTACCCATGTGGTATCCTCTTCCGGCACAGATACCTATTCTGCTATTGCGGCAGCTCTGGGTTCCCTGAAAGGTCCAAAACATGGCGGTGCCAATATCAAGGTGGTGCAGATGTTCGATGACCTGAAAGAGGTGGTCAAGGACTGGAAGGACGAAGAAGAACTGTCTGCCTATCTGCGCCGGTTGCTTCATAAGGAAGCCTTTGACAAGGCTGGATTGATTTATGGTATGGGCCATGCAGTGTATTCTCTCTCTGACCCTCGTGCCAAGGTAATGGAAGCCTTTGTTAAGAGCCTTTCCGAAGAAAAGAACCGTATGGAGGAATACGAGCTGTATTCTACAGTGGCTCGCCTTGCTCCCCAGATCATCAGCCAAGAGCGTAAGATCTATAAGGGCGTTAGCCCCAATGTGGATTTCTTCAGTGGGTTTATTTATAGTATGTTGGATCTTCCCTTGGAGCTGTATACCCCCATTTTTGCTATTGCTCGTATTTCTGGTTGGAGCGCCCATCGTATTGAGGAACTCACCAATGCCGGCAAGATCATCCGTCCTGCCTATAAATCGGTGCAGGACCCCCGGCCTTATATTGCTTTTGATAAGCGCTGAAATTGATTAAATCTGTTGTTTTAAAAGGGATTGCATCTGATTTGACAGGTGTAATCCCTTAGCCTTATGCAAAAACTTATTGACGATTTGAACAGATAGGTTTTATGCCAAAGGCCCTGTAGGAGTGGGAGGAAAAATATGAAAACGATTTGTATTCTTGCTATTGGCAATAGCTTTTCTGAGGATGCCACCAGATATTTGCACCAGATGGCGACGGCAAATGGCATCCACACCAAAATAGTAAACCTTTATATAGGAGGATGCCCCCTGGAGCGGCATTGGAGAAATATAGAAGAAAATCAAGCGGAATACCAGTATCAGGAAAATGGCATCCCCACCGATCGGTATG
This sequence comes from uncultured Clostridia bacterium, assembly GCA_944380795.1. Classification (GTDB taxonomy): domain Bacteria; phylum Bacillota; class Clostridia; order Oscillospirales; family Acutalibacteraceae; genus Heritagella_A. Next base: position 14,474 of record CALWIS010000136.1, on the reverse strand, counting down.
TGTCCATTGAGGAAGTGCTGCAGGAAGAAAAGTGGGATTATATCGTAACACAGCAGGCCAGCCATGATAGCGGGTGGAGTGAGAGTTATGAGCCGTTTTTGGGACTTATGATGGAATATCTGAACCAAAAGGCTCCCAGTGCAGAAATCCTTTTGCAAGAAACCTGGGCCTATGAAAATGACAGTACCCATCCCAATTTTATGCGGTATCACCGGGATCAGGCAGAAATGTACCAACGTTTGCGGAGATGCTATGGGGAGATGGCGCAAAAATATCAAATCCGGATGATCCCAAGTGGAGATGCGGTGCAGGCTATACGCCAAAATAAAATGTTTCAAGTTCCTTGTGGAGGACTCTCTATTTGCAGAGATGGATTTCACATGAGCCTTTTATATGGCCGTTATTTGCTTGCCTGTGTTTGGTTAAAGACCCTGTTCTCTGCGTCGCTGGAGAAGATCGTGTTTATTCCCTGCAATACCCAAACGGGAGAATGGGCGAAGGCGGAGGTTTTAGAACAGATCCATCAAGCAGTACGCAGCTTATAATGCGGAAAAACGTATGGAAAAGAAATTTTTTAATTTTTCATTATATAAAAAGTAAAATTCAGGTCCTCCAAGGAATGGTATAATCTTCATTCCCTTACAGATACTACTATTACAAAATCTGTAAATTCAATGGAGGATACTGATATATGAAAGCAACAGGAATCGTTCGTCGTATTGATGACCTTGGGCGTGTGGTGATTCCCAAAGAGATTCGGAGAACGCTGCGCATTCGGGAAGGCGACCCGCTGGAGATTTATACGGATACCCAAGGCGGGGTGATTTTTCGTAAATATTCCCCTGTGGGCGAGCTTTCTTCCAGTGCGGGAAAATGCGCGGAAGTCTTGGCGAAAATTGCCGGAAGCCCGGCGGTGATTTGTGATGGAGACCATGTAGTGGCAGCAGCCGGTATCTCCAAACGGGAGGTAATGGAAAGACGGATCTCCACAGAACTGGAGCAGTATCTGCATAACCGAAAGAGCTTTATTGGGGGAGAGGGAGAAGGTTTGTCCCCTATGGAAGGAGTGCCCAGAAAGGCTTCGGTTATGTATCCTATTATGGCAGAAGGGGATGTGCTGGGAGCGGTAGCCTTGCTGTGCGGTGAAGGGGAGCGTCCAGCCCCAGGCGAGACCCACACCAAATTAGTGCAGGCCACAGCTGCCTTTTTGGGAAGCCAGATGGAGGATCTGTAGCTGTGAGAAAGCCCGGTTTTTTCTTGAAAAAAGCCGGGTTTTCGGCGGTTTGCACTCTTGCAACGGGGTTGGATTTGTGCTAAAATATTAAAAGTATAGGATGAGGATGAAAGAGTGGGGCGACCCGCTCTTTTGTTTGTATTATGAGGTGAATGAATTTGGCAGCAAGCAAAAAGTCGAAAGGCGGCCGCCCCGGCAACACGGCTGCGGCGGTGTGGAAATTGGCGCAGCCCATTGCAGAAAGCCTGGGATTGACCGTTTGGGATGTCCGGTTTGTGAAAGAAGGAGCGCTGTGGTACCTACGCATTTATATCGATAAGCCCGAGGGCGTGGGAATCGAAGATTGCGAGGCTATGAGCCGGGCAGTCAATGGGCCTCTGGATGAGCTGGACCCCATCGACCAGAGCTATTGTCTGGAAGTAAGTTCCCCCGGCATCAACCGGGAACTTACCCGCCCCGAGCATTTTGAGACATTTTTGGATTGTTTTGTCATCGCAAAGCTGATCCGCCCCTTGGAGGACGGCAGCCGAGAGGTGGGAGGCATCCTGCGTGCCCGGCTGGAGGACGGCAGTATTACCCTTCAAACCGGGGAAGAAGAAAGCGAAACAATGACCATTGCCCAAAAAGATATGGTTTCTGTGCGGGTGATGGAGGATGATTTTTTGGAGGATGAGTAATTATGGCCAACGAAGTATTTGAAGCTTTGCACCTGCTGGAAAAAGAAAGAGGCATCCCGGTGGACTTTATGCTGGATAAGATCCGTAAGGCCATCATTACCGCCTGTAAAAACAGCTATGGCAATGAAGATGTCATCATCAATATGGATGACAAGACCGGAAAGTTTGAGGTGTTCCTCAAAAAGACCGTAGTAGAAGAGGTTATGGACCCCGGCACAGAGGTTTCTCTGGAAAGAGCCCGGAAAATCTCCCCCACCATTGAAATTGGCGGCGCAGTGGGAATGCGGCTGGATACCAAGCAGTTTGGACGTATTGCCGCGCAGACTGCCCGGAATATCATCCGGCAGGGCATTCGCGACGGCGAGCGGGGACAGATGATGCAGGAGTTCCAGAGCAAACATCAGGAGCTGGTGAGCGCTCTGGTAGAGCGGATTGACCCCCGTACCGGGGCTGCTACTCTGCGTATTGGAAAAGCAGAGGCGGTGCTGCCTCATAATGAACAAGTTGGAGATGAAAACCTCAAAGAAGGGGATTACATCAAGGTTTATGTGGTGGATGTGAAGGAGACAGACAGAGGGCCTCGTGCAGTGATTTCCCGCACCCATCCTGATTTGGTAAAGCGCTTGTTTGAAACCGAAGTGCCCGAGATTTATGACGGCACTGTGGAGATCAAGGCAGTATCCCGTGAAGCTGGTTCCCGGACCAAGCTGGCCGTTATCAGCCACAACCCGGATGTGGACGCAGTAGGCGCCTGCATCGGTACTCGTGGTGCCCGTGTCAGCAGCATCGTGAACGAGCTGGGCGGCGAGAAGATCGATATCGTGGAATACAGCGACGATCCCACCAAGTTTATTGCTTCCGCTCTTTCTCCGGCAGAGGTGCTCTCTGTGGAACCTGCAGAAGATGGTTCCCACTCCTGCCGTGTGACAGTGCCGGACAGCCAGCTTTCTTTGGCCATTGGCAACAAGGGGCAAAATGCCCGCCTCGCAGCCCGTTTGACCGGTTGGAAGATCGATATCAAGCCGGAAAGCGGATTTTATGGCGAGGATGAGGGCTGAACCCTTTTTTAGATATAGATAAGCCCGATTGGAAAAAGGAGGATTGCTTATGCGGCAAAAGCGCGTTCCCATGCGAATGTGTACCGGATGCGGAGAGATGAAGCCCAAACGGGAACTGGTCCGGGTAGTAAAAGCACCGGATGTAAAGGACGAAAACGGCAATGTGATACAGGCCGGAGAGATTTCTCTGGATCTCAGCGGACGCAAGCCGGGAAGGGGCGCGTATGTCTGCAAAAGCGTGGAATGCCTGAAGGCAGCCCGAAAGGCGCGCCGGTTTGAAAAGGCGTTTTCCTGTAAGATCCCGGATGAAGTCTATGATCGAATGGAGGAGGAGATCCAACCGTGAACATGAATCGGCTGCTCTCGCTCCTGGGCATTGCGCGCCGGGCCGGGAAAATTTCCTGGGGCCGGGACGCGGTGGAGGAATCCCTTCGGAAGGGGAAGGCGCATTTGGTTTTGGTAGCGGCGGATATTTCCGCCAAAACCACTGCGGGAGTACGGTTTTCCGCAGAACGGGCCGGTGTCCCGATGCTTTCCGTCCATGAGACCATAGAGAGCGTCAGCCAGGCAATCGGAAAGAGAGCCGGTATCGTAGCGGTTTTAGATGAGGGGTTTGCGAAAAAGTTAAAGTCCCTTGCAGAGGAAACGGCTGCCGGCGACGCAGAGAAAGGTAGGGAAACCATATGATGATGAAATACCGGGTGCACGAGGTCGCAAAAGATCTGAACGTGCCCAATAAATTTGTGATTGATCTGCTGCAGAAGTACTGCAACGAAACCAAAAAGCACATGTCCGCCCTCACCGAGGAGGAGCTGGATCTGGTGTTGGAAAGCTTTACCCAGTCCCACAAGTTGGAGAATTTGGACGGCTATTTTGCAGATAACCAGCCCGATGCAGAGCCTGCTGTGGAAGAAGCAAAGGAAGCCTCCAAAAAGGAAGAGGACAAAAAGCCGGCAGCTGCCGCCAAAAAGTCCGCTGCCAAGGCAAACAGCCAGAAGAAGCAGCCGGAAGCCAAAGTGGCACAGCCCGCAAAGACACAGAAACCGGCACAGCAGCCTAAGGAAAAGCCTGCCGCTAAGGCACAGGAAAAGCCCGCTGCTCCCAAGCAGCAAACGGTTCCGGTACAGGATACTTCCAATACCGTGCAGAAGCCCGCTGGCCGTTTGGTAGATACCCGTGCTTCTAATGTGGATATTGAGCGGTATAACGAAAAGTATGACCGCTTGGCCTCTGAAAAGGTGCGCACCGATAACACCGTGCAAAAGCAGAAGATCAACCAGAAAAGCCAGCGCCGCGGCAAGCCCCGCACCTCCCGCAAGGAGACCGAGGCCGAGCGTCTGCGCCGGATTGCGCTGGAGCGCAAAACCAAGCCCATTACCGTGCAGATCCCCGATGAGATCACCGTGGGCGAGCTGGCAATGCGCCTGAAGGCTACTGCTGCCGAGGTCATCAAAAAGCTGATGATGATGGGCACCATGGCTACTGTTAACGATGTGATCGACTTTGATACCGCCAGCCTGGTGGCCATGGAATTCCACGCCAAGGTGGAAAAAGAAGTGGTGGTCACCATTGAAGAGCGCATTATCGACGACAGCGAGGACGATGATACCAACCTGGTGCCCCGTGCCCCCGTTGTGGTGGTGATGGGCCACGTTGACCATGGTAAGACCAGTCTTCTGGACGCCATCCGTCACGCTAATGTAACCGCCAGCGAAGCCGGCGGCATTACCCAGCATATCGGCGCATACCGCGTGAAGATCGACGGCCGCGACATCACCTTCCTGGATACCCCCGGCCACGCCGCCTTTACCACCATGCGTGCCCGCGGCGCACAGGTGACCGATATCGCCGTGCTGGTGGTGGCTGCCGATGACGGCATCATGCCCCAGACGGTAGAAGCCATCAACCACGCTAAGGCCGCAGGCGTTTCCATTATTGTTGCCATCAACAAGATGGATAAACCCGCCGCCAACCCCGACCACGTCAAGCAGCAGCTGACCGAATACGAGCTGGTTCCCGAGGAGTGGGGCGGCGATACGCCCTGCATCCCGGTTTCCGCTAAAAATAAAGAGGGCATCGACGACCTGCTGGAAATGATCCTGCTGGTTGCGGACATGAAGGAACTGAAAGCGAACCCCGACCGCGCTGCCAAGGGCACCGTGGTGGAGGCCCGTCTGGATAAGGGCCGCGGCCCCATCGCTACCGTGTTGGTGCAGAACGGCACCCTGCATACCGGCGATGTGATCGTTGCCGGTACCACGGTGGGCCGTGTGCGTGCCATGACCGACGACAAGGGCCGCAAGGTCACCGAGGCTGGCCCGTCTGTTCCCGTGGAGATCACCGGTCTGAACGATGTTCCCACCGGCGGCGATATCCTGAACGCTGTTTCCGACGAGCGTCTGGCCCGTGAACTGGTGGAGCAGCGTATCAACGAGCAGAAGGAAGAGGTCTTCAATTCTCAGACCAAGGTCACGCTGGATAACCTGTTCGACCAGATGCAGCAGGGCGAGATGAAGGAACTCAAGGTCATCGTCAAGGCCGACGTGCAGGGCTCTGTGGAGGCCGTGCGCCAGTCTCTGGAGAAGCTGACCAACGAGGAAGTCCGCGTACACGTGATTCACGGTGAGGTGGGTGCTGTCAACGAAAACGACGTCATGCTGGCAGCCGCTTCCAACGCTATTATCGTGGGCTTCAATGTGCGTCCTGACCCGGTGGCAGAAGAAAATGCCAAGCGTGACGGCGTGGATATGCGTTTGTACCGCATTATTTACGACTGCATCGAGGAGATCGAGTCCGCTATGAAGGGTATGCTGGCACCCAAGTTCCGGGAGGTTGCCCTGGGCAAGGCAGAGTGCCGCGAGACCTACAAGATCTCCAATGTGGGCGTGGTTATCGGTGCCCATGTTACCAGCGGCAAGATCACCCGCAGTGCACAGGTGCGCGTGGTTCGTGACGGTATTATTGTTGCCGACGACAAGGTTGCATCCCTGCGCCGCTTTAAGGACGATGTGAAGGAAGTTGCCGATGGTTACGACTGCGGTATCTGCCTGGAGCGTTTCTCCGACATCAAGGAAGGGGATATTCTGGAAGCCTATATGATGGAGGAATATCGTCCCGAATAAGGAACGTGTTTTCGGGGAGCCTTTCCTTTGAGGGAGGCTCCCTGTTTGCTGTTTGAGGGAGTAGATGCTATGAAAGAACGTGTTAATAATTGGCTCAATATCCTAATGGGCACGGTGTTTGGCGTTTTTCTTGGATATGGAATTTTCGTGTATTGGGAGTATCAAAACCGTCCAGAGTTGTATGCCCTTTCCTCCACCCCGTGGTACAGCAGTATCCTTTTGTATGGAGCGTATACCGTGGGAATCCTATTGGTGCTGGCACTGATAAAATGGTTCCTGAAAAAGAAGTGAAAGTTTACCTGAGAAAACAGGAGGAGAGTGTATGAAAAAGTGGCTGCTTGGCGGCGCGGTCGCCATTGTCTGCATTTTGGCAGTCTGCACGGGGATGGTGATGTACACATTTTCTAAAATTCCCCAAAACACGCCGTCCATAGGCATTATTGGCGGGGCGGACGGCCCCACGGTTACGTTTATCACGTGGACTTCCGGCTTGGATTTGGTAGTGTGGCTGGGCGGTGCATTGATTCTGCTCATTCTCCTACTGGTTGCCGGTGTGGCAATCTATAAAAGCCGCAGGAAGAGCTAATGTAGGGGCGCATAGTATGCGCTCGAAAACACTGTTATTGATTACGATTACACATTGTTGATAGAACGGAGGAAGTTTATGCCCAGTCATCGTATGGGAAGAACCACAGAAGATATCCGCCGGGAGCTCACCGCTATCCTGCGGGAAGTGAAGGACCCCCGTGTGCAGGGGATGATTAGCATTGTTCGGGTGGAGGTCACCAACGACCTTTCCTACTGCACCGTGTATATCAGCTCCATGGAGGGCATGGAACAGGCACAGACCGCAGTAAAGGGTCTCAAAAGCGCCGCAGGCTTTATCCGCCGGGAGCTGGGCCATCAGCTGAAGCTGCGCCATGTACCGGAGATGATTTTTAAAGCCACCGATTCCATTGAGTACAGCGCCAATATTTCCAAGCTGCTCAACGACCTGAAGGAGTGATTGAGATGGATATTACTCTGAAGAAGGCCGCCCAGCGGCTGCTGGACGCGGATGACATCCTGATTTTAAGCCACCGTTCGCCGGATGGTGACACTCTGGGATGTGCTTCTGCCCTGCTGCGGGGGCTGCATTCCCTTGGCAAAAAAGCCCGTTTTCTGTGCAGTGACCCGGTGCCCAAAAAGTTCGCATTTCTCTTTGCCGGTGTGGAGGAACAGGTGTTTGAGCCGGGATTTATTGTGAGTGTGGATATTGCCGACCGTCAGTTGTTTGGAAAAAACCTGGAAAGCTATACGGAAAAGGTGGATTTGTGCTTGGACCATCACGGCACCAACGGTGATTTTGCCAAAGAGCGATATGTGGACGCGAAAGCATCCGCGGCCTGTGAGATTTTGTTCCAGGTGCTAAAAGAAATGCAGGTGACGATTTCCTCGGAAATCGCGGACTGCCTGTTTACCGGAATTTCCACCGACACCGGCTGCTTCCGTTTTGGAAACGTGACCCCCCGTACTCACCGCATGGCGGCGGAGTTGATAGAGCTGGGGGCCCATGCAGCTGACATTAACCGAGAAATGTACGATACCAAGAGCCGCGCTCGGTTGGAAGTGGAAAAGTATGTGCTTCAGGCCTTGACTTTCCATTTTGACGGAAAATGCGCCGTGCTTTGCCTGCCTGCTTCTCTGGTGGAGGAGTTAGGCGTGGAAGAAGGAGACCTAGATGGCGTTGCGTCTATGTCCCGGCAAGTGGAGGGCGTGCTGGTAGGCGTGACCATCCGGGAAAAAGAGGACGGCATGCTGAAAGTCTCCCTGCGTACCAATCCGCCAATGAATGCATCTGAAATCTGTGCGGAGTTTGGCGGCGGCGGACACGCGGCGGCGGCAGGCTGTGCTTTTACTGGAAAGACTTTTGACGAAGTGAAAGGGCTGCTGCTGGAAGCCATCGCAAAACAGATGGAGAGGTGCGGCCTGTGACCGGTGTTTTAATTCTGGACAAGCCTGCGGATTTTACCTCCTTCGACGCGGTGGCGGTATGCCGTCGGCTGTGCCATGAGCGGAAGATCGGACACACTGGCACCTTGGACCCCATGGCCACCGGTGTACTGCCTTTACTGCTGGGAAAGGCAACCCGGGCGGCTTCTTTGTTGGAAGATACCGATAAAGAATACGAGGCCGGGTTCCGGCTGGGAATTGCCACCGATACCGAGGACAGCACCGGTAAAGTGTTGGAAACCAGCGAAACGCCGGTTTCTCAAGAAGTGCTGGAAAGCTTGCTGCCTCAGTTCCGGGGCGAGATCATGCAGGTGCCGCCTATGTATTCGGCGGTATCTAAAGATGGAAAGCGGCTGTATGAGTTGGCGCGGAAGGGTATCGAAGTGGAGCGGGACGCCCGGCCGGTGACCATTTTTAAGCTGGAGCTGACGGAATATGACGAAGCATCCCGGGAGGGAAAGCTGGTGGTTTCCTGCTCCAAGGGGACGTATATCCGCACGCTGATTGCTGACCTAGCAAAAGCGGCGGGTTCGCTGGGTGTGATGACCGCCCTGCGCCGGACAAAGGCCTGCGGCTTTACGCTGGCGGACGCTGTCACGCTGGACGAAGCCAAAGCTCTTTCGGAGGCCGGGACGCTGGAAGAAAGGCTGCGCCCGGTGGAGAGCTTGTTTTTCCATCTGCCGGCAATTGCGGTTTCCGGGGCACAGGCGGTGCGCTTTCAAAACGGCGGACAGTTGGATTTGAAAAGGCTTCCGGCATTCCGTAACCAAAAGCCGCAGGATGGGGACACATTCCGCGTCCGGGGAGAAAACGGCGATTTTTTGGGGCTTGGACAGGTGGAGGCCGAAAAAGGTTGGCTTGCCATCCTTAAATTATTTTAAAGCGATACAAGGCACAGGAAAGGGATGGTTTTGTGAAATGCTATGAACAGATGCAAATACCGCCGGGAGAACTGGCGGCGGCATTGGGCAGCTTTGACGGGCTGCATCTGGGCCACCGTCAGGTCATTGGAAACACCTTTTCTTCCTCTAAGCTGCGCCCGGCTGTGGTGACTTTTCAACAGAATCCATCTGCCGTCCTGCAAAAAAATCCTGTCCCTCTCCTCACTACCAATGAACAGAGGCTGGCCCTTTTGGAGGAAATGGGGATTGATACCGTATATCTGCTTCCCTTTGACCAAATTCGGGACATGGAGCCGGAGGCGTTTGTGGAAGTGCTGTATCGGGTGTGCCGGGTGCGAAAGCTTTGCTGCGGCTTTAATTTTCGGTTTGGCAAAAACGGCAGGGGAGACGCTGCTCTGCTGGAAACCCTGTGTGACCAGTGGGGAATCGAGCTTTGTGTAGTACCGCCGGTGTTGGTGGGGGGAGAAGCGGTGAGCTCTACCCGTATTCGTTCCTATCTGGAAGAAGGGGACGTGCAGCAGGCTGGGCAGCTTTTGGGCCGTCCCTTTGGCTATGACTTTGAAGTGACCCATGGCCGCCAGTTAGGGCGCACTTGGGGAACGCCCACCATTAATCAGCCGTTTCCTCAGGGGTATGTTCTGCCGCGGTTCGGGGTGTATGCCTCTCTGGTAACCATTGAAGGAAAGAAATATTATGGGGTAACGAATATTGGAATCAAGCCCACTGTGGGCTCTGACTGCGCTTTGTCGGAAACCTGGATTCCAGAATTTTCTGGAGACCTGTATGGAAAAAGAATTCCAGTGGAATTGTTGGATTTTATCCGGCCGGAGAAAAAGTTTGACAGCCTTGATGAGCTGAAAAATGAGATTTTGCAAAACGGCGTTATGGCCCGTCAGATCGCAGAGCGGGAGTGGAAAGCTCCTTTCTGGAAAAAATCCCTGTAAATAGCGGAAAATGATTTACAAAAGGCCGCCGCCATGCTATAATACTACAGTTGCAACCCCTTTCCCGGATGAAGGGTAAAGCCCCGCACGGGGAATTCACCAGCCTTCTTCTGTGAATGAGGGAAATTTACAGCGGCATTGCCGCAGAAAAGGTGGAATTACCATGTTGAAAGAAGAAAAGACCGCAATTATTAAGGAATACGCTATGCACGAAGGCGACACCGGCTCCCCCGAGGTGCAGATCGCTGTTCTGACCAAGCGCATCAACGATCTGACCGATCACCTGCGCACTCACAAGAAGGACCACCATTCCCGTCGTGGCCTGCTGAAGATGGTTGGCCAGCGCCGCAACCTGCTCAACTACCTGATGAAGGTGGACATCGAGCGGTATCGTGCTATCATCGCTAAGCTGGGTATCCGTAAGTAATCCCAGATTGCGGTGGCAATTTTTACAGAAAGCTGAAAAGGGCAGGCGGCCGATAGTCGCCTGCCTTTAGGCTATCTGAACCCCTGTGAGAAGTATTGAAATTGTTTTCGTAGGAAAGACAGCTGTGTTTAGCAGTGAAACGAGGGCGCAGCTTCTGCACTTTGGTTTTATTGCTAAATCGGTTCTGCCTTTCCCGAAAAAGAAATGGAGGAAAGCTGAATGTTCGAGAAATTCCGAGTATTTGAAACCGAATTTGCTGGCCGTCCCTTGGTAGTGGAAACCGGCAAAATGGCCCAGCTGGCCAACGGCGAGTGCCTGGTTCGTTATGGCGAAACCGTGGTACATGTGGCGGTGACCGCCGCTGCCAAGCCCCGTGAGGGCGTGGACTTCTTCCCCCTGTCTGTGGACTTTGAGGAGAAGCTGTATTCTGTGGGCAAAATCCCCGGCTCCTTCCTGAAGCGGGAAGGCCGTCCCACCGATAAGGCGATTTTGGTGTGCCGTGTGATCGACCGCCCCATCCGTCCTCTGTTCCCCAAGGACATGCGCAACGATGTTTCCATCGTCTGCACCGTGATGTCTGTGGACCCGGACTGCTCCCCCGAAATCACCGCTATGGTGGGTACTTCCATTGCCCTGTCCATCTCCGATGTGCCGTGGAATGGTCCGATCTCTGCTGTGAGTGTGGGTCTCATTGACGGCGAATTTGTCATCAACCCCAACGTCGAGCAGCGCAAGGTTTCCCAGATGGCTGTGACCGTGGCTTCCACCGATTCCCGTATTGCTATGATCGAGGCTGGTGCCAACGAGGTTTCCGACGAGGATATGTACAACGGTATCATCGCTGGTCATAAGGCCAACCAGCACATTATTGAGTTCATCAAGGGCATCCAGGCCGAAATCGGCAAGGCTAAGTTTGAATATCCCAGCAACCTGCCGCCGGAGGAAATGATCGAGGCTGTGAAGGAGTTCGCCATGGAGGACGTAAAGTTCGCCATGGATACCGACGACAAGACCGTTCGTGACGAGCGCCTGAAGCCCATCTACGAGAAGGTGCATGAACACTTCGACCCCATTTATCCCGAGCAGGAAGCTCTTATCGACGATTGCATGTATCGTACCCAGAAGTATATCGTGCGTCGCTGGCTGCTGGATGAGCAGAAGCGTGTGGACGGCCGTGGAATGGACGAGATCCGTCCTCTGGCTGCCGAAGTAGGGCTGCTGCCTCGAGTGCATGGTTCCGGTATGTTTACCCGCGGCCAGACTCAGGTGCTTACCGTTGCCACATTGGGCCCGGTGAGCGACTGCCAGCTGCTGGACGGCATCGACGATGAGGAAACTAAGCGGTATATCCACCACTACAACTTCCCCTCCTATTCCGTAGGCGAGACTAAGCCCAGCCGCGGCCCCGGCCGTCGTGAGATCGGTCACGGCGCTCTGGCAGAGCGTGCTTTGGTGCCGGTGATCCCGCCGGTAGAGGAGTTCCCCTATACCCTGCGCCTGGTGTCTGAGGTGCTTTCTTCCAACGGTTCCACCTCTCAGGGTTCTGTTTGCGGCAGCACCCTGGCTCTGATGGATGCTGGCGTGCCCATTAAGGCTCCGGTGGCCGGTATTTCCTGCGGCCTGATTACCGAGGGCGAGCGCTGGATGACCATGGTGGACATCCAGGGCGTGGAGGACTTCTTCGGCGATATGGACTTTAAGGTGGCCGGCACCCATAAGGGCATTACCGCCATCCAGATGGATCTGAAGATTGACGGCCTGACCCCCGCTATGGTGAAGGAAGCCCTGCTCAAGACCCACAAGGCCCGCGACTATATCATCGACGAGATTATGCTCAAGGCCATTCCCGAGCCCCGTCCGGAGCTGTCCAAGTATGCTCCCAAGATGCTCTCCACCGTGATTCCTGTGGACAAGATCCGCGAGGTCATCGGTTCCGGCGGAAAGGTCATCCAGAAGATCTGCGCTGAGTGCGAGGTCAAGGTGGATGTGGAAGAGGACGGACACGTGTTCGTTTCCGGCATCGACCAGGAGAAGTGCCAGCGGGCTATGACCATCATCGATACCATTGTCAACGATCCCGAGCCGGGCACCTACTACACCGGCAAGGTGACCCGCATTATGGACTTTGGCGCTTTTGTGGAGATTGCTCCCGGCAAGGAAGGCTTAGTACACATTTCCCGCCTGGACGTGAAGCGCACCGAGAAGGTCACCGATGTGGTGAATGTGGGCGACGTAGTCAAGGTCAAGGTGCTGGAAATTGACGATAAGGGCCGTTTGAACCTGTCTCGCCGTGACGCTCTCATCGACCTGGACGGCATGGTGCCGGAGAATACCATTTCCGATGCTCCCCGCCGCCGTGAGGACCGCCGTGACGGTCACCGTCGCCATGACGATCGTCCCCGTGCCAGCAACGGCTTTATTGCCAACACCAATAAGCCCCGGCACAATGATTGATTTGCAATAAAATAGGTAAGAAGGCTGTTGCAAGTATTTGCAGTAGCCTTTTGTTTTCAAAAAATGGAAATGTTTCTTTCAGGTCGTTTTCTTCTTTTAAGGAAGAAAATATGATATACTTATCCTATAGAATTTATAAATTTTTATTTACATACCACCATAAAGGAGGGGACATAACGATTGAATTCTTATTTGTTGCTCGCTGGGGTTGTGATTGGTGCCTGTGTACTGCTTCATCGGTTTGCCGAAAAGCTGCCAGTGCCATCTCTGCTTATCTTCATTGCCTTGGGAATGTTCTTTGGGGAAAACGGTCCTTTGGGAATCGTGTTTAATGAATATGCGATTTCGGAAAATATCTGTTCCGCCTGCCTCATCGTCGTTATGTTCTACGGCGGATTTGGCACTAATATACGGGTGGCAAGGCCGGTAGTGGCCAGGGCTTTTTCTCTGGCCAGTATGGGAGTGTTTCTTACAGCCGCTTTTGTGGGGCTGTTTGCCCACTATGCCTTGGGGCTGGGGTGGATGGAAAGTTTCCTGATTGGAGCAGTGCTTTCCTCTACCGACGCCGCTTCCGTTTTTAATATCTTACGTTCTCAAAAGATGGCCTTAAAAGACCACACCGACTCCCTGCTGGAGCTGGAATCCGGCTCCAATGACCCCATGTCGTATCTGCTTACCGTAGTGATGGTTTCTTTGATGACAGGGCAGGAGATTTCGGTGCCCATCCTGTTTTTGCAGCAAATGGCCTTTGGCGCATTGGGCGGAATCTTAGTGGGCTGGGGGGCTGTCCTGCTGCTCAACCGGTTCGATTTTTCCATGGCACAGGGCAAGACCATTTTTGTGTTTGCTGTGGCTATTATTGCTTATGCCCTGCCAAACGCAGTGGGGGGTAACGGCTACTTAAGCGTCTACTTGTGCGGAATCCTGATGGGAAACCGGTATTTTCCCGGGAAAAGGGACTTGGTCCATTTTTTTGATGCTGTTACCGGGATTTCCCAGATGATGATTTTCTTCTTGTTGGGCTTGCTGGTGACCCCGGTGGAGCTTCCCCAAGTGCTGCTGCCCGCCGTACTGATTATGGCCTTTATGACCATCATTGGCAGACCGCTGGCTTCGGCGGCGGTGTTGCTGCCCTTCCGCTCTTCCCTGCGGCAAATCGGCATTGTTTCCTGGGCCGGACTGCGGGGCGTGGCTTCCATTGTGTTTGCCATTTATGTTATGCTTCATCAAGTGAATATGACCTTTAATATCTTTAATATGGTGTTTTGTGTAGTGTTGTTGTCGCTTTCGTTACAGGGGACGCTGCTGCCTTGGGTTTCCAAAAAGCTGGATATGATTGATCAAAAAGCCGATATTCAAAAGACCTTTAACGATTACCAAGAGGACACCAATATTTCCTTTGTTAAAATCCATGTGGATGCTGACAGCGGCATGGTACATAAGAAGCTGAGCACCCTTTCGCTGCCGGGAGGATTCCTCATTGTGGTGATTATTCGTGGGGAAGAAAATATCATCCCCAACGGAGAAACCGAGATTTTGCCGGGCGATTTGCTGGTAGCGGCGGCTCGGGAGTTTGAGAACCGGCGGAACCTGTATTTGTATGAGATCAACGTGGATAAAAGCCATAAATGGACTGGAAAGCCCTTAAAAGAGATTGATGCTGG
>CALWIS010000135.1 GCA_944380795.1 uncultured Clostridia bacterium | reverse complement strand
TGCTGTAAAAGCGAAAGCTCGACTAAATTTTAGGAAATAGGGGGCTTGACACATATTGGCAGGTTTGCTGGTACAAGGTAAGTACGATGATTCTCCATTTACATCGATGGGGTTGTTGATTTGCTCATGCGATAGAACTATAATCTATTTAAAGGTTATGCGATCCAAGAGAATAAAAGTTCTGTCTCTAAAAAGTTATGGGGTTTAAAATGAAACAATTTTGAATCTGATGGATGGCACATACCAAGATCGCGTCTGTTTGTAAAAACACTGAATTGATTCTTTTAAAAGAAATGACTGGAAACGGTGGGGCAGTGAGAATTGCTATGCAACAAAATATCGTAAGCGAGCTGTGGCAGCAGGAGACTGCAGAGAAGAAAATTTATCAATCTTCTGATCGTATCAGGGCCATGATTCAAAAGGATTTTTCCAATGGTACGGAGATCTTAAAAGTGATAGATCGGTCTGGCGGTGACCTTGTGCCGCTGTTCCAATTGACATCACTGGAATACCTTTTTAAAGAAGGTCCTGTCCCTATCCGCACATGCCGAAAGTTCGAGATAAGTAAGCATACGACCTGCCAAGTTCCTTATTATCACAGCCACGACTACTATGAATTGATTTATGTGCTGCGGGGACAGTGCATACAGCGTTTTGAACCTTCTGGCCATATACTTTGCTTGAAAGCCAATGAGGCCTGCCTGCTGCTGCCGGAAACAATCCATGCTGTGGAACGCTGCGGGAAAGATGATGTGATTCTAAAGTATTCCATTCCCAGGCAGCTCTATCGCCAAGCCATTGCGCCTGTTTTGAAGGAATATGAGATGACTGAAATGTCAATATTCAGCCTGAATCCCTTACAGGCAGACTGGATGATTGAGCGGATCATAAGAGAGCATCGGTTGGGCAAAGAATACGCTGAGCTGGCCATTGGCCACTATTTGGGGCTGCTTTTTATTGATTTTATTCGTAAGCCGATGGCATTGTACCCTGAAATTGCAGAGAAGCTCCGGTGTTATTATGAGAGCCATGAAGGTCAAATTGATCTGCATGGATTTGCATCGGAGATTGGATATAGTGACGATTATACAGGGCGAATGATCAAAAAGACCACAGGCAAAAGCTATACGGAAATTGTTCTGGAATTAAAACTACAGAGAGCTTCCTGTCTGTTGGCACAAACAGACGTTCCGATTGAAAAGGTTGCTGCGTTGTCTGGCTGGCTTAACCCATCCGGCTTTTATAAACAGTTTTATCGTTCGTTTGGGATGTCTCCTGGCACGTACCGGACGAAAAGCAGGCAATAAGTCGGATTGGGATAGATATAGGACGTGAGAGGATATTGCCCGAAAACATTTCTTCATAGTAAAATGAAACCTGACCATGACAGCCGTTCCGCAGAAAAGAACCAATGGTTTGAGCGGAAGAAACAAGGGGGCAACTATGAAGATTCGGGCTCTTTTTCTGGACATTGACGGAACATTGCTGAATTCCAGCCATCTGATTGGGTCAGCAACCAGGCAGCGCTTGTTGTCTTTTCAAAAGCAGGGGGAAGGATCATACTATCTTCTGCCCGACCCTATATGGGAATGCAGCAATATGGACGGGAGCTGAGACTGGAAGAATACGGCGGCTTCTATATGGCGCTGAATGGCGGGCAAATCGTTGACGCATCCACGTTAAAAGCAGAGATACCAAGAAAACTTACATCCGCAGAAATTTCGCAGGTATTCCAACTGGTGAATGAAGTGGAAGGCAGTGCATTGCAGAGGCCATTATCCGATCTGGAACAGGAGATTCTGAAAAAAGGCAGCTTGACCATTCAGGATGCTTGGAACATAGACCACATACTGATGCGCAACAGTCTGAATATCCTGACCTATCAAAATGATACCGTTGTTGCAAAGCGGCTGGAGGTATATGCGGCGGCGGAATCCATTGTAAACCACATGAAATTGCAGATAGATCCAAATCTGATGGAACACACAGATTTGGAGGTGGTCAAATTTCTGATTTCTGGAGATCCGTCTCTGATTCGCCAGGTTTATCCGATTTTTAAGAGCCAATTGAATCACCTTGAGGTTGTCACTTCCGACCCGTTTTTGATTGAGGTTACTCCCCAGGGAATCAATAAGGGTAAGGCTCTTGAAAGTTTGCTGATGCATCTTGGAATCCCTGTTTTCGACGCAGCAGCTATAGGAGACAGTGACAATGATTTAAGTATGATAAAGAGTGCCGGAATGGGAGTTGCAATGGGAAATGCAACAGCAAGCATAAAAGCTGCTGCAAACTATGTGACAAAAACCAATGATGAAGATGGGATCGCATTTTTCCTGGACCAGGTTGTTCTGTAGTTCGAGTTGAGAGGTGGAGGAAAAATGACGATGAGAAGTAAAACAAAATGCTTGCTCTGTGAGGACAAGATTCGGTCGTTGGCGAAAATCCATTTTGGTGAATCCTGTGAGGTTGACAATATTACCGAGCTGAAAGGCGGTATGTTCAATGCCATCTACCGTATGGACCGTATCCGTGAAGGGGATCGGATTGTCCTGAAGGTTGGCGTCATACCGGGTACACCGCTTCTCACCTACGAGCAGGATGTTATGCCTACGGAGGTGGAATGTTTCCGCCTGGTAGCGGAGCAGACAACAGTTCCTGTGCCCAAGATTTTGGCTTATGATTTCAGCAAGCGGCATATACCCAGTAATTATTTTTTTATGACAGCACTGGATGGAGTGCCGCTTTCCCGTGTGTCCGGGAAGATGCCATCAGAGCAGCTGAACCGTATTAAGGCGGAACTGGCAGGCTATCTGGCACAAATGCACCAGATCGAGGGGACATATTACGGATACTTTACGAATGATCCCAGGAAACAGTATCCAACCTGGCGGGAGGGCTTTACCCATATGTTTGGTCAGATCCTTCAAGACTGTCAGATGCGTCAGGTTTGTCTGCCCTACCAGCGCATCCAACGGGCTTTTGAAAGGAATGCAGGGTATCTGGAAGAAGTGTCTGCTCCCGCACTGGTAGAATATGACTGTCACGAAGGAAATATCTTTATCAGGAAAACAGACGAGACATACCATATCGAAGGCATTCTGGATCTGGAACGTGCCTTTTGGGGCGATCCTTTGGCAGATTTCCCGGCGGCCTTTGTCTTTACCGATGACATCCGAAAGGAGCACGCTTTTTTGGCGGCTTACCTGAAGGCCAGCGATCGAATCAAATGCTATGAAAGGTCACAAATCATACGATATCAGCTTTACAGGCTCTATTTGATGCTCATTATGACAGCGGAAATTTTTCGTTATGGTTTTTTCTATGGACAGCTGCAGGCATTATGGGCCAAGCATCAGCTTCAAAAATGTCTGCGGGAGCTGGAAAAATAATGAGGGCGTATGAGTAATACAAGCGAGCACATGGAGCAGCTTCCAACAGGCCGGCTGGTGTGGAAAATGACCATACGATATAGTTCGGTTTTGGCGGCTGGCTATAGAGGGAGCCGTCCTGTTGATAACTGCCTATTTGTCAAAATAAAACAAGGAACAGCCCCGGCAATTGACGGTTCAGGAGAGGCTATTGTATAATATTGGAGGTGCTCCGGCATCCATAGGGTGCCGGTCAGGCAACTATTTGAATCGGTGAGGGATGCCTATAAGTGCAGCATTTCTCCCAGCAGCTGGGGGAAGGTTTCTGGCGATGCCGTAAACAGGGACCGCATCAGAGCGGTTCATCTGAAGGAGCAGACGGTGAAGCTGGATAACGGGGAAACCTGCCTTCTGTCATGAAAGGCAAAGAGCGAATACCGAGTGGAGTAAAGAAATCTGCTTGCATCAAATGGAGGCTTCAAGGACATGAGAGGAATGATTGGGTACTGCGGTCTGGATTATGAGCGCTGTGATGCCTATCTGGCGACCATTCACGATGACCAGGCTTTGCGGGAAAAAACGGCCAAATTGTGGTCAGAGCTGAATCAAGCACCGATTCTGCCTGAGCATATCAACTGTGAAGGCTGCCGTGGGAACGGAGCGAAAACGGTGTTCTGCGAGAGCCTGTGTGCCATTCGCAAGTGCGCCATGGAAAAAGGCCTTTCCACCTGCGGCGGCTGCCCCAACTTCGATGCCTGTTCGACCATGCAGGCGTTCGTCAGCCAAAACCCAACCGTTTTGGAAAATCTGAAATAACAAGACAATCGTTTCCAAAAAGCGCAGCGGCCCGACCGATCCGGGTCTGCTGCGCTTTTTACAGTTAGAGAAGAAGATCTGACCATTGGCGAAAGAAATGAGAGCAACCTTTGTTTTTCTGTTATACTCAAACCGATAAAAGCAAACATACTAGAAGATCCCTGTCAGCACTGCATCAACCATGGTCACCGGCAGGCCAAAACTACCGCAGACAACCCGGCGCAGGATATGGTATCATGT
>CALWIS010000134.1 GCA_944380795.1 uncultured Clostridia bacterium | reverse complement strand
TGGTGATTGCCGGGTCATAGAAACATACGCCTCTTTTTTCATAATAAACGGCAACAGTCTGAAATTTGGGCGTGATATTTCTCCAAATGGTTGCTTCGCTGTAGCCCAGCTTTCTTGCCTCAGCAATTATCTGGGCGATCATCTCGTTAATGGTTTGCTTTTGTGTTTTCATAAGCACAGCCTCCTTGATATAGTCAGGTAAACTTCCTGCTGTAAACTATTATCAAGGATGGATGTATGGGAAGCTATAAGATTATCCCGAATGTTGGGAAGCTTCTGATGAAAAAGTATTGAAACCAGCTCAAAAGGGAGGAAAAGTTATCCCGAATTTTTTGAACGAAATCAGCATGGAAACAGGCTGAAAACTAAGGTTTCGGGATAATCTAACTTTCGGTATAACCAGTTTATCTCGAAGATTGTACTTCTACCCAAAAACTTGCGCCGCCTCCCGGCGTATCGGAAACTCCTATTCTTGCGCCACATCTAGTTGCGAGTTCAGCGGCTACAGATAACCCCAACCCAAAATGAGAGTGATCCGTCCGAGATGAATCTGCTCTCCAGAAGCGCTGAAAAACCTTGCTTTTGTTGAAATTGGAGATGCCAGGTCCATAATCGCGGATAGTCCATCGAATTCCATGCTTTGCCTCACAGCATTCAAACACAATGCAAGAGTCTACCGGCGCATATTGCAAAGCGTTGTCAATATAAACTATCAGAATTTGACGAATCTCTTCTCGACTAGCGGTAACAGTAGGTAAATTGTTTTCAGGTAAATTTACTTTTAGATGCCGTTTAGCTTTGTAAATGATAGGTTCCCACTCTTCGGCCAGTGATAACAACAGAGTATCTGGCTCAAATTTTTCGGGCTGACTAGAATGAACAATTCCTCCGCCAGACAGAATCAGTAGTTGGTCAATCAGCTTTCCCATGCGAACAGTTTCTTCCGACATGAGTGCAATATGACGAGTTGCTTTCTTTGCATCTTCATTGGGCAAAATAGATAAACCTGCTCTCAAGACGCCTAGCGGGGTACGCAATTCATGCCCGGCTGCCCGAACAAATTCCTTCTGCTGTTGCATGGCGTATTCAACAGGGCGGATAGCTCGTCCTGCCACAACCCAACACAGACTAGCGACTAAAATAATTCCAATTAGTGTGAGTAAAATAAATCCAATGGCGACCCAGCCAAGTATCTGCCGTTCTTCTTCGAGGGATTGCCAAGCAATCAACAGATGCCAACTTTCTGAATGAGCCTGTTTGATTGCTAAAATCCTTACATCTTTTCCACCTAATTGAACTTTCTGGATAAGGCAGTCTTCTGAGTATGATGATAGAGGCGCTGCTGTTATATCAAATCCAGCGTTCATTAGCACTTCCTGTAATTCTTCTACGGAAACCGTTTGCTGACTCAAATTCGATAAAAAGAGCGGTGTTCCATTTTCCTCAAGATAGAGATCAATTTCAGAACGCTGTGCCAGATCTTGAATTTGTACCAAATCCAATGATTGATTCAATTCCCATTGGGCGACAAAGGCGGTCACGTCAGACTCAAATGCTGTTTGCCCTCGTGTAATATACAGGTTGGCACACGTTAAGAACGAAAAGAAAGTGACTGCCACTACTACGCTGCCGGTTAATGCGGTCGCCAGCCCGGTTAGGTGACGCCGCAACTTCGCTAACATTGGCATACGCGGTATCCAAGCCCGCGAATGGTTTGTATTTCAACCTTACTTTCAACCTGGCGCAGTCTCCGACGGACAAAAAAGACATAGTTGTTCAGATTGCCTTCCTCCACTTCACTTTCGGTACCCCAGATCCGTTCAAGAATTAAAGCTCTGGGTAAAACTCGATTTGGATTTTTTAGAAAAAAATCAAGGAGATCTGCTTCACGCCCCGAAAGTTCACATTGACCTTTAGGTCCAACAAGAATACGGGTGTTATTATCGAGCGTAACATCGCCAAAGCGAAGTAACGTGGTGTATTTACCGTTTCGACTGCGAATTAAAGCGCGGAGCCTGGCACAGAGTTCTTCAGCGTCAAACGGTTTTGCAAGGTAGTCATCAGCTCCAGCATCCAAGCCCTCCACCTTGTCATTTGGTGTTCCCAATGCAGTTAGTAATAGTACCGGCAAAGTAAGTCCCTCTCGCCGCAGCTGTTTTAACACTTGCAAGCCATCCATTTCGGGCAGCATCCGATCCAGGATCAGTGCATCAAAGCTGTCGTTGTGCAGAGCCTCAAGTGCAGCGGTACCAGTGGTCTTTATGGTTGTTCTGTATCCATCGCGTTGCAAGATTTCTTCTAGGAATACACACAACGTAGTATCATCTTCTACAATTAACAAATGCATTTGCTTTCCTGCCTATTATTGGAAGTGTCTTATATAATTATTTATATTATACTGGTTATATTTATTTTTCGTCTAAGTGAATTTTAGACCGTATTTAGACAAACGTCAATTATAGTGAATTATAGTAATATTACCCATCATTAAATACTGGATACTCTAGGAGGACAGCTATGAAACATAAACTTCTTGCACTGCTCGCAGCCAGCGGCATATTACTGACTGCCTGCACCAGCAATCCTACTTCGGAAGCTCAAATTCAGAATGTATCCGGCGGCTTTATAGAGCAGCGTATTACCCTGCCCGATACAGGATTTTATGCTCCGCTGATTTTTGCTAACGAGGATGGCAGTGTAACGCTATATGGCGCCCAGAGCGCAGAAGTTCTGTACAGTGCAGAAGGCTGGCAAGGTGGCCTGCTTTGCTATACAGTGCAACCTGACGGCACAGTAAAGGAAAAATCAGTTCCTTGGGATGAAGAACTGGCACAAGCCTGTTCCGATATGCCGCGTACATTGAGCTTGGCGGCGAACGAAGCTGGGACCTTGTATATACTGGCAAGTCCAAAGGAAAACATGGGTGGAGAAGATCCGTTTTTACTTTGGCGGGTAGAGAACGATCAGCTGCAGGCTATAGATGTTGACTTTACTGATTGCGAGTTAATCCCTGAGGGCACAGACAATTCGGGTGTAAGTTGCACCCTGGACGGTGTTAGCGGTGAGCATCTGTTTGTCTCGGCAAATAATATGCGATGGGCTATTTTCGGTAGTGACGGTAGTCTCGAAAATCAGTACAAAGAAAAAATCACATTGCCAGGTCAAACGGAATCTGTATTTGGAGCATCTGCAGTCCGTAATGGGTATGTTTGGAGCGGCGTCAACGGATATGATGTGGCATACACTTTGCCGGAATTTGAATCGGCTAGTAAACTGAAAGTCCCTTATGGTTATGTTTTCCCAGATTGGGAAGGAGACGGTTTCTATCATCTTCAAGCTGAATACGATCAAGAACGAATCATTTCCCACTATACTTTGACCGGAGACACGCAGGAAGTTTTGATGCATGGCAGCGATTATACATGGGGCCAAAATGTGGTTGTCAAGGGGTGTGCTGCTCCGGATGGCACCCTTTGGCTACTCATGGAAACATCGGGTGCCCAAACTCTTTGTAGGTATGAATACGACCCTGATCGGACAGTGGAAAACACTCTAACGGTTTTTTCGCTGGAAAATGACGATACAGTACGTCAGGCTATCAACGCTTGGAACGCAAAGCACCCCGAAACTAAAATTGAATATACCGTAGGTATGGAAAATGCTGAGCAGAGTGGGATTACAGAGGAGGATGTCGTTCGTCAGCTCAATACGCAAATGCTGGCGGGTACAAGTCCTGACATTCTGATTCTGGACGGTTTGTCTGCGGATTCGATGATTGAGCAAGGGATGCTACAGGATCTTTCAACTCTAGCGGACTGGAGCATGGTGCAGGAAAATATGCTCAATGCGTATTGTCAAGACGGAGCTGTTTACGGGATTCCTATGGGATATTGCGCATATTTGGCTGGTGGTCGTCCTGACACGGTAGATGATCGATTGCTCACACTGGATGGGTTGGCAGACGCAGTGGAACAGATGCCTGACCCGCAAAGTGATCCGGCCAATTGCTGCCTTTCGTTCAGCGGTTCTCTCTACGAGCAGATATTCGATCAATTTTATCCCGCCAGCGTTAATGCAATCTGGGAAAACAATGATTTCCAAGAGGAACAGTACAAGATTTTTGTGGAACAGATAAATCGTATTGCTCGACGTTCTGGTGCAGAGACTATTCATGGGTACAATGAACGTATAGCACAGGAAGGAAATACTTCCAGCACTACTGGCGAAGAACTGTATGCGTTGAGCGGAGCAGGTTCTCTGAGCGATTTCTGGAACGGTAACGGACAATGGTTTGCAGACGATTTTTCGTCTGTACAAAGATTTGCCAACTTTAGTGAACTGATTCGAGATGATACGGGGCATCTCACTGGTACCACATCGGGAGAGGTTACACTTTATTCTATGCCTGGTCTTTCGGATGGCGGCTCTTTTGTACCGCTGTGTGTTGCTGCACTTCCGCAGGGAGGTGAAAATCAGCAGTTGGCTGTGGAATTTTTGCAGACTATGCTTTCCGATGAGGTACAGACCGGCGGCTATCTGCATGGTTTGCCTGTAACCCGGAGTGGCTTAGATGGTGCGATTCAAAGAGTACAGGAGACAGATCCATTCACTGTGACGAACGATTTGTATTCATTGTTGACTTCTTTGAAACCCACTAACATAGACCAAAATCTCCAGCAAGCAGCGCGTGAGGCTGCGGCCAAAGTATATGACGGCGAGCTTACGATTGATGAGGCTTGCCAGCAGGTAGAACAGGATGTTTCCCTGCAAATTGCAGAACAATGAGGCATCATATACACCATGTCCATCCTCGGTACAAAAAGCGACCGTGGAGTCAAAATCAGCAAACTTTTGCAGCGGCCCTTCTATTACTATCACCAAGTCTAGTTGGTGTGATCCTTTTCTATCTACTGCCCTTTGTTGAAGTTGTACGACGTAGTTTTACAGATGCTATGGGCCGTCGATTTGTAGGATTAGCAAACTATCAAGCAGTTTGGCAAAATAATGCTTTTCGTATTGCAACGGCAAATACTGTCAAATTCGTAGGGATTTGTATTCCACTTTTGCTTGGTACCAGCTTGGCGCTTGCACTTCTCATCCGTGCTGCGGGGCCAAAGAGTAGACCATTTCGTTCAGTCTTTTTACTACCGATGGTTATACCAGTAGCCAGTATGGTTTTGCTTTGGAAAGTTCTATTTGCAAAGGCTGGGTTGGTGAATACGCTTCTGGATATTGCCAATATCGAACCAGTAGATTTTATGGGAACGAATGCTGCCTTTTGGGTTCTTATTGCCACATATCTATGGAAAAATAGCGGTTATGATATGATTCTGTGGATTGCAGGGTTGGATAGAATCCCCGTTGCTCAATATGAAGCAGCATCTGTAGATGGCGCAAATGGGTGGCAGATGTTTTGGGCTATCACATGGCCAGGCATCCAACCAACACTTGCGCTCACGGCCTTGCTTAGCCTGATCAATAGCTTTAAGGTTTTCCGTGAAGCTTACCTGGTAGCTGGGGCTTATCCTCACCAAAGTATGTATCTGCTACAGCATTTGTTTAATAACTGGTTTTTAAATTTGGAATTGGGTCGTATTACAGCGGCTGCCACCTTGGTTGTACTGGTATTGTTGGCTGTTGCAGGCATTATACTAATGATCTGGCGACATATAAAGAATATATGAAAAAGAATAGATTCTTATTTATTTTGGTGCTGACCATTTTATCCGCATTCACTGTATGGGTTTTATGGTTTATGGTCATGGGAGCCTTGACACCAAAAGATGAGTTGTTGGCAACAATTAGTCCAGCATTGCAGGAGCAAAGCGCTCAAAAATCCACATGGTGCTTTTTGCCTAGTTGGCCCACACTACAGCCGCTAGCAGAGTTGCTCTTGGATACGCCTGTCTTTTTTACGATGTTTTGGAACGGATGCAAATTAGCAGCGCCTCAAATTTTAGGTCAGTTTCTAATTGCAGCGCCAGCGGCCTGGGTGTTTAGTAAGATTCCTTTCCCTGGAAGGAAGCTTTTGTATATGGTTTATCTGGTGCTGATGGTTTTACCATTTCAAATTACGATGGTACCAAACTATTTGGTTCTTGATAAGCTCGGCCTTATGGATACACCAATGGCAGTGATTTTGCCCGGCGTCTTTTCCTCTTTCCCAGTTTTCATCATGAAGAAAGGATATGACTCAATTCCAAACGAACTTTTAGAGGCGGCCGCATTAGATGGAGCCGGACCGTTACGCAGTTTTGTTTCAATAGGCCTACCATTGGGGATGCCTGGAATTTTAAGTGCACTTGTGTTGGGGGGCATTGAGGCTTGGAATGCCATTGAACAGCCGATGATGTTTTTGAAGAGCACATCGAATTGGCCGTTGAGTCTTTATCTTTCTGAGATCACGGTAGATGACTTGGGGCTTGCTATGGTTGCCAGCTTGATGATGCTTGCGCCGCCGCTGCTTTTGTTCTTGGTAGGGCAGAAATATCTTGAGCAAGGAATAGGTTTGTCGATTTCATCCAGCAGCAACTCGTAATGGTGAAACAGATGGAACAAAAACGAATGAATACAAGAAAAGCTAATATTGCTGTCCGGCAAAACTCGCCGCTCCTTTTTCGAGGGGTCATTGCGCATCGGAAAAAGAGTGATGACCAAAAGACTATAGGACCATCCTCCAAAGCTGGATTGTATGCACTGCGTTTTTTTGCCGCAATGGTACTTTTGACTTTGCTTGCCCGAGGAACCTCTGGTGCCACGATGGCAAGGGTTGAGTTACAGGTGCCGACCGTAGGCGCCATTTTGCAGCAAACTACGGTTTCTGCAACTATATTGTCTTGGGAGGGGCAAAATGTTTTTCTCCCGGAAGGTGTTATGGTGGACTATCTGGCAGTTTCCGAAGGTCAAAGCCTAAAATCTGGAGATACTATCCTTCAATTAAATATTGAAGAACTCCAGGATACGCTAGATTCCACAAAAGCACAATTGGGCCAGCAAAAAGCACAGTATGCCAATCTCACTTCTACAAGCACGGTGGACAGCAGTGGGGTGTCCTCTGCACAAGAAGCTCTTAATAGAGCGACACAAGACTATGATCGTTCTACGCAGAAAGCTCAGATAGCCGTGGATGATGCGGTAAAGCAGCAACAGAAAGCACAGCAAGAGTATGATGAGGCAATTCGGATTTTAAACGACTTGCAAAACCAACCTCAATCTGTTTCTACCCCCGAACAGGCTCAGCTTAACCAGAAGATCGAAGAAGCAAAACAACAGGTGGAAATTGCAGAAGATACTTTAGCTTCCGCAAACACGGCCTTGCGGGATGCCAAGCTTTCTCAGGAAGATGCCATTATCTCAGCGCAGCGTAATGTGGAAAATGCACAGGATACTCTAAATCAGTCGCAGGCAGACTATAACCAAGCCAAAGAAAATGCAGATCTTGCAGCTCAGACCAACGCAGCAGATGCTGTTGCTCTCAATCTTGAAATACAAAAATGTGAAGACAAAATTCAGAATCTGGAAGAGCTTATTGAGTCAGATGGAGTGGTAACTGCCACTTATGATACACAAGTACTTTTGTGTAGTCTACAGCAGGGCCAGCCATGTCCTGCAGGATCGGCTCTACGCTTAGCTGATGAAAATGGGCAAAAAATTGTTCAGTTTTCACTGAAAGAAGAAGATGCCAGTAAAACTTCCATTGGGCAAACAGTTTCGGTTAAACAAGGCCAGAAAACTGTACAGACTACAGTTCAGACAATTGCACCTCCAGACGAAAATGGAAATTGCCTTGTTACTGTGGTGCTCCCACAGGAAAACACACCTCTCCTCTCTACCGATACAGCAGCACAAGCGGAAATCACTTTTTCCAGAAATGAGTATAGTAATTGCCTCCCGACATCTGCAATCCGGCAAGACAGCGAAGGCAGTTTCATTCTAACTGTGGAGCAGAGCCAGTCTGTGTTCGGTGTTACAAACTTAGCTGTGCGTACTCCTGTCACCGTGCTGGAGATAGGCAGTGACGGACAATATGCTGCTATCGCTGAAAGCGTTTCGGGGCAAGTTATAGTGTCTTCGGATCGCGCCGTGAGTCCTGGCTCTTCCGTGAGGATTGATTCATGAAAAAAATCTTGGCTATATTGCTAGCTGTTTTTCTGTTTGCACTGGTAAGAGTTGGATTGAAGAACGCAGAAAAAATGCAATGGTATACCGCAGGCGTTAGCTTGCGCTATGAAGAGCCACTCCAATCAGATGTTGTCCATGATGCACATAAACAAAATGCAAGTTTAACTTTCTGGTGTCAACAGGAAGATATACTAGAGATAGAAAACAAGCAAATCCATGCAACAATTTTTCTTTACAACGGTGACATGGCAATGGTTTGGGGACAACCTCTCAAGATTGGATCAATACCCTCACCATTTGATGAGTCTGGATGTGTACTATCGTCAGGCGCGGCATACGCACTTTTTGGTAGCGAAAATGTAGTGGGGCTTTTTCTGAAACAAGGAAACACTACATATGTAGTGCGCGGGATATTTGAGAGCAATGATCTACTCGCAATTTTGCCTGTTTCTACTGCGGCATTTACTGCGGTGGAAATCCCCTATACAGAAGCACTATGGCAGGACCCCGATACGCAAGTCACGATGCTTTCGCAGGAGACTGGCCTTCCTACTCCGCAATGGCAGCTCTATCCGAAAGAAATATTTGCAATAATGCAATGGACATTGTATATTCCAATCCTTTTTTCCGGAATTGTTTTGCTATCCCTTTTTGCACATACTATAAAAGGATGGCCCGTGATATACAGGGATGGGCTGGTATTTCTGATTCTGCTGTTATTGATATTGGCATTACCATTTTTCTTCCAAGTCTGGCCACAATGGCTGACCCCATCTCGGTGGAGCGATTTTTCATGGTGGAGACAAGTATTATCTCAGTTAAAAAATCACTTTTATGCATGGCTATCTATAATACCAAGTTACCGTGATGTATGTATAAAAACGATTGTTTTATGCCACCTTAGTATTATCGCGGGGCAGTGCATTTTATGTGAATGGCTTAGATGTGGCCTACAAAAGATAGAATAACTTTTGCCGCAAACTCTATAAAGTGCAAAATCGATAAATTGCCTTGACACAGGTGGATAGTTGGACAAAAGTAATTATCTATATATGTGAACATGATTTATAGTGGTTCAAACAAACAGACACATCAAAAAGAATCTTTGTGGATACACTGCCCTCTTTGCGGCGGTAAGACTAGAACTAAGGTATATAAAAAGACTGTTCTCATCAATTTTCCACTGTATTGTCCGAAGTGTAAAAGGGAAATACAGGTTGACGTTGTAAATCTAAAAATGGTATTAAGCGAAGAGCCAGACGCATGAAAGCGCAGAGCCTGCTACCATACTAAAGGTGCAGGCTCTGCGCTTTTATGTAAAAGTTTTATTCGATTTTTATGCCCTTATTGGATCGTAAGGCAGATAAAACCGCTTGTACTACAGGAAGAAGTGCAGCAGCTTCTTCTTCATTGCAATCGTTAACTAGTAGGTGTAATTGCCGGGTTGTGGAACTGTCAATTTGCGGAGTGTCATCAAAAATTTCGCGTGCATCGATTTTTAAGGCTCGAATCACAGGATAAAGGGTCTCGAGTTTGGGATTTCCTCGTTCTTTCTCTAATGCGATGATGGTACGCACATCGGTGCCGCTCTTTTCAGCAACTTCCTCCTGTGTTAGATCGAGTCTTATACGGGATTTTTTTACTGCAATTGCTAAGCGCCGGGCATATTCTGACATCCTGATTCACCTCGGATATATTCTACAATACACCTCACTTCGTTATAATTCATTGCATTTCATATTAAAAATGCATCATAGTGCATATTTGACAGGTGAAGATATTGAAAGAATCAGTACAGAGCATTTCTAACGCTTTGAATATGCATTTCAATGTTTCATACGGCACCAGTGTGCCTTAAAACATGCACTCGAGTACCGGTTAAATAAAAAAGCTGGCACTGTCCCTGGTTGCCGCTCACCGCCATCGCCTTCTCTTGCTTCATATGCCGAATGCGATTGAAACAAGACGGAGGCAAGCCATGAAACAAGTAAATTTGCGGGAGCTATATCCTGACGCATATAAAACCGACTTTTTTGTAGAAGTAAGTGAGGAGATCCTAGAGACAATTTTGACCTTTCAACGGAATGAAGCGGCTTATGAGAGACAGCTGTACAGACATAAGGCATATTACTCTTTAAATTGTGGGAACGGTATTGAGAATGCTGTAGTGTACCATGTTCCAACGCCAGAGGACATTTTGGAAGATAAACAGAATAGAACACTGCTTTACGATTCAGTGATGGCCCTACCCGAAAAGCAGGCAAATAGAATCTATGCACACTTTTATTTGGGTATGACGCCAGTAGAAATCGCTAAGGTAGAAGGCGTCGATCCTAGTTGTGTTCGTCTTAGTATTCGGAAGGGCTTGAAACGGTTGGCGAAAAAAATGCAATGATTATTGATTACTGTACCCGTTTCAGGCTATTTTTGTCAGTACTTATAAGAAGGTCATTTCCCTTCATAAGTACATTGAAAATTAAATAGACGCCATTTCTGGTACATAACCCATGTATGAGCGAATCAGGCGCGCCGCCAAGAAGGACAAGCCAAGGAGGTGAAAAAGGCTGTCACGAGCGATCCACGCAAGCCTGGAAACCGAAGGTGGTACTTCGGGGCGCGGTGACTGCATGGGGGCTTAAAGATACTTCCTCACGGCCTCCTAAAGACTTGGGGGGAACCCTGCGGCGCACGAGTAAAACGACGCTGCGGAGTTATGACAGCCGCACCAGCGGAGACCAGAAGTGTCCCCATCGCCAGGGAAGCGTGGCAAATGTGGCGAAATAACTGTTGCATGATGATATATGGGCGCACTGGAAAGTTTTCCGGTGCGCCCATTCGTTTATAGAGGAGCTAACATTATGAAGCACAACACAGACACTATTGCGCTGAAGCTGGTTCATATTATGTTTTGCAAAGGCTTGATTGACAGCATTGTATATCATCAGGTCTTGAACCGCTATGCCTAAAAAGTCAAGCATATCAACAAGCGCATCCGTATCCTAAACAAATGTGGCCTTCCTCTTTATACTCAAAGCGGAAGGAGGCAATGGTATGGACGGCATACAGAAACTCTACTTTGGGAACCTGGCTTTGGACCCTAACCGACAGCGCCAGATTGTTTACTATGGACGTGTTTCTACAGAGCATGAGGCACAATTAGAGGCACTGGAGAAGCAGATGCAGTGGTATGAGGATCAAACCAAATATCATCCGAACTGGACCGTCGTAGGCCGATACATTGATGAAGGCATTACAGGAACGCTGGCCAAAAAGCGCCCTGCCTTCATGCAGATGATTGAGGATGCAAAGCGGAGAAAATTTGATCTCATTGTTACTCGTGAGGTTTGCCGTTTTGCCCGCAATACTGTGGATACTTTGGTGCTGACCCGTGAGCTGAGGAACTATGGGGTTGAGGTTTACTTTGTATCGGACAACATCTGGACAATGGATGGTGACGGCGAACTTCGGCTTACGATCATGGCTACCTTGGCTCAAGAAGAAAGCCGCAAAATATCGGAACGGGTCCGTGCGGGACAAGCAATTAGCCGAGAAAACGGCGTATTGTACGGGAACGGAAATATCATCGGTTATGATCGGGTTGGCGGGACCTACGTCATCAATCCAGAACAGGCGGAAACTATCCGCACAATCTTTGAACTGTATGCTCAGGGGTTGGGACAGAAGGAACTTGTAAATGAGCTGACCAGCCGTGGATGTAAGGATGGTAATGGCAATGTAAAATGGTCTTGCGTCAAGATCAGCCGGATACTTCGCAATGCGACTTACATGGGATATGTTTGCTACAACAAATCCAAGGTGAATAACTTCCTTGAGAAAAAGCGTATCAAAAATCTGGATGAAGATACGTTTGTCCTTAAGAAGGGCGACTTTGAGCCTATTGTTTCAGAAGCCTTGTGGAGATTGTGCGAACGCATCCGAAAAAGCAGAATCAAAAAGTATCAAATGCCTTCGGGCGAAGAACGGAGAAGGGGTTCAAGGATTCCTCAACACCTTTGGGTTAAAAAGCTCCGGTGCCGGTGTGGAGCGGGATATAACCGCTTCAAATGGAGAGTTCTTCAAGACGGCACTCCCATCTATGGATACCAATGTAATTACCGCACGCAGAATCCCGCAAAGAGTTTTGTGGAGAAGAACCATCTTGTTGGGCAAAAAAGCTGTGATGCCATTTCTATTTGCGAGTGGAAGTTAGATCTGATGGCCAAGCAAATCTTTGATCAGCTTTGGGGCGATCAGCGTCAAGCCGTTTTGAAAGCCTGTCAAATGATCGAATCGTGTATGCTTGCTGCGACCATGCAATCTGACGTTGGCAGAGCGGAACTTCAAAGGAAAGCGGATAAGCTGGAACAGCGAATCCTGAACCTGGGCCAAATGCGAGCAGACGGTGAGCTGACAAAGGAACAGTATCAAAAACTGTATGCTCAAGCCACAAAAGAGCTGGAGGCGCTGCAAGGTAAAATGGGCGGCCAACCCAATGAATCGGAAAACGAAAATGGGTTTGATCTGGATAAGATAAAAAAGGGCCTGTCTCAAATGGTTGACATCTCCACACCAAAGATTTCAGAAGAGCTGATCGAGGAATTCGTCGAAGTGGTTACACCTGTTGAGAACCATCATTATCGTTGGAAAATGAGCTTTGGCGAAACCAAGATGGCTCAGGAACGCAGCAACCTTCTGGAACCCGATAATCCTCCAGTACTGGCATTCACGATAGACTTTGAGACTGCCCGCAAATTTCGATACGCAAATGGACTGCCAACTCAGTTCCGCAAGCGTGATTGGAATGATTTGGTCGTTGAAGTGTATCTGTAATTCAAACAAATGGATATAAAACAAAAACAAGCGCACCGCCATAAGACGGTGCGCTTGCTTATTCAAATGTGTTTTTCGTCGCTGTTATGCGATTACTTGTCCATCACACGGGGTGCTTTAATAGCAGCCTGGGCGGCAGCCAGACGGGCGATGGGCACACGGTAGGGAGAGCAGCTGACGTAGTCCATGCCCACATTGTGGCAGAACTCAACACTGCTGGGATCGCCGCCGTGCTCACCGCAGATGCCCACAACCAGGTTGGGGTTGGAGGCGCGGCCCTCAGTGGCAGCCATCTTGATCAGGCGGCCAACGCCAACCTGATCCAGATGCTGGAACGGATCGCTCTCATAGATCTTGTTGTCGTAGTAGGCAGTCAGGAACTTGGCAGCGTCGTCACGGCTGAAACCGAAGGTCATCTGAGTCAGGTCGTTGGTGCCGAAGCTGAAGAAGTCAGCCTCCTTGGCGATCTCGCCGGCAGTCAGGGCAGCGCGCGGGATCTCGATCATGGAGCCAACCTGATACTTCATGTCAACACCGGCCTCGGCAATCAGCT
>CALWIS010000133.1 GCA_944380795.1 uncultured Clostridia bacterium | reverse complement strand
TGGCGGCGACTAACAAGGACCTGCTCCAAGCCATCCGGGACCATACGTTTCGGGCAGACCTGTACTACCGCTTGAATGTGAGCAACATTCGGATCCCTCCACTCCGGGAACGAAGAGAGGATATTCCGGAGATTGCAGAACATTTTCTTCGGCAGCTGAATAAACGGTATGGCACTGCTAAATATTTTTCTCCAGAAACCATCTCTGCATTGAAAAGAAAGGACTGGCCGGGAAATGTTCGCGAATTGCGGAATGAAGTGGAGCAGCTGTTTGCCTTTTCAGAAGATCGTATTCAGATTGAACAGCTGGAAAAGGAGCAACAAGCACAGGAAACGCATATGTTCACAAAAACTGGATCAATTACACTTGCAGACCGTCTGCGCGAAGTGGAGCGCACTACAATTTTAGAGGCGTTGCTTCGAAATCAGTTTAACTTTCGAAAAACAGCTCAGGAATTAGGGATCAGCCGGGGAACTTTATACAATAAGTCAGTTTCTCTAGGAATCGACCGACCTGGACATGAGTAGGTAAAGAGGGTAATAAAGTGAAAGATGGCGGACTATATGTCTGCCATCTTTTTTTACAGATAAAACTGGAAAAGAGCTATAAGTTGGCATGGTTTTTTCAGGTAGCAAAATAACAAGGCAGTGGGCTAAGTAAATGAAAAATAAAGGAAAAGTAAAACGGTCAAAGAAATCAAGGAGGAATAAAAATGCAAGCGTATCCCTTTTATGAGGAAACCCTCAAATTAACAAAGGACTTAATTGCAATTCCTAGCCTAAACAATTCTAAAGGCGAGCGTGTTATAGCGGAGTATATGGCACAATGGCTCGGTGAACTTCCCTATTTTCGGGAGCATCCCAATCAACTGTTTCTGCAGCCGCTAAAAGATGATCCTTGGAATCGAATCAATGTGATTGCAATTGCGTTTGGAACCAAAAGCGAGAAGAATGAGACGATCATTCTTCATGGGCATTGCGACACCGTTGGAATTTTAGATTACGGATCTATTCAGGAGTATGCGTTCGACTGCGACGCTCTGCCGGAAAAAATCCGTGCGCTCACAGACGATCCGGAAGTATTAACGGATATTGAATCCGGCGAATGGATGTTTGGCCGGGGCGCATCCGATATGAAATGCGGGGATGCGGTGAATCTTGCGCTGATGCGCTACTTTACAGAGCATTTGGACCAATTTGATGGGAATTTGATCTTTATGACCAATCCGGTAGAAGAAAATCAGCATAGTGGAATTATTCATGCGCTTGATGTATTAGAGGAATGGAAAGAGACATATCATCTACACTACAAAATGGCGATCAACACCGATTTTATTTCTCCGGCATACCCTGGTGATACGAAGCATTATTTCCACGCCGGGGCGGTAGGAAAAATATTGCCCTGCTTTTATATTGTAGGAAAACCGACGCATGCTGGACAGGGGCTGGATGGGTTCAGCGCATCTATGGTGGCGGCTGAAATTGTCCGGTCTCTGGATCTACGGGCTGAATTCAGCGATGTATACAACGGAGAATACACAATGCCGCCGACGGTACTAAAGCTGAAAGATTTGAAGTACTCATATGATGTGCAAACCGCCTTTTCTGCTTTTGTATACTTTAACTATTTCATCCATAACATGGAGATTGATGAGGTCTTTGCTCGCCTGCGCCGAGTAGCAAACGATGCTTTGAAGCATGTGACAGACTATATAGATGAGCAAAATCAGGCCTATTGTTCTATGACACAGATGGCTTATAAAAAACGGGAGTATGAGCTTCAAGTCTTAGATTATCACGAGTTATATGGCAGAGCTAAGGAAATTGATCACCAAATAGACCAAGAAATCGATCAAATTTCCGGAAATGGATTAAAGGAAAACTTGGATCCACGAGAGATTTGCCTTCAGATTGTAGAATTTCTGAGTATAATAGCGGGCATCAACACCCCTACAGTAATCTTATTTTTGGCACCACCATATTGTCCCCACAACACCATGAAGCGCGATCATCCCGAAGAGGAGGAACTGTTGAACAGTGTTACTAATTTGCTGAAGCAATTAGCAACAGAGATGGGGGAAGAATTAAAAATGATGCAGTTTTTTCCAGTGTTGACGGACAGCAGCTATTTAAAGCTAGACGATTCAGATTTTTCCATCGAAACTCTGGCAAAAAATTTCCCAAATATGGAAAAGATTTATAATATCCCATTGCGGAAGATCAGGC
Organism: uncultured Clostridia bacterium; assembly: GCA_944380795.1. Classification (GTDB taxonomy): domain Bacteria; phylum Bacillota; class Clostridia; order Oscillospirales; family Acutalibacteraceae; genus Heritagella_A. The sequence continues at coordinate 1,663 of CALWIS010000133.1, read as the reverse complement.
GGCTGAATATTCCAGCCTTCAATTTTGGTTGTCACGGTAAGGATGCGCACAAATGGACCGAACGCGTCCATAAAGAATATACATTTGGAAAACTTCCTCTTATCATTTTGAAAGTCTTGGAGACATATTTGGTAGACGGATAAACCGTATGTAGAGCAAAAATGGTTTCCGCCTCACCAAAAGATATCTGCGCAGCCTTTCCGCCAGTCGGCAGGGTGTCCACCACGCCATTCACTGAGGGATGTCTTACACAGCAGTATTTGCAAAGCTGACAATTCCAATCCAAAGTCCGGAGTTGATTTCCGTGGTCGGGTCTCCGCCGGTGGGCTGGGAAATGATTTCAATAAAAACCTCTGCTCCAGCGGTATGTTTTCCAGCTGCATACCACTGCCTGAGTTGCCCGGAATCAGTACGATATCCACAGAGCTGAAAATACAATATAGGAGGACAATCAAGGAAGTAGTACTCGGAACATGTTATCATAATCTATCAAGGCTTGGTTCAAAAGTTTGCTTATGTTCGTAATTACCACTGTATAGAAACTCCGTCTAGGAAGGAACCCCAACCAAATCTATACCACGCTGGGACTATTGGACACGAAAGTGACAATGGTCCCTTCGCTTGACACGGTTGATTCATCTGGTTAAAACAATAGCATGTTTTCTGTGTTCGGCCGCATTTTTTCAACTATAGTCAGATTTTAGGTCAGATGCGATTCCCTATGAGAGAAGTCGGATCATAAATCAGAAGGGCGGGTGCAATCAAGCTAACTCCCTGCATTTGCCGACAACACACTTTTCACGCAGTGGGGAGATAACATAGTTATAAATATAAAGTTTCTCTTGACAAGTTACGCTTAAATAATTATCTTTTCTGCATCAGTTAATTTAATAGATGTATATATGATCTTCACAACACAATCTATCGCGACGCACGTGGAAATGCAATTCCCCGCTCACTACTGCCATTTTAGGGAGTTTCAAGAATCTCCCGATTATCGGCTCTATTGGGACAAATGTATGGAGGCTGTGCGGGATCGGGAACTGCTTTCCCACATAATTTTCTGCAACGATTTGCTGCGGATTCCGCCCATCAAAACCTTTCTGCTCTACTATGAGCAGGACCTCATTCGGATCACCGGCCGGGAGGATGCTGCACTGGAACTCTTTGTGAAGAAAGCGATTGGTGCTTTCTGGGGGATGGTATTCAAATTTGCCTTGGGCTATCAGGATCAGGAAAGCGTTTCGGTATCCTTAAACCAACGCTTTTTTGTCCGCACGGCTACCTATTTCAAAAATCCAGTGGAACCGATCAAACTGGAGGGATAAGCAAGGCACGTTTCATTTTGCTTCACAGTTGTCAGTATGCCATTGGTGCCTGCCGGGGTGGAGCGAGAAATTGACAGAAGGGGGAAATTACGTGGAGCAGAGTGAGATCAGGGACCGTATCATAAAGGCTTTTCGTCAGAGAGTTCCGCGGGCCAAACTACCAAATCCCGAACAGCTTCATGTGGAGCAGGGAAGCTGGCCGAACTGCGTAAGACTTTGTCTGACCGCCGAGACAGTGGAGAAAAATATGCAGAGCAACAGCGCTGCCTTTGAGGGCTGGGCTCTTTTGATCCATGTCTACTGCAAGTTCCATGTGGAGCTGGATCTCGACCTGG
>CALWIS010000132.1 GCA_944380795.1 uncultured Clostridia bacterium | reverse complement strand
GGACGCGGTGCTCTCCATTGTGGACGCCAAGGAGGACAGCGACTTGGACAGCCTGTTCCGCGCAGGCGGCACCACGGCGCTGTTGAACCAGATCTCCGGCCTGGATGATTTTGAACTGGTCTGCTTTCTGGTGGTCAAGGAGGGGTGAATCATGCTTTTGTTTCCCGCTTCCACCGCATTCGGGCGCCGCATCCCCAAACAGAAGTTTTATCAGAACCTGGATGTATCGACAGAAGTTAAACGCCTGTTTATAGAACAGGTCAAACTGATCACTTGGGCCAACAAGTTGTCGGCGCAGACGATGAACCTTGCGCCGGGCCAGGCGGTGCAGGAGATCGAGGTGTTCCGCATCCGTATGGCGGGCGATGCGCTGGACAGCCGGTTGCTGAACCTGATGGATAAGCAGATCCCCTACCACCTGCTGTTTGTGCTGGAACGGCCGGACGGGAAATGCCAGCTTTCGGTGACCTACAAGGAGGCCAGCCAGAGCGGAAGCAGTGCTTTCCAGCTGCGGCAGAACTACCGCAGCGATTGGCTGCCGGCGGAGGAGCTGACGCTGAACCTGACCGCCCTGAACATGGACGCGCTGTATGAGAGCATCGTCCGGCAGATCGCCGGGGATGCCCTGGCCGTGCCAAGGGCGGAGAGCTTGCAGCAGGCTGTAGAACAGGCATAGGCACGGGAGAAGCTGCAAAAGCAAATCGACCAGCTGAAAAAACGGATGCGCAAGGAAAAGCAGCTGGCGAAGCAGATGGAGATCAGGAGAGAGATACAGAGACTGGAAAAGGAAATGTACAAATGAATATTGTCGTTGATTTTTATATGCCCCCGCATTTATTCGACTCTGCACGAGCAGATAATGACAACGAATCTGTCACAGAACGTATAGCAAAAGTAATTTTGGAGAGTGTTTTGGGATATCAAGGTGTTCGCCGTGGGGTTCCACAAGTTCATGAGCCAGACTATGTTTGTGGTGAAAAAGGTTTTGAAGTGACACTGGCTGAATCCGGAGCACTGATCCCGCAGTTAAGAGGAAGGAGGCCTGCCGATGGAGCTCAACATGAGCTTGAAGAGGAGCTGATTCATAATATTTGTAATATCGTTCAGCAGAAGTCTAAGAAGCATTATGATCGAAAACCGGCGTTAATTGTGCTCACATTAAGTCCTATCATTCACTGGTATCATGAATTGTGGCAAAGAGACCTAGAAACACAAAATTTGTGGGGAATGAGCGTTCAAAAACGCAATGGCCTGTTCAAAGAATTGAATGATTCTTATATTTCTGGCGATTCTGCGTTTGAGAACATTTATTTGTTGCAGCCTACTCTGTGCCAAAAATATGCATTGTATGATCTGAAAGCTTTTGCTGGAAACCAAGACTTCATCATTGAAGTTGGGATTAGGCCAGGCAGAGAAATGGCATTCCCCACGTTCAAAGTGAACCATGTCGAAGGAAAAACTCTGCCCATCAACTATACGATCAATCCTGTACAATATAAGGAGAGAAATTAAAATGGACAAACTGAAAATGGAAACGCCGGATATGGCGGCGGAGAATGTAGAAAAAATTGCGGCGCTGTTCCCCTCAGCCATTACCGAGATACAGGGCGAGGATGGCAGTATCAAGAAGGGCGTCAACTTTGAGATGCTGAAGCAGCTGCTGAACCCGGACGTGGTGGAGGCAGGCGATGAACGGTACGAGGTTACCTGGGTAGTGAAAGGGCAGGCCATTGCCGAGGCCGCCCGGCCCACCACCAAGACCCTGCGCCCGGTCAAGGCGGACAGCCGCAACTGGGACACCACCGAGAACCTGTACATTGAGGGCGATAATCTGGAAGTGCTGAAAATCCTGCAGGAGAGCTACCTGGGCAAGATCAAGATGATCTATATTGATCCACCGTATAATACAGGGCATGACTTTCTTTATAAAGATAATTGTTACCACAGCCAAGTTGAAGAAGACTCTCTTGCTGGAGTTTATGATGAAGAAGGCAACCGATTATTTGAAAACACAGAGAGCAATGGTCGCTTCCACTCGGATTGGTGTAGCATGATATATTCAAGGCTCCAACTTGCAAGAAACTTTTTATCTAATGATGGAGTGATGTTTATTAGCATTGATGAAAACGAATTTGAAAAGTTACTGTTATGCTGTAGAGAAATCTTCGGCGATGAGCAAGTTGAATATGTATTATGGCGTAAGGTCGGCGATGGAGATGCTGGGGCTGGACGAATGAAAATTACATACCGTTTTCGGTGTGACCACGAATATATCATCATGTGCTTCAGAAATAAAAATAGCGTTTATTTTAATCGAGTTCTTGAAATTCCGCAGTTTAAAAATGAATACTCAAATCCGGATAGTGATCCGCGTGGTCCATACAAAGCAGGGAATATCTCTAAGGATGAAAGTAAATCAAACCCTAATGGAAAAAACTATTATACTGTGGTAAGTCCGTCTGGGAAAGCTTTTACGAGACAATGGCATTTTTCCAGAGAGGAATTTGATCGATTAAACAATGAACAACGAATTTACTGGGGAAAGAATCTTGATGCGGTACCTTCAATCAAAATATTTGTAAATGAACCTCGTGAGATCGTTCCTTCATCGATTTTACTAAATGCAGGTTCTGCAACTATGGGGAATAAAGAGTGTGAGGCAATTTTCGGAAACAGAATATTTGAAAACCCAAAGCCGCTGAAACTTATGCGATTTTTGGTAGAACGTATCAAGGATAACCGTGATATTATTGTTCTTGACTTCTTCTCCGGCTCTGCCACCACCGCCCACGCGGTCATGCAGCTCAACGCCGAGGACGGCGGCCACCGCAAGTTTATCATGGTGCAGCTGCCGGAGCCCTGCGATGAAAAATCCGAGGCGTTCAAAGCCGGCTGCAAAACCATCGGGGAGATCGGCAAGGAGCGCATCCGCCGGGCCGGGGACAAGATCAAAGCGGAGCACCCGGACGCCGATCTGGACATCGGCTTCCGCGTGTTCCGTGTGGATGAGAGCAATATGAAAAACGTCTACTATCATCCCGAGGAGGTCACCCAGCTGATGCTGGGCGAAACGGTCAGCAACATCAAGGAGGACCGCACCG
>CALWIS010000131.1 GCA_944380795.1 uncultured Clostridia bacterium | reverse complement strand
ATCTCGACCCATTGGATGACCTCACCCGGCTGCGGGATTGCTTGGAACAGCACGATTATTTTGCTGGGTACACCGTGGCGGTGGACGCTTTTAAGAGTTTCACCGTGCAGGAACTGGAGGTGCTGCGGCTGATTCTGCGGCAGGCGGAAAACGTGTATGTGACCCTCTGCGCCGATGGCCCCGGCTCTCTGGAAAAGCAGGAAAACGGGATGTTTTCCACCGTATGCCGCACCGCTAACCTTCTTTCCCGCATGGCCAAGGAGGAGGGGGTGAAGATCGCTCCGCCGGTGCATCTCACCGAGAGCCCCCGGTTCATTTCCCCGGCCCTTCGGGAAGTGGAGCGCCAGGTGTTCCGCCGAGAAAAGCCCCAGCCGGAGGAGGACGCAACCGGTGTCACCCTGGTGTGTGCTCGTCATATTTACGAGGAAGCCGAGTTTGTGGCTTCCCGTATCCGGCGCCTAGTTATGGAGGAGGGCTACCGCTGGCGGGATATCACCATCATTCTGCGCCGGGAGGACCCCTACCGCGGCGCACTGGACATCGCCCTGCGCCGGTGGGAGGTTCCCTGCTTTCTCGACCATCCCCGCTCCGTGGACGCGGAACCCATTATGCGCTTTGTGCTGGAAGCCTTCGCCGTGGTAAATCACGGCTTTCGCTCCGAGGAGATTTTTTCCCTGCTCAAAACCGGCCTTTCCGGGCTGGATGCCGGGGAGATCGCCCTTTTGGAGAACTACACCTTTTTGTGGAATCTCAGCGGGAAAAAGTGGCTCTCTCCGTGGCAGGAAAACCCCGACGGCTTTGTGGAATCCACCACCGAGGAGCAGGCCCAGCGGCTGGAAGTTATCAACGCCCTGCGGGAGAAGGTCACCGCGCCCCTCCAGCGCTTTGCCGCCGCCCTTGCGGATACCGACGGGAAAGGGGCGGCAGAGGCCATTTTCCAGCTGCTAACGGATTTTAATGTGCAGGAGACCCTGCCGGCCCTGTGCCAAAAGCTGGAAGAATCGGGGCAGGGGGAGACTGCCGCCCACCAGCTCCGGCTGTGGGATGTGCTCATGAACATTCTGGACCAGACCGCCCTGACCCTTTCCGAACGCAAGTTGGAGCCGGAGCGGTACGCCCAGCTTTTGCGGCTGGTGATGCAGGCCGGAGAGATCTCCGATATCCCTCAGCAGGTGGATGAGGTCACGTTGGGCACTGCCGACCGGATGCGCCCTGTGGACCCCAAGGTGGTGTTCCTCACGGGGGCGGTGCTGGGACAGTTTCCCCAAACGCCCTCTTCCGGCGGCGTGTTCAGTGAGGAGGAGCGAAAAACCCTCATCCAGCTGGGCCTGCCCCTCAGCGATTCTTTGGAGGACAAAGCTCTGGAAGAGCAGTTTTTGGCCTATCAGGCCATGACCAGCCCCTCCGAAAAGCTGTTTGTCAGCTGGCCCGCTTCTTCCGGGGAGGAAAGCTGTTCCCCTTCGGAAATCGTGGAGGAACTGCAAAGTTTGTTCCCGTCCCTGCCGGTGAAAAGCGCCGGTTCCATGCCTCCCCAGCAGGAGGCCAACGCTCCCGAAGCGGCCTTTGCCCTTTTAGCGCGGAAGTGGCCCCAGCAGGATTCTCTCTACGCCACCCTGCGCACCCTGTTTGCGGAAAAGGAGGGCTATCAGGGGCGGGTGGAAGCCTTGCAGCGCACTGCGGAGCAGTCCCCCATGGCCTTCCGGGAAGAGGAAAAGGCAGGGGAACTGTTTGCAAACCGCAGTCTGTCCGCCACCCAGATCGAGACTTTCCACCTGTGCCGGTTCCAGTACTTTTGTCGCTACGGCATGAACGCTAAAGAGCGCCGTCCGGCGGAGTTGGGATCGCTAGAATACGGTAGTCTGATGCACTTTTTGCTGGAGCGGGTGTTCCGCCGCAAAACCGGCAAGGAAGTGGCGGCCTTGGAGAAAAAGGCGCTGGAAGAAGAAATCCTCGCCCTCATCGACGAGTACGCTCTGGCCTGCATGGGCGGGGCGGAAAACCGCAGCGCCCGGTTTCGGTTCCAGCTTCGGCGGCTGGCGGATTCCGCCTGTGCCGTCATCCGGCATATCGGGCAGGAATTGGCCCAGAGCCGCTTTGAGCCCCGGTATTTTGAGCTGGAACTGAAAAATGGGAGCCAGTTCCCGCCGCTTAAGGTTCCCACAGAAGAGGGTACCGTCACCATCGGCGGCAAGATCGACCGAGTGGATTTGGCAGAGCTGCACGGCGAAACCTATGTGCGCATTGTGGATTATAAAACCGGTTCCAAGGAGTTCAAGCTCACCGACGTGCTCTACGGCATGAACCTGCAAATGCTCATTTATCTGGCGGCACTGATTGAAAATGGCGGTTTGCAGGGGGCGGGTATTCTCTATATGCCGGCTGTGCAGCCTTTGGTGCCTGCCGACCGCCAGACCCCGCCGGATAAAATTCAAAAGGAAGCGGAGAAAAAGCTGAAAATGAACGGCCTTGTGCTGGACGACCCGGAGGTCATCACCGCCATGGAAGAAAAGGCGGCGGGAAAATATATCCCCGTGGCTTTGAAAAACGGTGAGCCTGCCCGGCGGGACTATGTGCTTTCAGGATCTCAGCTGGAACAGGTAACCGGCCATGTCAAGTCGCTGGTACGGCAGATGAAAAAGAAGCTGGTGCATGGCGACATCGCAGCTTTGCCCTTGCTGTACAACCAGCGGGGTTGCCAGTGGTGCCCCTATTTTCCGGTATGCGGCAAGGAGTACACCGATAAAGACGTGGAAAAGGTGCGATTCTCCAAGGAGGAAGCCTTGGAGCGCATGACTCAAAAATAGCAGCCAAAAGCGGCGTTTTATTTTGCACGGCACGGGAGTTTGCCGCTCCCCGGCTTGAACGTAGCGCTGTGTATCTGCATCGGCAGCAATCGCTGTGTTTTCTAGGGTTTCTCCCTATTTTAGAAACAATAAAAAAGCCCGCGCTCCCAAATTGGGGGCGGGGCTGTGTGTTGCGTTTGGTTTTATGGGCGGTGTTCCTGCCGAAGCCGTTCTTTGGCTTGGGAGACGCTTTCGCCGTCTTTGGTCAGGTAGCGGTCCACAAAGGCATC
>CALWIS010000130.1 GCA_944380795.1 uncultured Clostridia bacterium | reverse complement strand
ACGAGATTGGCTCTATTCAGGATATTTCTGCTTTAGCTGCTATTGCACATTCCTGTGGTGCCATATTTCATACAGACGCTGTTCAGGCAGTTGGGCATATTGAAATAGATGTGAATTTGCTTGGTGTGGATATGCTTTCCGCTTCTGCTCACAAGTTTAATGGTCCAAAAGGCATTGGTTTTCTATATGTCCGAAAAGATACGCCCCTAACGCCCTACGCAAGCGGAGGTGGCCAGGAACACCACATGAGGGCTGGTACGGAAAATGTCGCATCTATTGTTGGGATGGCTACAGCATTAAAAAAGAATGTTGCTTTCATGAAAGACACGGCGACACATCTGACCGCACTGGAAAACAGATTACTTGCAGGATTATCCGCCGCAAATATTCGGTTCTCTCGCAATGGAAGCAATGCACATATTCCGGGAAATTTGAGCCTCTCCTTCCCTGGCTACAGCGGCGAGGCCCTATTGCACCGATTAGACTTAATGGGAATTTGTGTTTCTACCGGCTCTGCCTGTAATAGCCAAGAAACTCAGATTTCTCATGTATTGCAGGCTATCGGACTGGAGCCGGATTTGGCAAAGGGAACCATACGATTGTCGTTTGGAAGAAATAATTCTGAAAATGATGTCGATATAATTATTGAATCACTTCAACGAATTTTGGGGTAATTCCGTATATTAGAGCTTTACTTTATTGAGTTGACCACTTTCAGTGCTTGTTGGATGTAATGAAGTCTGTGTAAGGTGGTGTCACTATGAACAAGGATCAGCCAAAGATTGATTTTAGCCAAATTCCAAAACACCAAATGGAAGCTCTCTGCCGCACATTGCTTAAATCTTGCACAGAATTCTATTCTGACCCAAAGAATGTAGAAAAATATGAGCAATGGAAAGCGGAGCGAGATAAGAACGAAAAGAAAGATGTATGATGATGCTAAGAGCAATAACCACATAAGATTTCGTTTGAATAAGACCGAAAAAACAACTTGGCAAGCAGTGCAAAGTGGTACCACTTTGCTCATTTTCTCAATTTCGCCGCAGGCTCAATTTTCAAAAATAGCTTGTTGGTGCAGCAGCCCCAATCCCCATTGAACAACATCTTCGATGTTGGCTACACGGTCATTCTGACCATTACTGAGCTATATATTAGAAGCCGGAGTAATATGTAGAAAATATTTAGATGCCACGAAGATTGATATGGCGCTCTGGGCATACGGTCGATAAAACAAAAAACACCGCCACTACCAACTCTATCGAGCCGGTAGTGGCGGTAGCGTTTTTTATCGGGTAGAACTTACTTCTCTCTGGCGTTGCTTCTCTTTTTGGTCGATGCCAAGGATATACTCTACATTCTGCTTTGCCACCAGGTTCTCCTGCATCTCTTTCTTTACCTGGCGATATTCTGCGTAGGCTTTTTTCTTCTCCGTCAAAAGCTGATGGAACTCCTCGTGCAGCGATTTTCTGGACGGAATCTTTTTGCCCGGCAACTGGTCAAACGCCTGCTTTGCCGCTTTATGGAGCTGTATTTCATCACGATGCTCCTCAAAGAATTTCTTGCTGTATCCAGCCTTACGGTATGCTTCATAGACAGCTCTGGTCTTGGCATAGTTGTTGATATGGGTCTGTAATGCACCGATCTCTACCATACGCTTTTCCGCAGCCTTGATGCTATCGGACAGCTCTCCAAATCGGGCGGAGAGCTTTTCGGTCAGCGCCACCAATTCATCATAGCTATTTACGCCTTTTTCTTTCAGTAGGCAAACGGTCTTGGCAGCTTCCTTTCGATTGTATTTTTTGGCCCACCGCTCATAACCCGCAGATTTACCCTCTGCCATTTTTGCTTGAATGTCGATCAGCAGATTGAACTCTCTCTGCATAGGAGCGGTTCCATTGTTTCTGCTACCTCTGGAACGATGAACGGTTTTACCTTTCAGCACAGCCTGTAATTCCTCATAGCTGTATCCCTCTCCAAGAGAACGCAGTCGCAGAAATCGCTTTTCTCCTTGTTTGCGGAACGCTGGGTGTTTACCGTCCTTAAACTCATATCCCATCTGGACAAGCTGCTCTGTCAGCTCCTGAAAAGACTTCGGTTTGGTGGCCAGCAGAGTGTCAATGGCATCGCAGAGTAACTCACGCTGGCTTTTCTTTTTCGGGAATAGAGTTCTTTTGGCTCGTTCACGATATGGCTTAGGCTGAATAACCGACAGGCCATGTTCCAGACAGATGATGTCACTGAGCCGCTGCACCGCCAAACCCGACAAGAAGAAATTCCTCCACTTTCTTGATCCATCCAAAGATGTGGAGTTGTAGATGATGTGGTTATGGATATGGGTACGATCTATGTGAGTCGCAACAATAAAAGCGTGCTTGCCTTTGGTAAACCGCATTGCCAGCTCATGTCCAACCTGATTGGCTTCCTCCGGCGTGATTTCACCCGGCTTAAAGGACTGACGAATCTGATATGCAATCACATCACGCTTTTGCTGTCTGCCAGTAATGTGCTGATACTGCCGTTTGGACAAAAGAAATTCTTCATCGGCAGTCTTAGGGTCGCATTCATAGGAGCTGATAAACTCGCCATCATTGGTTTTCTCGGCGTTTTGGGAATAGTCTGTGCGATCAGCCAGACATTGTGCTACCGATTTACCTTTATTTACATGAAGCGCAATCAATCGAGTTGCTGCCATTTGCTCACCGTCCCTTCCATAAACAACAAGACCGCCCAAACGAGCGGTCTTGTTGTCATTTTAGCATCTTTTCTCTGTCCTCAGCACCTTGCAGATACATCGCCTTACAGAGCAGCAATTCTATGCTATGATATTCGTCCATGACTTCTTCAAACAAATCCCATACAGGAGAATTGGCACCTCCAACGAGTTTACAAAGCTCCTCGGATTTTGCGAAAAAGCGGTCATTGATTTTCTTGAACTCCGGGTCATCGCCTACGATTTCATCAATGGGATCTTCATACTCTGTTTCAAAGTGTCGCAGCATAAGCTGTTTGTCCATATATCGCCTTCCTCCTTATGAGAAGATAATTTTTTTCAGACCGTCCGAGAGCATCACCCAAAATTCCGTTGCAACAAAAACAAATACCAGCAAGGCAAGGAAAGCCGCAGCTCCCATGCCCAGCAGAATGAACAGGGTCGTCCAAAGTCCTTGTGCAATACTCATTACAACACTAATGGCAATGCAGATAAACAACAAATTAAATACAAAGCAAGCACAGTGCGTAAGTAAGTTACCGATCAGAGCAATCAACTTTACAAGAATCCAGACAGGAAACAAAATCAGCTTTAACAGGAATTTCATAGTAACACCTCTTTTCTTGGCCTTATTTTACCC
>CALWIS010000129.1 GCA_944380795.1 uncultured Clostridia bacterium | reverse complement strand
CCGACAGCGAGCCCGCAGAGGAGGGCACCCTGGAGGCATCCCTGGTCCTGGCGGCCACAGGCGGCGGCAACGGCAACAACGGAAACCAGGGCAACGGCAATGGCAACAAGGACAAGCCCACCGGCAGTGACATAAAGAAGACCTCCACCGTTGTCAAGCAGTTCGTGGTGGACTTCAGCCGCGAGGACTACAAGCCCCTGATGGAGCAGGAGGTCAACGGCCTCACCTACCGCTACGTCAACAGCGACAAGGCCCGGCTCTCCGTCGTGGTCCAGGGCATTGAGAACGGCTCCTCCTCCCTGCTGGACAGCCGGGGTGAGCTGCACGCCTACTACCACACCGACTACCTGGGCACCACGGATTACCTGACCTCCGCCGTCAACAGCAAGGTCATCGCCTGGACCAGCTACAACGAGTGGGGCGAGATCACCCACAACGCCGTGCTCAAGTGCGGCCAGCGGGAGCTGGATCTGGTGAAGGAGTACGCCACCCACGACTACGACGCCGTGCTGGACCTGTACTACGCCAAGGCCCGGTTCTACGACGCCTACAACCGCACCTTCACGGCTCAGGACCCGATCCTCGATCCCAGCCAGTACGACCTGCGGGAGTACGTCAAGGAGCCCATGGCGCTTGTGCAGTATCTGTATGTCCGGGATAATGCGATAAATGCCATAGATATACTCGGCCTTGAATCCTCTATAAATTGGAATGCTCTTATGAGCAAATATACAGGAGGCGAAACAGGTTCTCTTGTTGATTCTGCTTTTGAGATGACAAAGAGTAGTAGTGTTCTTAGAAATGAAATCTTCCATGTCATCACACAAGTTATTGTTGGCAGAAAGCTTCTTCAGAAAAATCCTGGGACGAATACAGGAATCCAATTTGAAAAAGTCATTCAGCATGGAAGTCTGAAAGGCAGAGTTGACGTTTTGCTCACAAAGAATGAAGTAATGTATCCATTCGAAATAAAACCTAAATACAGAACTCAAAACGGGATGATTACCGGAAGTTACTTTGAGGCTGCATCTATGCAGCTGAGTAACTACTATAATATTCTCAGTTGCTACGGTACCAATCCAGATAGAACCGTCGAAGTCAATGATGTGGCAGCATATAATAGAGTCCTTGGCTTTGGGGTGCTATTTGATAAGGTCATTTGGGATACTCCCCAATATTCTGTTCGCCTGAGAATTGAGAGAACGAACAGAGGCCTTCCTGGCTATATTACCTACCAGCCAATTTTGACTGTCAAGAACGATCCGAGTAAAAATCGGACACAGATGTCCAATTTGCAGTTTAGCTATAGCTATCAGAGAAATAAACAGGCTGAGCAGCAAGTATATAATGCGATTGATGATTTGATTTATGCGACCACAGGAAAGCACGCATATCAGATGACTGCTGCACAGGCAGCAGGTTATGGATTTGCTGCTGGCACAATCGTTGTTCTCGGTTCTGCGGCCTCGGCATGGCTAGGGCTCTCAGCAATATCTACAGCTGCAAAAGCGGGAACATTTGTGATAGAACTCGCTGGTGGGCAAACTGTTAAGCTTACAGTCGTGAAAACGATGGAGACTGCCCAAGAAATCGCAAAGGCAGCCGGTCCAGCGGTGAAAATAATTGAATCCGTGTTTGATCAAGCCGCGTGACTCATGAAGGAGAAGATCATGCTGAATCAGCAACCACTGTTCATAATTCCAGACTCGACTGATTTAACGCAAAATACCGTTCAGTTACGTCTTTATTCATCTGAGGAGATTTCTGCATACCGGCTCGCAAAAGATGGCTCAGCAATAAATAACGCGAAATGGGAAATAGGTAGTATCTTCAGAATAACCGCGAATGGCATATACAGGGTAGAGGCAGTAACGAAGTCTGGGGAAAAAATACAAAAAGAGTTTTCTATTTGTTTTTTAGGAACTCGCCCCTCTTTTAGCGGTGGTTCTGGTTCAGCATCCTCTCCTTTTTTAATTGAAACAGCAAGCCAGCTAAATGCCATGCGGAGCAATCTAAAAGCACACTATCGCCTGGTTTCTGACATTGATTTGGCAGACACTGACTGGGGAATTGGATGGTGTCCGATTGGCAATCTAACTTTTATGGCAGATGACCTAGGGATTGCAGTAGACCACAATCAAAGCTTTTCAGGATGTTTGGATGGGTCTGGGCACACGATCAAAAATGTGGTCGAGATATTTCCCAAAATAGAGAATGTGGGTTTCTTTGGCTACTTAGATGGTACCGTGAAAGACTTAACACTTTCAGATATCTATATGGTCGGAAACCATCACATCGGGGGAGTTGCAGGTTCTTTTCACGGGCTCATCATGTCAACTTGTGTTTCCGGGAAAATCAATGGTGGAAATTTAATGGGCGGAATCGTTGGGGAGATTATCGAGAATGCGGCTGGAGATACGCCCGTAGTAGTTGATCGGTGTGAGTTCGAGGGCAATATCAGTGGATCCAATTCTAGGAAGGGGTTTCAAAACGAAATTGGAGGGATTGCCGCCGCTTGCAGCGCTTCAGATACAACCATATCGAACTGCGTTGTCAATGCTCAACTAGAGGACTCCGGCGGAATATATGGGATCTGTGGATGCACCCCGGCAAGAATAATCAATTGCTTGGCAAGAGGCCGCATAACAACTAGGCAGACCTTGAAAGAAAGCATAGTCTATGGGATCGGATCAGCTTATAGCTGGGATGTAAATTGCGAAAACCCGAATTGGGGGGTGTATGGCTGTGTCAGCGCATGGTCGACAATAGCATTTTCTAGTGGAAAATTAGAGGACCTCCCCTATAATTTCGGGCCAATAGGCATTCCGCCGCAAGAGGTCAGCCTTGTATCCCCTAACAAAAATGCTTTTATGTACAATTTAAGGGTTCTCCTTGGTGACAGCCCTGTATTCTACCAGGAAAAGGAGCGATTTGAAAAAGGGATTTGTTCGCTTAGTAAAGCACTCTTATTGAGTATGGGCTGGGATTTATATACAACATGGGATATGGATGAAAACGGCTGGCCTAAGCTCCGCCGTATTAAATCTACCACGATGTGACCGACGAGGTCGCGGAGCCGGAGGATCCGACGCCCGAGGTGCCCGATCCCGGTGAGACGACAGATCCGGAGGAGCCCGGCGAAACCACCGACCCGGAGACCCCGGACCCCGGCGAGACCACCGAGCCCGAGGAGCCGGATACC
>CALWIS010000128.1 GCA_944380795.1 uncultured Clostridia bacterium | reverse complement strand
TAAAGGCATTTTTAGAAAAGGAGGGGTTCCTTCCATGAACCAGAAAGACCTTTTTCAAGCTATGAACCAGATTGAGGAAAGTATTTTACAGGAAACAGAGGATAAAAGGAAGCAGGGGAAACGGCGGAGAAAACAAAAGCGGATATTGTGCTGTTTGGCGGCGCTGGTGCTGGCAGGCACAGGGGCGACCGCCGCTTCCCTGAACCGCCATTCCATCCCTATTTCCCCCACAGAATCGGCGGTATCTGCCAGCCCGTCTCCTCCTGCGGAATCGGTGGCACCCGTCAGTCCTTCTCCTTCCCCCGGAAAAGGGGTCACCCTTCCTCAGGCAGAGCCGCCCGCTGATATAAATCCCGCTGTTTCGGACTTTGCCTGTCCGTTTTTCTGGGTAGATGGAAGGCTGTATTCCAGCTTTGTTTCCGTCCCTTATTCGGAATCGCTGATAGGAAAAAGGTTGGGGTGCGTAGAAATGCGGGTGTATGACGTGGGAGAGTTTCTCCCTCCTTCGGAACAGGAAGCCCTCTCTTACCAGACAGCTATTGGATGTGTAGAGGGGGATTTCTATGAGATTCCCGGCTACGCCCCGGAATTCCTGCTGGGGATGCGGGAAGAACAGGTGGACGGAGAAAAACTGCTCTTCTTTTTCAGCGGCTCCGGTCAGACCTTTTACACAGGGGAAGATTTGTTTCAGAAATATCTTTCTGCCAGAGGCCGTGTGAGCGGCGTGCAGGCGGAGATCGAAAAAGAGGGGGAATACCAGATACAGCGGTTTTCGGTGCCCATTGAGGAGGATTTTACCCCGTTCCTGGAGGCACTGTGCAGCGCTCCCGCCGTGCCGGACGAGGAAACGCCAGAGGGAGAACGTCTGGGGGAACTGTATGTTCAGCTGGAGGACGGCGTGGAATTCCAGCTGGTGCTGTGCCCCGGCGGCTATGTGCAACTTGCTGGGATCAGCGGGGTCGCTTTCCAGATGGACTCCACCGTTTTTGATACTTGGGTGGAATATTGCCAATAAAAACTCTCTGAAAAAATGATAAAAGGAAAAGGTGTTGCCAGTGATTTGGCAGCACCTTTTCCTTTAAGGGCGTATGCGCAAACGATAACCCGGGGTTAATTTTTTCACTCGGGAAAGGCCATTGAGCCAAAGCAGCATTTGCCGACTGATTCCAGCGCGGCGAGCGGCTTCGTCCAAGGTCTCCCCTTCTTGCAGGGTGATCCACTCACCCGTTTTCCCAATGACCACCGGGGCGGGACGAACCGGTTCCTTGATGGGAATCCGCAGCCGCATCCCTTCCCGCAAAACGGTTTCGTTTTCCAACCGGTTATACCGCACCACTTCCTGCGGGTCTGCGCCGTAACGCCGGGCAATCTGCCAAAGGCTTTCACCGGCCTTTACCCGGTAGTAGACACTAATCATACTTCCACCTCCACCTGTTCCACTATATGCAGGTGGAGGGATTTTTGCGCTGTGGAAGCACCTTGCTTCTAAAGATTCACAGAATCATATCCAGCAAAACCAGCATGGTGACCCCTGGGATTCCTGCCGCCCCCGACACGCCGATGCTCAAGGCGCTGATGGGAAGCGTCACCCCGGTAACCATGCCGGTAATATTCACCGCCAGCAGCGCCAGCCATCCCAATAAAACACCGCTCACGGCACTGCGCACCGGCTTTTTATTCCCGGCGCAAACCTGCAAGATAACCAGCAGCACCACGACCCCTATGCCCACCCATAGGACCTCCATATCCATTTTATCCTCTCCTTCTGGTACTTCTTGCGCTACATGGCGGCCCGCACCTGCTCCTGCCTGGCTTTTCGGAGAAGATACCGGTATCTTGCCTGCAGCGCTTTTCCCTGATACACACAGGCTTCGATCAGATCTTCGTCCAGTTCCACGGAAAACCAGTCCTCGTTGCAGGCGATCTGTTCCCGAATATCGTGGATTTCCTCCAACAGCTTGCGGGAAGGCTCCTCTTCTCTCACCATTTCGGCTTTTTGTATCACCTGTTCCAGTCTCATAACCAGCTCCATTCCTCTCTCCGCCTTTCTATCATGAATATGCTGTTAGGTTGGGCTGTTATTCCAGAATTATACAGTGTGTCCTAAAAAAGGAAACGCTCTGTTTATACGGTTTTTCCATCCTTAATGGTTTCCAGCACCCGCATCTCCCGCAAAGCTTCCAAAGGGCATTCCAGAGGGTTGGGCTCCACCACGATCATATCCGCCCGTTTTCCCGGGCGCAGGCTTCCTTTTTCCCCTTCTTCAAAATACTGGCACGCACCGTTTATGGTAGCGGCCTTTAAGGCTTCATAAACCGAGATTCTCTCTTTCGGCTCCAATTTTTCTCCGGAGCGAGTCACCCGCGCTGCCGCACACCAAATGGATTGCCACATATCCGGCGGCAGCACCGGGGAATCCTGATGAAGGGTAAAGCATACGCCAGCCTGCGCCGCCGAGGCTAACGGGCTGATCTGCCTTCCTCTCTCCCCCAGATTTTGCAGATGGATGTCTCCCCAATGGAACACATGGGCCACAAAGAAGGAGGCCATCATAGAAAGAGAGGCCATTTCTGCCAGTTGGTCGCGGCGTACTGTCTGGGCGTGCACCATCACCGGCCGAATTCCCGGGCAGCCTGTCTGCTCCAGTGCCCGGCGGTAGCAATGAATCATCTGGGCCGACGCCGCATCCCCATTGCAATGCACCAAAATCTGCCGGTTATCCTCCAATGCTTTTTTCATAAACAAAAACACCTGTTGGTCGGTGTGGGCCGGATAGCCCCGATAGCTCTCCTCCCCCTCATAGGGCTGGGAGAGCCACGCCGTTTTTCCCTGGGGGGAACCATCTAAAAACACTTTATAACCCCCCAGCTTTAAATGGTTCCCGTATCTGCGATCATACGCCGGATTTTTATCAGAAAGGAAAGGGGTATCTTCCGGGCTGTGGTAACACACCACATCCGCCCGCAGCTTTCCCGCCTGGTCCATACGGCGCAAAATCTCCCAATCCCTCTCGCCGATGAGACCGTCCTGGATCGTGGTAAATCCCTGGCGCAGATATTCCTCTTCTGCCTTTTGGATGGCCTTGATTCGTTCCTCCTCCGGCGGCGGAGGAATCACCTGCGAAATCCGAGTAAAGGCGGTTTCCTCCAAATACCCGTTGGGAATTCCCGCTTTATCCCGGCCAATCTGCCCGCCCGTCGGGTCGGGGGTGTCCGGCTCGATTCCCATTTCTTTGAGCCCCAGACTGTTGACCACCCCCATATGACCGGACTGATGGGTGATTACCACCGGATTTTGAGAAAAGATATCCAGAAATTCCCGGGTGGGATGCTGTTTTTCCACCAACAGAGTATGGTCGTAACCGGTGGCACACACCCATTTTCCCGCCGGAATGTTGTGCTCTCGGATAAAGCTTTCGATCCGTTCTGTGATCTCCCGGTAATTTCGGCATTCCCCCAGCTGCACCATGGAAAGGGCCGAAGCGCATCCTGTTAAGTGGCTGTGGCCGTCTACAAATCCGGGCATCAGAGTGTGGCCGCAAAGGTCCTTTCTTTTATCCCCAGAAGAAAGCAGTGATAATGCCTCCTGCCGCCGCCCCACAAAGCGGATTTTCCCCTCCTCTTCTATTAAGGCCTCCGCAGGCCACGGGGATTCCATGGTGAGGATTTTTCCGTTTTCATACAGGGTTTTCACATAGACACCTTCCTTTTCCAAGTTTTGTTCTCTTTTATCCTGTGCTTTTTTTCTTTTCCCAAACATCCCATTCACAAATTCCGCTTTTTTCCAGAAGAGAAACCTGTTATAATGGGGACAATATGATCTTGATGAAAGAAGGAATCCCCATGGAGTTACGCGATTTTTTCCCCTTTTGGGAGGAGCTTTCCCCAAAAGAACGCCAGTTATTGGAAGAATCCTCTGCCCCCCGCAGCTATGAAAAAGGGGCCATCCTCCATGATGGGACACAGGATTGCACCGGGCTTTTACTCCTTACCAAAGGCCAGATGCGGGCCTATACGGTAACGGAAGAAGGCCGGGAGTTAACGCTTTTCCGCCTGCTTCCCGGTGAGATCTGTATGTTTTCCGGGTATTGCGCCGTGAGCTCCATTCCCTTCCCCGTTACGGTGGAGGCTTGGGAACCCACCCAGGTACTGGTGATCCCTTCTGCTGTATACCGTGGATTGATGGACACCTCCCTGCCGGTAGCCCGCTTTACCAGCGAGATGATGGCAGCCCGTCTCAGCGAAATGATGTGGCTTATGGACCAGATTCTCAGCCGGGGAATGGATTCCCGGCTGGCGGGATTGCTGCTGGAAGAAAAGACACTGGCAAACTCCAATACCCTGCACACCACCCACGACCAGCTGGCCCGGCAGCTCTCCTCGGCACGGGAGGTGGTTTCCCGGATGCTGAAATATTTCCAGACGGAAAAACTGGTGTCCCTATCTCGGGGAACCATCACCATCTTGGATGAAAAAGCATTGGAAACCCTAGCACAGGGCAGCAAAAGGCCTTCCATCAAATAATTTTTTTAATGTGACGCAGTCACGGAAATTCATATGAAAATGGGGTATCCTATAGTCACGGAAGACAAAAATGCTTCCCCCAATATCAAATGATCCCATCGTAATTGATGTTTGAAAGGAGTTTTGACAATGTCTGCTACCCCTGTTACTCAAAATACATTTAAAGCTGAAGTGTTGGATTCCCAAAAGCCTGTGCTGGTGGATTTCTGGGCTCCCTGGTGCGGTCCCTGCCGTATGCTCTCCCCTGTCATCGACCAAATTGCCGACGAGCACGCTGGTTCCCTGAAGGTCACCAAGGTAAACGTAGATGAAGAAAGCGCTCTGGCCAGCCAGTTTGGCGTGATGAGCATCCCCACTCTGATCCTTATCAAGGACGGTAAGGTGTTAGACACCTCTTTGGGAGCTAAACCCAAGGCTGCTGTGGAAAGCTGGCTCACCTCTCACATCTCTCTGTAATGACCCGATGCCGGGCCGGTACGCCCGGCCCGGCGTTTTTTGTTGAAGGAGGAACCCCTATGGAACCCAAACTTTATGATACCATCATTGTTGGCGGCGGCCCCGGAGGCTACACCGCCGCCCTCTATACAGCCCGCGCCGGCCTGTCTACACTGGTGATTGAAAAGCTCTCTCCCGGTGGACAGATGGCCACCACCGACCAAGTGGACAATTATCCCGGCTTTCCCGAGGGAGTCAACGGTTTTGAATTGGCTATGAAAATGCAGGAGAGCGCCCAGCGCTTTGGTGCGGAAACCCACTACGGCGAAGCAGTAAAGCTGGAGCTGGCTGTTTCCCCTAAACGTATCGTCACCGACAGCGGGGAGTTTCTGGCAAAAACCGTGATTCTCTCCACCGGAGCTTCTCCCCGGGAACTAGGCGTTGCGGGAGAGCAAGAGTTACGGGGCAAAGGGGTTTCCTACTGCGCTACCTGTGACGGGATGTTCTATAAGGACAAAACCGTGGCCATTGTGGGCGGGGGAAATACCGCCGCCGCTGATGCCCTGTATCTCTCCAAGCTCTGCAAAAAGGTATATCTTATCCATCGGCGGGATACCTTAAGAGCCAGCAGGGTATATCTGGAGCCCCTTAAGAGCCGGGAAAACATTGAGTTTGTGTGGGATTCGGAAGTAACCGCCCTGCACCACGAGGAAAAGCTCACCGGCGTAACGGTACGCAACAAAAAAACCAGTGAGGAGCAAATCTTTTCCTGTGACGGTCTGTTTGTGGCGGTGGGCAATGTGCCAAACTCCGGCTTGTTTGCCGGGCAGGTAAACCTCACCGAAAACGGCTATGTAGATGCTGACGAGACCACCCGTACCAACCTCCCCGGCGTGTTCGCCATTGGGGATGTGCGCAACAAGCCCCTGCGGCAGATCATCACCGCCGCCGCAGATGGCGCTGTGGCCTCCCAGTTTGCCGAAGAATATGTATCCCTGCAAGGGGAATCCATTACCGAATAAAAATAGAGAAAGGACGAAATATTTCCATGATTACTGCAACCGATAACCGCAAAGTTGTTCTCATTGGCACCGGTATGGTGGGTATGAGCTATGCCTACGCCCTTTTGAACCAGAACGCCTGCGACGAGCTGGTGCTCATTGACCTGGATAAAGAACGCGCCCGGGGCGAAGCCATGGACTTAAACCACGGCCTGGCCTTCTCCGGTTCCCATATGAAGATCCGCGCTGGAGAATACTCCGACTGCGCCAACGCCGACATTGTGGTGATTTGCGCTGGTGTGGCTCAGAAGCCCGGCGAATCCCGTCTGGACCTTTTGAATCGTAACACTGAGGTATTCCGCTCCATCATCGGCCCGGTAACGGAATCCGGCTTTAACGGCATCTTTTTGGTTGCCACTAACCCGGTGGACATCATGACCCGCATTACCTGCTCCCTGTCCGGTTTTAACCCCCGCCGGGTTATCGGCACCGGCACCGCGCTAGACACCGCCCGCCTGCGGTATTTGCTGGGAGAATACTTCTCCGTTGACCCCCGGAATATGCACGCCTATGTCATTGGCGAGCACGGAGACAGCGAGTTCGTGCCGTGGTCCCAGGCTATGCTGGCTACCCGTCCCATTTTGGAAATCTGCGAGGCTTCCGGCGGCAACTGCTGCCAGGAGGACCTGGACAAAATCAGTGAGGAAGTGCGCACTGCCGCGCAGCAGATCATCAAGGCCAAGCGTGCCACCTATTACGGCATCGGTATGGCCATGGTGCGCATCACCAAAGCCATCTTCGGTAACGAGAGTAGCGTGCTCACCGTTTCCACCATGCTCCGGGGCGAATACGGCCAGCATGGGGTATTTGCCGGCGTTCCCTGCATCGTGGGACGCAACGGCGTGCGCCGGGTGCTGCCTCTGAACCTTTCCCCCGAGGAGAGCGAGAAGTTCAACCGCTCTTGCGAGACACTGGAGAACAGCTATCAGGAATTAAACCTGATTTAATAAATGGCCAAAACAACAGGGAGACCCCCAAAAGGGGCTCCCTTCAGCTTGTCGATAAACCCACAGGCTAAAAAATTGAACAAATCAGTTTGCGTGGACACAACTTAAAATTCGCAAAGGCTTTTTCGCGACGTAGAAATTTTCGTCCAGGTCTCCGCTGCCGCTACGGTCGGCGCCTTATTTGTGTGCCACTGGCACACGGCGCCCTTTTATAAAAGGTGGCGGGAAATTCAAAAGGGTGTTGTTTGCCAGTGGCAAACGTTGAACACCGACCGAGCCGGCAGGCGAGACCAGCGCCCTTTTGGCCGCTCTCCGCAGAGAGCGGAATCCTTTATGCTCTCAAAACGCGGGAAGGGGTGAGAAAACAGCCCAGTGGGCTGTTTTTGAGGGGAAACCCACGTCTGAGTTTTCACCTTGTAAAGTAGCTTGTTTTATGCATACTGACAGTAACACAGATCTTTTTTGACAGTAAGAAACAAAAAAAAAAAAAAAAAGGGGCCTCCCTTGTTTTTATTTATGGAGCACAATCGATCTGCTGTGCCTAAAATTCCTTCGCTGGCTTCCTGCTCCGACTGCGTGGTATACAGGTCGTGGTAGTATCCTCCAGCCGCCAATACTTCTTCATGGCTGCCCTGCTCCACAATCTTGCCGTGGCGCACCACCAG
>CALWIS010000127.1 GCA_944380795.1 uncultured Clostridia bacterium | reverse complement strand
CAAAAAAGGCATCATCACCCCCCAGATTCAGCTGGTGGCGGAAAAAGAGCACAGGGAGCCGGAGTGGGTGCGGGAGCGCGTTGCCGCTGGTACCATCGCTATTCCTGCCAACATTCACCACACCTCCCTTTCTGCAGAGGGGATCGGTGACGGCCTGCGCACCAAGATTAACGTGAATCTCGGCATTTCCGGCGATGCTAAGGACTACGAGCTGGAAATGAATAAAGTAAAGATGTCCGTGGAAATGGGCGCGGAATCTATTATGGATTTGTCCAACTACGGCAAAACCCGGGTGTTCCGGGAGAAGCTGGTAGAGTATTCCCCGGCCATGATCGGCACCGTACCCATGTATGACGCCATTGGCTATCTGGAAAAAGACCTGCTGGACATCACCGCCGATGATTTTCTCAAGGTGGTGGAGGCCCATGCCAAAGAGGGTGTGGACTTTATGACCATCCATGCAGGTATCAACCGCCGGGCGGTAGAGGCTTTCCGTCGAGAAGGACGGCGAATGAATATCGTTTCGCGGGGCGGCTCTCTGCTGTTTGCCTGGATGATGATGACCGGCAACGAAAACCCCTTCTTTGAGCGGTACGACGATGTATTGGAAATCCTGCGTGCTCATGATGTGACCATCTCTATCGGCGATGCCCTGCGCCCTGGCTGCATCGACGACAGCTCCGATGCAGGCCAGATTTCCGAGCTGATTGAAATCGGTCACCTGACCAAGCGCGCCTGGGATGCGGATGTGCAGGTGCTGGTGGAAGGTCCGGGGCATATGGCTATGAATGAAATTGCTGCCAATATGCAGATGGAAAAGCGCATCTGCCACGGCGCACCCTTCTATGTACTGGGACCCATTGTCACTGACATTGCTCCCGGTTATGACCACATCACCTCTGCTATCGGCGGGGCCATTGCCGCCTCCAACGGCGCAAACTTCCTGTGCTATGTCACTCCGGCAGAGCATCTGCGCCTGCCTGATCTTGACGATGTGCGGGAGGGTATTATTGCCTCCAAAATTGCCGCCCATGCTGCCGATATCGCCAATGGTCTGCCCGATGCCCGTGACCGCGACAACGAAATGTCCACCGCCCGTCACAAGCTGGATTGGGACGAAATGTTCCGTTTGGCCCTCGATCCGGACAAGGCCCGCCGCTATTACGAGTCCACACCGCCTGCTGAGCGCCATACCTGCTCTATGTGCGGCAAAATGTGCGCGGTGCGCACTACCAACATGATTCTGGAAGGAAAGACTGTCAAGTTCTGCTCCGAAAAGGGCAGCTGCGGCGAATAAATCTTTTGCGAAAAAACAGGAAGCACTCTTTTTATTAAGAGAGGCTTCCTGTTTTTCAAAATATAAAGTAGCCTGTTTTTGCTACAGTAAGAGAAGGGGGAGCCGCACATCTGCTGCTTAGTTTTGATGTTTGCCGCAGATGGTGCATTCTTTACCGTCGGGAACACGCTCTGTCCAAGCGGGCGTAACAGTCTCGTAGTGATCGACCCACTCCTTGTATGTGTAAGTGCTGTCACAATCGAAGATACAGTGCTCTCCACAAGTTTGTTCATCATTGAACTGTGCGCCACACTCATTGCAAATATAGGCGTAGTCGTATACAGGATTAGTCACGGCCTCATGGTAGACATCTTTATAGCAATCTTTCCAGTTGTGGCTGCCAAAGTTGCCATCAACCGTGATAGTGGCACCGCAGCTGCACTTCTTAGTGACAGTGCCCTTGTGGGAGCAGTCGCCCTTCGTACTGCTGACTACAGTGCTATAGTTATGCTGATGAGCAGCTGATGAGCAGGCTTGCTGCTACTGCTGCTAGAGCTACTGTCGCCGGTAGAGGGTTTGCTGTTAGGCTTAGAGCTGCTACTGCCGGTGGAAGGCTTAGTGTTGCCAGAACTACTGGAACTACTACCCGTAGAAGGTTTGCTGCTGGAAGCAGAGTTTCCGCTGTTGCAGGAGTCACCGTTCGGCTTGCTGGAACTGCTATTTTCGTTACTGCTCGGCTTAGAGGAATTTACAGAAGAACTATTGCCCGAATTATCGCTGTGTGAGCTGTTTGCAGAAGAACTGCTGCTCTCCTGGCTGGACTGGCTGACCGGTTGGCCAGCAGAGGAGGTCTTACTGTTCTCGCTCGAATCCTCGCTGAAACCCTCGTCGGTTTTGTCGGTGGTGCTGTCCTTGTCAGCGGAGATTACGGGCTTGTCATCCCTTATTTTTGAACTGTTATTGTCAGCCCCACTGCAAGCGGAAAAAGAAGCCGCGAGGACAGCTGCGAGAAACAGGGCTAAGACTTTCTTTTTCATAAGGAACCTCTCCTTTAAATGCCTGTGTATTCTTGTTTGTATAAGATAATATAACAAGGAACAGATTCTAATTATACTCAAAAATTTGTCGTTTTCAAGGGAGTCTTGCGGGTAAGCGGTTTAGGGAATTCCATTTAAAATAAATTTGAAAAAATATGAAAATAATGGTTGACATCTGCTTTTAGATATGGTATTATACTAAACGTCGCTGGAACGAGCAAACAGATGGCCCGGTAGTTCAGTTGGTTAGAACGCCAGCCTGTCACGCTGGAGGTCGACGGTTCGAGCCCGTTCCGGGTCGCCACTATGCCTCTGTAGCTCAGTTGGTAGAGCAGGGGACTGAAAATCCCCGTGTCATTGGTTCGATTCCGATCGGAGGCACCATCCATGCGGACGTAGCTCATCTGGTAGAGCGCCACCTTGCCAAGGTGGAGGTAGCGAGTTCGAGCCTCGTCGTCCGCTCCAGCATGGCGACATAGCCAAGTGGTAAGGCATGGGTCTGCAAAACCCTGATTCCCCAGTTCAAATCTGGGTGTCGCCTCCAAAAGCCCTGACTGCATTGCAGTCAGGGCTTTTTTGTGCGTAAATGTGGCTTGCGGATTATTCTTTTCATTGTTTCATAATTTTACAGGAATTTTACTTGCACTTTTCATATGAAAAAATTGCATCATACAATGTCTTTATGTTATAATTGCAATAGAACTATTGCGCATGGAATTTTTCGTGCGGTTCTTGGTTCGTACCGATTCAGAAAGGATTTGGCCATATGAATAAGAAAAAAGGCGGAAAATGCGGCGCCGTCATTGACATTGGCTCTCATCTGCTGAAGATGAGAATTACCCAACTGAAAAAAGGGGAGATTGCAGAGGTAGATCGCTTGGAATATCCCCTGCATTTGGGTCATGAAGTATTTAATGAAGGAAAGATCAGCTTTGAGAGTTTGCGGGAGCTTTCGCAGATTCTTCAGGGATATGCAGAGGTAATGGAAAGCTATGGCGTGGATCAGATTCGGGCTGTGGCTACCACTGCACTGCGTGAGGCACAAAATCGGGCGTACGTGATCGACCAGTTGAAGATTCAGAACGATCTGACAGTTGAAGTGCTGGAAGACGACCAGGAAAAGACGCTGATTTACTCGGAAATGCTGCGCTCTTTACAAGAAATGGAGCAGGTAAAAGATCAGGATACTTTGCTGACTTATATTGGTACGGGGAGTATTGGTATTGCCCTTTATAACGGGAAAAATGTAGTGTATTCGCAGAGCATTCCGGTAGGTTCTTTAAAGCTGCGGGATGTCCTGTATACCGCTGGGGAGGACTCTGAAAACTTCCATGTAGTTATGGAAGAATATTTAGATGCTATTATGGAGCGAGTTGCAAAATCTATGCAAGGAGTGCAGGCGTCTAATCTGGTGTTTACCGGCAGCGATATTCAACTGATTGCTAGGGTTTTCGAAATCCAGCCGGAGCAAGGCCGATATTTTCTAAATACCCAGCAGGTTAGCGCGGTTTATCGGGAGATTGTGTCCCTTTCGCCAGAGAAGATCAGTATCCGGTATAATATTACTGAAGAAGAAGCGGACATCCTGTATTCCGCTTTGTCCATCTTTAGTCGGTTGTTCCGGTTCTCTAAAGCGGAATATATTATCCTACCAGTGGTGGATTTGTGGGATGGCGTAATGCGCCATATGCTCCAGCCTAAATCCATTGAAGCTTATCGTCAGCATGTTCGTAATAGTGCCATAGCCTGTGCGGAGTCTATTGCTGATAAATACGGTTGTCCCCGAAAACATGCGGATTTGATCCGTAAATTTGCTATAAAGATTTTTGATAAAACAAAGGCGGTCCATGGCCTTGCCCCTCAATATCGGTTGATACTGGAATTAGCGGCCATTCTTCACGACTGCGGTCACTATGTCAATACCAAACTACACACCCGTAGTACCTTTGATTTGGTGAAAAACTTTGACATCTATGGTTTGACAGCAGCGCATATGCGGTTGATTGCGTATGTGGCCAGTTATAATGAGTTCAATATCCCGAGGCTGGAAGATTGGGAATTTTCCCAGTTAGGGGAAGAACAGAAAATCTGCGTTTCCAAGCTTATCGCAATTTTCCGTCTGGCCAACTCTTTGGACAAGTCCCAGCGGCAAAAGCTTTCTGATATCAAGGTGCGGTTGGAACACAATCGTTTGCTGGTAACAGGGGAGACCAACGAGGATACCCATTTGGAAAAGTGGGCCTTTGCGCAGTGCTGTCCCTTTTTTAAAGAAGTATTCGGGATGGATCCAGAATTGACCATCCGGCTTCCCATGATTTGAAATCAATGAAAGCTTATGAGAATTATAGAAAGGTCGTGGAAAAATGGACCAGACATATCAGGTTCCCTATCATAACCGAGAATTGAGTTGGATGGATTTTAATGCCCGTGTATTGGAAGAGGCTCTCAAAAAGGAGAACCCGCTTATGGAGCGGTTGCGCTTCTTGGCTATCACTGGCTCTAACTTAGATGAATTTTTCATGGTGCGCGTAGCCGGCGTAAAAGCGCAGATCAATTCTGGCTACAAAAAGGCAGACGAATCGGGCCTTACCCCAGAAAAGTTGATCGTTCAGTTGGAGGATAAGATCCATGCCTTTATGGAGCGGCAATACTCCTGTTTGTACCGCT
Organism: uncultured Clostridia bacterium; assembly: GCA_944380795.1. GTDB lineage: Bacteria > Bacillota > Clostridia > Oscillospirales > Acutalibacteraceae > Heritagella_A. Next base: position 5,844 of record CALWIS010000127.1, on the reverse strand, counting down.
CTATTACTCCTGTGCTGAAAAAGAACAATATTTTCTTTTTACAGCCGGATCAGATGAATGAAGAACAAAAGGAGTATATTTCAGAATATTTTCACAAAGTATTGTTCCCAGTCCTTACGCCGTTGGCGGTGGATACCAGCCGGCCGTTCCCGCTCTTGGCCAATAAAAGTCTGAATATTGCAGTTCGCCTTAAGGGCAATGAAGGTTCCTGTTTTGCCATTGTGCAGGTGCCGGGTATTATGTCCCGCTTTTTGGAAATTCCCAGTGAAGAGGGAAGGGCATTTGTGCTGTTGGAGGATGTAATCATCAGTCATTTAGCCGATTTGTTTGAATTATTGGAAATTGAGGCATGGTGTCCCTTCCGCATCACCCGAAATTCCGATCTGGATATTGATGATGAAGCTCAGGATTTTCTGGATGCAGTTAAGGAATCCATTAAAAAGCGGAAACGCGGCCGTCCTGTACGGTTGGAGCTGATTTCTCACTGTGATAAAGAGATCCGCTCTTTCTTGGTGGATATGTTGAAAATGAAGCCTAATGAGATCTATGAACTTACCGGACCGCTAGATCTCACCTTTTTCTCTAAGTTTGCAGGGGTAGAGGGATTTGAGCATCTGTGCTTTACCCCCATTCGTCCTGTATATCCTCCGGCGGACTTTTGGGGATATGACGACATATTTGCCGCTATTCGAGAAAAAGACCGTATGGTGCATCACCCTTACGAAAGCTTTTCCTGTGTGGTAGATTTTGTCCAGGCAGCGGCTGAGGATGAAAATGTATTGGCCATCAAACAGACCCTGTATCGAGTCAGCGGCAATTCTCCTATTGTGGCGGCTTTGATCCGTGCGGCAGAAAACGGTAAACAGGTCACAGTGCTGGTGGAATTGAAAGCGCGGTTTGATGAAGAAAACAATATCATCTGGGCCCGTAAACTGGAAAAAGCAGGCTGCCATGTAATCTATGGCCTTACCGGTTTGAAAACCCACTGCAAGATTTTGCTGGTAGTGCGCAGGGAAGAGGACGGTATTCGCCGGTATGTGCATATGGGTACGGGAAACTATAACGATTCCACAGCCAAAATCTATACCGATATCGGTATGTTTACTTGCAAGGAAGCTTACGGTGCCGATGCCTCCTCAATGTTCAATACCATTACTGGATATTCCCGCCCGCCAGAGTATAACCGGTTTGTGGTGGCTCCACATGGCATGCGTCCCTTCTTCCGTATGATGATAGAACGGGAAATCGAAAATGCCCAGCGAGGGTTACCCAGCGGCATTACTGCCAAGGTGAACTCTCTGGTAGACCCAGAGATTATTAAACTGTTGTATAAGGCTTCCCAAGCAAAAGTGCCGGTAAAACTCATTGTTCGCGGAATTTGCTGCTTGGTTCCGGGAGTGCCTGGAATCAGCGAACATATCACAGTAATCAGTATTGTAGGGCAGCTGCTGGAACATAGCCGTATTTTCCGTTTTGAAAACGCCGGGAACCCTAAAATTTATATGGGCAGCGCCGACTGGATGCCTCGAAACCTGGATCGTCGTGTGGAATTGGTATTTCCCATTGAGGACCCAGACCTGAAGGAACGTGCTTTCTCCATTTTGGATTTGATGCTAGAAGACACTACCAACGCTAGGATGCAGTTGTCGGATACTACCTATGTCCATGTGGATCGCCGTGGAAAAGCTGTCTGCAATTGTCAGAGAGAATTTTCCAAGCTGGCACAAGCAGCTGTTAAGAGCAAAGAGGGATTACCTGAAGATCAGCCCTTTGTCCCCATTCGCAGCGCAGATTTAAAAAATGATTGATATTTTTGCTAAAAAGATGTAAAATTTAAGTAAAGTGCAAATGCAAAATTAACGAATGGATGTGAAGTGGAATGAAAAGAGTGGGAATTCTTACCAGTGGTGGAGATTGTCAGGGCCTTAACGCCGCCATTCGTGGCGTTGCTAAAGGACTGTATGAGTACTACGATAAGGATGTAGAGATTTACGGTATTCAAGATGGATATCGTGGATTGATCCATGGAGAGTATAAGCAGATGAGCCGGAGCGATTTTTCCGGTATCCTCACCTTGGGTGGCACAATCTTAGGTACTTCCCGGCAGCCATTTAAAATGATGCGGCAGATCGAAGACGATAAAGTAGATAAGGTCAAGAATATGAAAGAGACTTATCGGAAGCTCAAGCTGGACTGCTTAGTGGTTTTGGGAGGAAATGGTACCCATAAAACTGCTAACCTGCTCAGTGAGGAAGGGCTGAACGTGGTCTCTCTCCCCAAAACCATTGATAATGATGTTTGGGGAACCGAAATGACTTTTGGTTTTCACAGCGCTGTAGAGATTGCTACCAATGTGATTGATTGCATTCATACCACCGCAACCTCCCATGGCCGTATTTTCATCGTGGAAGTTATGGGCCATAAAGTAGGATGGTTGACCCTGCAAGCGGGTATTGCCGGTGGTGCTGATGTGATTTTGCTGCCGGAGATTCCTTATGATGCCGATAAGATCGCTAAGGTGATCCGCCGCCGCAATGAGCATGGAAGCTGCTTCTCTATTCTAGCTGTGGCAGAAGGAGCAATCTCTAAGGAAGAAGCTGCTATGGGAAAGAAAGAATTTAAGGCATCCCGTGCTTCTATGCAGTTCCCCTCCATTTCCTATCGTTTGGCAAATGAACTGGAACAGCGTCTTTCTCAGGAGATTCGAGTGGTAGTTCCCGGACATTTCCAGAGAGGCGGCAGCCCTTGCCCTTATGATCGTGTACTTTCTACTCGTTTTGGTACAGCAGCAGCCAAACTTATTATTGAAAAGAATTATGGAAATATGGTTGCTCTGCAGAATGGGGAGATCGTCCCGGTTCCGCTAAAGGAAGTGGCGGGTAAGCTGAAGACCGTGCCGGTAGATTGCAGTCTGGTGCGTTCTGCCCGGGATATCGGAATCTCCTTTGGTGATTGATTCACACACAGTAAATTAAAAAGCTTTTATATCCAGGGAGGTACTGAGGATTTACTCTCAGGAGTACCTCCCTGGCTTTCTTTCTGCCAGTTTGTATATTGCAGGAAATAGATGGGAACGATAGAACGGGGGAAACATGGTGAAAAAAATATTGGTGCTGTTGGGTTCACCCCATAAACAAGGTTATACGATGCGGATGCTGGAATATTTTTTGCAATGCCTTCCCATGGAGGAGCGACAGGTGGAAGTATTTGACACCTATCGGGAAACGCCGGCGCCCTGTTCAGCCTGCGGTTGGTGTGCGACCCATGAGGGATGCGCGATCCGTGATAGCTTTTCCCAACTGGATCATCTGTTGCGAGAATGCGATTTGCTGATTGTAGCTTCTCCCATTTATAATCTCAGCTTCCCGGCTCCTCTGAAAGCAGTGGTAGACAGGTTCCAACAGTATTTTGAAGCCCGTTTTTCCCGTGGCTTGCGCCCGCCCATTGAAAAACCTCGGGAAGCGGTACTGCTGGTTTCTGCTGGAGCTCCTTGTGTAGAAGGAGTGGAGATCATGGAAAAACAGCTTCGGCAAAGCTTTTCGGTAATGAACACGCATCTGGTAGGTACTGCCGCTTGGCTTTCTACCGATCAGAGGGAAAATGGGTGGGAAAAAGCAAAATCGGCTTTAGAACGCCTTTCTCTTGCTATTTCTGCGTAAATATGATAAAATAGCCTGTAGCACTTTAATGGGAGGCTGAATTATTATGTCAGGCCATTCAAAATGGAATAATATCAAGAGAAAAAAAGAAAAGACCGATGGCGCAAAAGCAAAGATCTTTACCAAGATCGGCCGTGAATTGGCAGTTGCCGTAAAAGAAGGCGGCGGTCCTGATCCGGCTTCTAACTCCAAATTGAAGGATTGTATCGCAAAGGCCAAGGCGAACAATGTGCCTAACGATAATATTGAGCGTATTATCAAAAAGGCTGCGGGCGATAACGATGCAGACCGTTATGAGAGCATGGTGTATGAAGGCTATGGTCCCAATGGTGTGGCTGTGATTGTGGAGGCGTTGACGGATAACCGGAACCGCACGGCCGCAGATGTGCGCCATTATTTTGATAAGTTTGGTGGAAATTTGGGAACCACTGGCTGCGTGTCTTTCATGTTCTCTGAAAAAGGCGTGATCGTCATTGAGCGAGAAGGTTTGGATGAGGATCAGGTTATGGAAGATGCCTTGGAAGCCGGTGCTGCTGATTTCCAGGCGGATGAGGATGTTTTTGAAATCTCCACAGAGCCCGATGATTTTACCGGCGTCCGTGAAGATTTGGAAGCCAAAGGCTATAGCTTTGTATCTGCAGAAGTAGAGATGGTGCCCAGCACCTATACCACTCTGACAGATGAAGAGTCTATTACTAAAATGCAAAAACTGCTGGATGCTCTGGAGGATAATGACGATGTCCAGAACGTGTGGCATAACTGGGATGCACCTGAATCTGACGAAGACGAGGAATAATTAGGGTGCCCCAATGGAGGGAACCAATGATGACTGACAATACCAAACTGTGCATGAACTGCATGGCGGATATGGCAGAAGGCCAAGTCTGTTCCAACTGCGGATGGAATGTGCAGGAGCCGCAGATGCTCCATGCTCTGCCTTATGGCGCTGTGCTGCAAGGGCGATATATTGTCGGCCGGGCAAAACGATCCAATGGGGAAGGTATCACCTACATAGGGAAAGATACCATTCAAAACACAATCGTGGAGATCCGGGAATTTTTTCCCCAAAGCTTTTCTCAAAGACAGCAGAATGGGTTGACTGTCTTGGCCAGTGCCGGAAATGAGATTTTGTTTGATGAATCCTTAACGGTTTTTCTTAGCTATGCCCGAGAGATTGCCCATATGCGGGATCTTTCTGCTATTGTTACAGTGTTTGATATTTTTGAGGAAAATCAGACAGCTTACACGGTTTCAGAGTGGAGCGAAAGCATTACTCTCCGTTATTTTGTAGAACGCAGTGGTGGAAGTCTAAGCTGGAATGCAGCACGTCAGCTGTTTATGCCGGTGCTGTCCGCACTGAGCAATATGAGTACAGCAGGTTTGCACCATTTAGGAATTTCTCCAGAGTCTCTGAAGATCATGCAGGATGGAAAAATGCGTCTGGGAGATTTTTGTATTCCCGCAGTGCGCCGGATGGATACAGACTTTCCGCCAGACATGGTTGCAGGCTGCTGGGGAATTGAACAGTATTCCGCGTCCACAGAGCTTACGGAAGCTACTGATGTATATGGATTTGCTGCTTCTTTGTTTTTCGCCCTGACAGGCGAATTGCCCAAGGATGCTGTGTATCGGAAGAACGACTCCCGATTGCTGATCCCAACAGAGCTGGCTAAAGCATTGCCGCCCCACGTGATAACTGCTTTAGCTAATGCACTGCAAGTAGAGCCGGAACGGCGCACCTCTAATTTTGAGCGTTTTCGCGCAGAACTTTCGGCTGCTCCTACTGTTACCTCACAGTTGGAGCAGACCCAATCCATTACCAGACTTCCTCCTCTTCCCCAAAAGAAAGAAGATGGAATGTCGGGCTTTGTATGGTTATTGGTCTCTTGCGCAATCAGCTTAGTAGTTATGGCGGTAATTGTATGGGTTTGGTTCCAGATGCAGCCGTCTATGGGAACAGAAGAGGAAGAGAGTCTGTCCTCTTCCGCATCAGTTTCTTCCTCGATTTCTACAGCAGAAGAGGAGGAATCCCAATCCTCAGTTGCTGCTGAAGACAGTGTGCAGCTTATTGAAGTACCGTCATTGGAAAATGAAAATTACCAACAGCTTTTGGAAAAGGTTTCTGCATCGGAAAGCCCGGATTACACAGTTTTGCTTTCTGGACGTGCTTTCAGTACAACAGTAG
>CALWIS010000126.1 GCA_944380795.1 uncultured Clostridia bacterium | reverse complement strand
TTTTTCTGCAATTTCTTCCAGTTGTTCTTTGCCAAGGGGATGAAAGATTACAATTTCATCCAGCCTACCTAATAATTCAGGGCGAAAATATTCCTTTGCCTTTTCCATAGCCGCTTTTTGTGCTGCTTGCTCTGTGCTGACTTTTCCTCCAAAGCCCATTTCGGGGCGATTGTCACAAAGCTCTTTTGCTCCCAAATTACTGGTAAGAATCAAAATGGTATTACAAAAATTGATTTTTCTCCCTTCCGAGTCGGTCAAGGAGCCTTCCTCCATTATCTGTAACAACAGATTTTGAATATCCCGATGAGCTTTTTCAATTTCATCCAGCAACACAATAGAGTAGGGTTTTCTTCGCACTGCCTCGGTAAGCTGTCCCCCTTTTTCATGACCAATATATCCCGGAGGGGCACCAATCAAACGGCTAACACTATGGGCTTCCATATACTCGCTCATATCAAAACGCAACAATGCTTTTTCTGTGCCAAACCAGCTTTCCGCCAATGCACGGGCGAGCTCGGTTTTTCCCACACCTGTTGGCCCCAAAAAAAGCATAGCCCCCATGGGTCTGCCTGCCTCGCCCAACCCTGTTCTTGCTCGTCGGATGGCACCTGCAACAGCGGCCACTGCTTGCTGTTGTCCCACCACCCGCTTTGCCAGACGCTGTTCCAGTTGGCGGAGTTTGCTATATTGTTCCTCGGTAATTTTCTGCACCGGTACCCCACTGGCACGGGCAGCAACAGCGGCAATATCTTCGGGGGTTACTGTAACAGGTCGGGAAATCCGTTGTTTTAGGCTGCGCAGATGAACCGCTGCGGCGGCTTCATCCAATAAATCCACTGCTTTATCTGGAAGATGACGAGATGGCAAATATCTTACCGAAAATTCTACTGCCGCTTTTTGGGTTTCTAGGGGCAAAGATACATGATGATATTCCTCATATCGTTTACACAATCCCTGCAAAATTTCCTGTGCCTGTTCTGGCTCTGGTTCTTCTACCAATACTCTACCAAATCTTCGCTCTAGGGCAGCATCCTTTGCAATGCAGCGGCGATACTCATCTTCGGTTGTTGCCCCTACCAGTTGAATCTCTCCCCGTGCCAAAGCTGGTTTTAAAATACCCGCTGCGTCAATGCTTCCTTCTGCGGCACCAGCACCTACAATGGAGTGTATTTCATCAATAAACAGAATCACATTCTTTTCTCGAATCACATCCTCCAGCACACTTTTAAACCGTTCCTCAAAATCTCCACGGTATTTTGTTCCGGCAACCATACTGGTCATATCCAAAGCAATGACTCGCTTTCCCTGCAAAGGCAGTGGTGCTTTGCCTGCGGCAATTAGTTGGGCAAGGGCCTCTGCCAAGGCTGTTTTTCCTACACCCGGTTCCCCCACAAGACAGGGGTTATTTTTTTGCCTACGGCAAAGAATCTCTACCATTCGTTCCAGTTCCTGTTGTCGCCCAAAAACAGGGTCTAGCTTTCCCTCCGCAGCTATACGGGTCAGGTCTTTTCCATAGCGTTCCGCTGCCCGTTGTGCCCGTGGAACCATGGCAGTTCTGCTTTGCAAAGGCTCTGTAAGCCTTTGGCATTCTTTGACTACCACGGTTTGTTGAATTCCCATACGGCACAAACATTGTACTGCACTGCTTTTTTCATCCTCTAACACAGCTCGCAATATATGTTCTGGCCCAGCCTGTCCAGTGGGAGAGGATTTACCTAACATAAAAGCAAGTTCCATGCAGCGGTATGCTCCCGATGTAAAATCATCTGGAGTAAGCTGCAAGGGCTCCCCCATTCCCCGCACAAGTACCTGTTGGGCAAGTTGGGAGTAATGCACTTTTTTGGCAGCCAAAAAAGCCGCAGATTCATTTGTATCTTCCTTTAAAATTCCCAAAAGCAGATGGCTGGTATCTGCGGGAATGTGTCCCCATTGTCCTGCAATTTCCAGTGCAGCCGCAATACATTTTGCCGCATCTGTCCGAAAGCCTTTCAACCAAAGCATTGGACTTTCCCCTTTCCTATTGGCATTTGTTGAAAAGTATAGGCTTGCAATGCAGATTTCAAACACAGAAAAAATTTTTATACTTTTTTTAAAAAAGTATTGACTTTCTTGTCACCTCCTGATATAATTCTCCTTGTTGAGATTCAACAGCTTTTGTTGCCGTGGGGGTGTAGCTCACTTGGGAGAGCGCTTGAATGGCATTCAAGAGGTAAGGGGTTCGATCCCCCTCATCTCCACCACAAAGCACCAATCGAAAGATTGGTGCTTTTTCTTTTGTTTCTGCGGTTTTTGGCGGTCTGCCCCAGACGGGCCGCCGATTGATTTGCCGTTATCAAAAGTGTATTTTACCGGCGCGTAATGAACCAATAATGAATGAATTCAAAACCAGAGGATCTGGCTGCGCCTGCCGCAGCATTTGTCCATAAAAACAGCGGCCATGAGCAGAAATAAGTTCCGTCAAAAGAGAAAATTATCGCGTTCTGATTTGTTTATATTGTTTGTCTCAACTGTGGAAAGACAAATGCCCGGCGCATGAAGCGTGTTCAGTCAGATTTGTCCTCCTCCAGAAAACCGTCCAGCATTTTGCGTTTCCCTTGAATGGCGTATGCTTCCTTCGAGGCCAACAATGCGTACCGTGCCGGATTTGGCGAAAACTCGTCCTGGTACTCAAGTGTCTGGGAAATGCGATCTCCGCGGAGATGCACCTCATTGAAGGGCTCTGAATCTGCGACGACGATTTCCCAAGCCGTGTGAGGGGGAAGGGTGAGCACCAGCGCGCAAGCTGGAACTTCAGCCTCGCGGTATTTGCTGCCCAATGTGTACCGCAACGGGTGAGCAGCATGATACAACGTATCGCTGACGTGCTTTTGCAGACACAGTCGATACAACTCTTCCGGGGTTGCTCCGCATGCGCCGGAACGATGGGGGTCGTTTTTGTTTTCGTGTCCCATGATACGATAGAGGCTGTTCGTTTCAATGCCGCTTACCCCATACAACCAGGTGCAGAAATTGCGGCGCAGAGCGTGGCAGGTCAGCATAGTGCTCAGGTGCTTGTCCTGAAGCGCTTCATCAAAGGTGCAGGCGCGATTCTTGCGGATTGCCTCCAGAAATTCGGGTCGACGCAGCAGTTCAGGAATCTGTTCGGTCAACTTCCGCATATTGGCGGCAATTGTGGCCGGATCGGTGCGATAACCATCCTCTGCCGGTTGCCCCAGTCGCAGCAGCAGGGAAACATCACCATATTGGCGCTCACGGTCCCTTTGCTCTTCCAACAGCTGTCGGCCGAGCTCTTGTGAAAGCGGTATGGCCCGATAGGACGGGTCGGTCTTGGTATATTCAGTGCGAATATTTTTGGGGCCGAGCTGTCCGCTGACCCGGATATAATACATGCGCCCCTGCGATCCGTCGATAAACCCGACAGAACAAAACAGAAGGCCGCCGTATTCGCTGATCCGCAGGCCGCTGTCTGCGAGAATCCCCACCTGTCCTTCCAACACAGAGGAGTCGCACATTTTGCGTAGAAGGTCTTCCGGCAAACTGCGAGCGTGATCGATTCGCTGCAGTAAAAGCTTTTTGTGTGAGCGCTTTCCCTGATAATGTGCAGGGGCGATAGGTACGTCGTATTCTGTGTCGCTGCGGAGAAATTCCAGCAGAAGGTAGAACAGCCGCAGCCGCTTTTTGGCTGAGGCCAAAGGTTCCTGGCCGGTGATCCACTCATCTCCTTTTTGAGAAGTCTGCAAAGCTGTGCGGCAGATAGTTTCCTGCAGAGTGCTCTCGATATCAGGCGTGAGGGTGCGGTAATCCACCCCGCGCAGAGCTTTGACCATAGCATCGTACTGCCCCAGGTACGCATGTTGTGTGCTCAGCGCCCAATGATACTTGATCTTGTACTTGGAAAAAAACGCGTCCTTTACCGACGTGGCGATGTCTGCAAGATCGGTCACAGACGGCAGGGGACCTGAAGTACTGACAGGACACATCCCACGTTGTTCCATCAGAGCAATAAGAGAATTGGCAATTGCCGGGATAGTGACCCGCTCCATCTCTTTAGGATTTTTGCCGTACGCTGTGCGATTCACGGGCTCGCTGCTGGTTTTCCCAAAAAGTTCACGCTTTGTGATCATCCTCATGTTTTCATCAAGCGGAGTGATCAATGCGCGGCAGGGATGTTTTGAATTCTTACGCCCCTTCGGGTAGGAAAAACGCACCGCGAATAAGACGCCGTTTACTTCGATGATTTTTACCATTATCCTTTCTCCTTCCATTTTGCATTTATCGCAAAAAGCGACGAAATCATTAAATCCTGTGGCTCATCGCTGCTGTTTTCGGCACGCAGCACACGCCGCTGGAGAACAGTTGATTCAAAGGGAGAAAAACGCTTGAGGCGTAGATAACGGGCCACTGCGTATGTGTCGCTGAGAAGATCAAGATAAGACATCTCATCCATTTCCGTCCACGCAGTCCCAAACATGGCGTGGATCATAGGCAGGTTGGCACCGCACTGGCCGGCGACGTATTGTGCGTCAGAACGCAGAAGTGAAAACTGGGGTTCCTCGATTTTCATCTCCGTTCCTCCATCCTTTGTCCGGGGAATCGGGATATCCGGAATCCCGGCATCGCGAAGCGACTGTTCGATTGCTGACTCCATCTGACGGGGAGTCAGCAAACAACGGTTAGAGACAGAGTAAGAGAACCGCATCTTATGAATCTGGGAAAGCGAAAATTTCTCTTGCTGAAGAAGATGCACATATTGGATCAGCATAGTGCTGACGATGAACGCATCCTCGCTCCATCCATCTTGAGGTATGGTTTCCTGCTCGGTGTAGGCCGGAGAGTTTTGCAATTCATCCTCCCAACGGTCCATCGCAAGGGAGTATCCTAACCAGTTGCTAAGCCCTACCGCCGCCGCTAGTGGATCTATACACGGGAAATGTCATGCTGCTGAAAGGTGAGGTTCCCTTTTTGCGCCGTGAGAATTTACCGGAGGACGCGTTGATTCTGAAACGCAATGTTCCCCAGTTCTCACTGTCCAACGACGACTATCAGAACTCCCTTGATTTGTTGCATAAGGATGCGCAGCGGGAGTTCGGTGTGCCTGCGGCCTACTTGGAGAGTTTGTACACCACCATCACTCTTGAAGGAGAATGGGACACTTATCTGGAGTGTGCTGTAGAGGAGTATGTAGAGAATGTGCCAGAGGGGCCGAGGATCGACATCGCTGTCCCGATTGGCT
>CALWIS010000125.1 GCA_944380795.1 uncultured Clostridia bacterium | reverse complement strand
CAGGCAAGGGCTGCGTCATTGTGGTGAATAAATGGGACGCCATTGAAAAAGACCAGAACACCATGTCCGAGTTCCGCAAGAAGCTGGAAAAGGACTTTTCCTTTATGTCCTATGCGCCTTTTGTGTTTATTTCCGCCAAGACCGGCCAGCGCATTGACCGGCTGTTTGAGCTGATTAAGCATGTGGCCAGCAGCAATTCCATGCGGATTCCCACAGGTATGATTAATGACGTGCTGGCACAGGCAGTGGCCAGAGTGCAGCCGCCTACGGATAAGGGCAAGCGCCTGAAGATTTACTACATGACCCAGGCTTCCACCCGTCCGCCCACATTCGTATGCTTTGTCAACTCAGCGGAGCTGTTCCACTTCTCCTATCAGCGGTATCTGGAAAACCGCATCCGTGAGACCTTTGGCATGGAGGGTACGCCCATCCGGTTTATTATCCGGGAACGGGGAGATAAAAACTGATATCGTACGCGTGGAAACAGCATTAAAATTTGTGCTGTCTTTCCCGCGAACATAAAAGTTTTACTCGATTTTTTTCAAAAAATCGTGGGTGTCCAGAGGGCAGGTCTCGCCTGCCGGCTCGGTCGGTGTTCAACGTTTGCCACTGGCAAACAACACCCCTTTGGCCGCTCTCCGCAGAGAGTGGAACCCCCAACCTGAAAGGCGCATTTTTGGGGTGAATTTTAATTCAAAAGTTGACGCTTGCGTCAACTTCAGAAAAGAAAGCCAGGGCTTTCTTTTTCCCTTTCTTGCAAGAAAAAAAGGGGCCTTCTTCGTTCCTGATGCTGCTTTCCTCTGTTCCCCAAAAGGGGGAATCAGAAAGCAAAGGGCACACGCGTAGGTGCGCCCCTACAGATGATAAAAAACCGAAACTTTGATATATTACAGAAATGAGGACGTTATGGCAAAAAAATACTACGCAGTCCGCGCCGGACGGAAAACCGGCGTGTTTGAAACTTGGGACGAGTGCAAAGCCCAGGTCACAGGCTTTTCGGGGGCCTCCTACAAGGGTTTTCCCACCCGGCAGGAGGCCGAAGCCTTTGTAAACGGCGCACCCCAGCAGGAGACGGAAAGCGCGGCCCCCGCAGCGGCCCAAAAGGAGGAAGGCCCCCGGGCTGTGGCTTACGTAGACGGCAGCTACCATGTGGGCACCAAGGAGTTTGCCTGCGGCGCGGTGCTGTTCTGGGAGGGGGAAACCGTTACCTTTTCTCAAAAATTTGAGGACCCCGCCCTGGCGGAAATGCGCAATGTAGCCGGGGAGATCAAAGGGGCGGAAACGGTGATCCGCTGGTGTTTGGAACGGGGCGTTCCAGCGCTGGATATTTATCACGATTACGAAGGTATAGCCAAATGGTGCACCGGGGAGTGGAAAGCCAATAAAGAAGGAACCAAAGCCTACCAAGCCTTTTATCGGCAGGCTGCGTCAAAAATGGATATCCGCTTTTTTAAGGTCAAGGGCCATTCCGGAGATACCTATAACGAAATGGCGGACAAGCTGGCAAAAATCGCATTGAATTTGGAATAAACAGGAGGCAATCAAATGAGTTATCGTACAGATCCAGAGAGTATCATTTTGCAGACCGTGTTTGGCGACCATTCCGCCAACCGCTGCTGGTTTTTGATGAATTGGGCGCTGCTACAGGAAAACGGGAATATTTCCCTAGAAACGGTGCTGGACCAGACCCGGGCGGTGATTTCCGCCGTGGCCCTGAAACGGATTTTGGCAGAGTTTTATAACCGGATGACGGAATGCGGCAACGATATCGGCAGCCTGGACGTGATCTCCGCCCTGGATGAGCTGGATATTGGGGAAGAGGCTGTGTGGTTTTTGGCCGGGCAGGAGAGCGCGGAGGACAATGAGCTGCTGGATATCCTCAACAGCCGGGATGACATCCACGATATGCTGGATTATCTGGTGCGCCGGGAAGGCCGGGCAGAAGCGGAGTTGATGGAGCAGGCTTTTGGTTCCACCATGCTGTTTGCCCAGATGCTGGCCACAGCTGTGCGTCCCGATGGGGAAGAACTGGACGGCTACGATTCCGCCGAGGAATACCGGGACGCGGTGGAAGCCTGCTTTGGCGAGATGAACAATTTTACTGTCGATTATGCCGCGTGCTACGAGTGGATCAATAACGGAATGGAGCTGTAAAAGTGAGAACTTTTGCAGGATTGCGTTCGGCAAATTGCAAATTTGTTTGATTTTTTTTGACACCTGTGATATGATATTCCCGTATTACTGCAAGATCTGAGAAAGGCAGGAATTTTGAATGCTGTATTGCCCCAAATGTAAAGCCTTGTGCGACGATTCCGCCGTGCGTTGCCCGGAATGTGGTAAGCGTAAGCTGCGCCAGCCCACTCAGCTGGATAAGGTGCTGTTGGTCACCGTGACAGAGATGGAAGCCCAGCGGTTGGAACCGGTGATGCAGGCCAGCGGCATCCCCTTTGAGATGCACCCTTCTAATATTGATGGGATTCCCTCTATGTATAACAGCGACGCCATCCTGTCTAATCAGAGCTTCTATGTGCTGCTCCCGCAGTTGGAGGAGGCGGAAAAGGTGGTTGCCCAGTTCCGCAAGCAGGAGGCAGAGCTGGCAAAGGCTGCGGCGGAAAACGCCCCCGAAGAGCCGGAAATGCCCCGGGGAAAACGTATAGCCGTGCAGATCATCTCTGCCATCGCCTTTATTTTGCTCATTTGGCTGGTGGTGATGGGCACCGACTGGGTTGCCAATCATCTGTTTGGCTGGATGCAGGGAAGATGATCTTTTTGCGCAGGATATACGAATTATTATAATGTAAGGAATGGTGAATATGAGCAATTACCGTATCGATACCAAGTGTATTCAGGAAGGCTATTCTCCCAAAAACGGAGAACCCCGGGTAGTACCTATCGTGCAGAGCACGACCTATACCTATGATAGTTCCAAGGAAATGGGCGATCTGTTTGACCTGAAGGCAGATGGATTTTTCTATACTCGCTTGGCTAACCCCACGCTGGATGCTGTGGAAAAGAAAATTGCCGCTCTGGAAGGCGGCGTGGGCGCCATGCTCACCTCCTCCGGGCAGGCTGCTTCCTTGATCTCCATGCTGAATATTTGCCATGCCGGCAGCCATGTGGTGGCTTCCAGCGCTATTTATGGCGGCACCTTTAACCTGATCTTTAAGACCATGCAGGAAATGGGCATTGAGTCCACCTTTGTCAGCCCCGGATGCTCCCGGGAAGAGCTGGAGGCGGCCTTCCGCCCCAACACCCGCTGTGTGTTTGCCGAGACTCTCTCCAACCCCTCTCTGGTAGTGACAGATATTGAAATGTTTGCACAGGAAGCCCATGCCCACGGCGTGCCGCTGATTGTGGACAATACTTTTCCCACCCCCATTAACTGCCGTCCTTTTGAGTTTGGCGCAGATATTGTCACCCACTCCACTTCTAAATATATGGACGGCCATGCTGTGCAGCTGGGCGGCGTGATTGTGGACAGCGGTAATTTTAACTGGGATAACGGCAAGTTCCCCATGCTCACCCAGCCGGATGAATCCTATCACGGCATCGTATACACCCAGCAGTTCGGCAATGCCGCCTATATCGTCAAGGCCCGCACCCATCTAATGCGCGATTTGGGCGCACAGGCCAGCCCCCAGAACGCTTTCCTGTTGAATCTGGGCTTGGAGACTCTGGCTCTGCGTATGGAACGCCATTGCAGCAACGCTTTGAAGGTTGCTAAGTTCTTAGAAGGCCACGAGAAGGTGAGTTGGGTGAACTATCCCGGCCTAGAGTCCAGCCCCTACCATGCGCTGGCGCAGAAATACATGCCTAACGGCACCTGCGGCGTGGTTTCCTTTGGCGTAAAGGGGGGCAGAGAAGCCGCTACCCGGTTTATGGACAGTCTGCAAATGGCCTCCATCGTCACCCATGTGGCAGACTTGCGCACCTGCGTACTCCACCCCGCCAGCACCACCCATCGCCAGATGACTGACGAGCAGCTGGCAGAGGCCGGCGTAACTCCCGACCTGATTCGTTTCTCCGTGGGTATCGAGAACCCCGAGGACATTATCGAGGATGTAGCCCAGGCACTGGAAAAGGCATAAATGGAATAGTATATACAAGGACCTCCCGATACCAAACTGGTATCGGGAGGTTTTGTGCTTTATGAGAGATTATTCCCGCTCTATCCCTTCATCGCCTGCTTCGTTCAAAATGATTTCTATAGGAGATTCCGGGTCGTATTTAGTTGCCAATACATGTTTATCACGATTTTCTAAATTTATACCAAAATATTCTTTGGAAAGAATAGTGGT
>CALWIS010000124.1 GCA_944380795.1 uncultured Clostridia bacterium | reverse complement strand
CTTTGGTTTTCTTGTTCATCGAATATCTCCTATAATTAAATTGAATATATGGTTTGAATAGCTGCTATTATAAAATTTATTTATCAAGTCAATGTATTGATATTGTAAAAATAAGGTAATACTATTTAGTGATCCGCTATAAACCAGACCGAAAGACCGGTTTTCCACAGAAATTGAAATGATGGTAGAAAATAAAATCCCGCTGGAAGAAACCTTCCAGCGGGACAGACTGTCGATAAACCCACAAGGCTAAAAAAATTGCACAAATCAGTTCGCGTGGACACAACTAAAAATTCGTACAGGCCTTTTCGCGACGCAGAAATTTTCGTCCACCTTTTATAAAAGGTGGCGGGAAATCCAAAAGGGGTTCCCCCCTTTGGAAACTCCGCGATTTTTTGAAAAAAATCGAGTAAAACTTTTAAGCTGCGGGGCAGCAGATACGAATTTTGAGGCCGCCTCCCCGCGATCGCCTGCGGGGGCTACCCCGCCGCGGGGCAGCAAGTGCAAATTTTGGCTTTCTCCACGCGAACATATTCACATTCACAAACCAAAAGCTCCCTGGTGCATTTCTGCACACAGGGAGCTTTTTTATTCATGCAAAGGATTATTCGTCTTTATCAACGATCTCTGCGTGGAATTCCTGCAGGGACTTCACCGGCAACTTGTGGTGCTTCTGTGCGGAGCGAATGCCCTCGACTGTTGCCTTGGCAGCTGCCATGGTGGTCATATAGGGCACCTTGCTCTTGATGGCAGCTTTACGGATATAACTGTCATCGGTAGCACCCTTCTTGTCGTTGGGGGTGTTGATAATCAGGGTAATGGTCTTGTTGGTGATCACGTCCAGAATGTTGGGACGGCCCTCATCGATCTTCGCGATCTTGGAAACCGGGATACCGGCCTCCTGAATCATGGCGCAAGTGCCCTCGGTAGCCATAAGAGCAAAACCGCAGTCGTGCAGGCCCTTGGCAACCTCGATCAACTCGCCCTTATCCCGGTCGCTGATACTCAGCAGAGCAGTACCGGAAACCGGCAGCTTGCTCTGGGTGGCCTCTTCTGCCTTATAGAAGGCATCACCGAAATCGGAGGAAATGCCCAGCACCTCGCCGGTGGAACGCATCTCCGGCCCCAGCAGGGGGTCAACTTCGGGGAACATATTGAAGGGGAACACCGCTTATTTCACGCCATAGTGAGCGAACTTCTTTTCCTTCAGCTCCGGCACCGGGGACTTGCGGCCGGTATAGGAAGCAGTCATAATATCGGTAGCAATCTGCACCATGTTGATACCGCACACCTTGGAAACCAGCGGCACAGTACGGGAAGCTCTGGGGTTGGCTTCCAGCACATACACTCTGCCGTCCTCAATGGCGTACTGCATATTCATCAGGCCTACCACGTGCATCTCCTTGGCGATGCGCCTGGTGTAATCCTTAATGGTAGCAATCTGCTCGTCAGAAAGGCTCTTGGGAGGCAGCACACAGGCGGAGTCGCCGGAATGCACACCCGCCAGCTCAATGTGCTCCATCACAGTGGGCACAAATACATTCTCGCCGTCGCTGATAGCATCGGCCTCACACTCGGTAGCATGATGCAGGAAACGGTCGATGAGGATGGGACGGTCGGGGGTAACACCTACCGCCGCCTTCATATAGTAGGTCAAGCTCTCGCTGTCGTACACAACTTCCATGCCGCGGCCGCCCAACACATAAGAGGGGCGAACCATCACCGGATAACCGATGCGGCCTGCGATCTCCAGAGCATCCTCGGTGGTAACTGCCATGCCGGATTCAGGCATGGGGATCTCCAGCTTTTCCATCATAGCGCGGAACAGATCGCGGTCCTCTGCCAAATCGATGGTCTCGGGGGTGGTGCCCAGGATGTTGACGCCGTTCTTCTTCAAGTCTGCCGCCAGGTTCAGAGGAGTCTGGCCGCCAAACTGCGCGATGACACCCAAGGGCTTCTCTTTCTCGTAGATGCTCAGCACATCTTCCAGGGTCAGAGGCTCAAAATACAGCTTATCGGAGGTGTCGTAGTCGGTGGACACAGTCTCCGGGTTGCAGTTGACGATAATGGTCTCAAAGCCCAGCTTCTTTAGGGCCTTAGCAGCGTGTACGCAGCAGTAGTCAAATTCAATGCCCTGGCCAATACGGTTGGGGCCGCCGCCCAGAATCATGATCTTCTGCTGGTTGTCGGTTGCGGGGCTTTCGTCCTGAATATGATAGCTGGAATAATAGTAAGCGGAATCCTTAGTGCCGCTGACGTGCACGCCTTCCCAGCCTTCTACAATGCCGTTGGCAGTGCGCTCCTTGCGGATGTCCTCCTCGGGAACAGACAGAATCTGGCTCAAATATTTATCGGAGAAGCCGTCCAGCTTGGCCTGACGCAGCACTTCCACCTCGGGCAGCTTGCCGGCGTTGGCCTTGAGGGCCTCTTCCTCATCCACCAGTTCCTTCATCTGCTGGATGAAGTAGTGCTTCACTTTGGTCAGCTCGAAGATCTCGTCTACCGTTGCACCCTTGCGCAGTGCCTCATACATAATGAAGTGGCGCTCGCTGCTGGGGGTAGCCAGCATCTTCAGCAGCTCTTTCTTGGAGAGCTGGCCGAAGTTCTTCACATTGCCCAAACCATAGCGGCCGTTCTCCAGGCTGCGGATAGCCTTCTGGAAGGCTTCTTTGTAGGTCTTGCCAATGCTCATGACCTCGCCCACAGCGCGCATCTGGGTGCCCAGCTTGTCCTCAACGCCCTTGAACTTCTCAAAGGCCCATCTTGCAAACTTAATTACCACATAGTCGCCGCCGGGCACATACTTGTCCAGGGTGCCGTACTTGCCGCAGGGAATCTCGTCCAGGGTGAGACCGCTGGCCAGCATGGCGGAAACCAAAGCGATGGGGAAACCGGTGGCCTTGGAAGCCAGTGCGGAAGAACGGGAGGTAAGGGGGTTGATCACGATAACGATGATACGGACGGAAACCGGGTCATGGGCAAACTGCACGTTAGTGCCGCCGATAACCTCGATGGCCTCTACGATCTTATAAGCCTGGCGCTGCAGCTCTTTCTGCACATCCTCCGAAATGGTGAGCATGGGAGCGGAGCAGAAGGAGTCGCCGGTGTGAACGCCCAGAGGATCGATATTCTCAATGAAGCACAC
>CALWIS010000123.1 GCA_944380795.1 uncultured Clostridia bacterium | reverse complement strand
TAACGGGGCAAACAGAGCTGCACTTGGAACTGGTCGTCCTGATAGATAACTCCATCCATCCGGTAATAAGCTTCTACCGCACCTGTGTCCGGCTCCGGAGCCCTGTTGCTAAGGTAAAAGGAATACTGCTCCGCAATGTTGTTATAACAAACTTCCCCGGATGCTTGCTCCATCCCATATTTCCCTGTCCGAACTTCATCGGCAGGGCGTTCATCGTATTCCACATAGAGATATTGTGGAGCGCCGGTTTCCTCTGGCGCGTATCCATCCAAATCGATAAGACGGCGCACATCCGGCTTGGCAATCACGATCTCCCGACCATATCCATCCAAAGCAACTCCCGGCTCAATAGAGATACGATTGGATGATACCGACACCACCTGCATCCCGCAAACTACGCCAAAGCCATGCAAAAACCGGTTGGAGAGCCGCCGTTTATCGTTATGATATTTTTGTTCTGCTTCCAACTCGGAAGCAGAGAGAAGCTTTCCATTGTAATAATGGTTCCGTTTATAGGAAAAATAGCTTAGATTGATCACATTTCTTCCCGCCTTTCCGGTCCCTGTAAAATGATGCCGCCAGAATTCGAACTATCAGACGTCCCTTCCGAAAGATAGGTATCCTGCCCCAGACGATATCCGGCAGAACGTGCCTGCTGGGAGAGCAAAATCACCTTGGCCTGTAAGTAGGCGGGCTTACAGCTATCCACAATACGCAGCAAAGAAAGATACCGGTTTTGATTTTCGATCAACCGCGCCGGCACTAACACCGTAAAAACATAGGGGTTTTGAAAAATCTGCTCTCGGCTCATCCCAGGGGGACAGGAAAAATCCGGGTCATCCTTTTGCGGGTATTCCACAATCTGAACGGGTTCCCCCAGATAAAGCCGGCAAAGGAATTCCATGGCCCAGCGGGTCCCCATGGCTTCATAGAGCTCTCTGGCATGAGCCAAAAGCACCCGAAGCTGTTCCTGGCTCCAAAGTTTTTTCTCCCGAATACAATACCAGCTGGCAAGCCACTGCAAAAATTCCGGCGGCGCCTGCTGCGGGGTATAGTTTTGTACCGTGGTTTCGATGGCGTGTTCCATCTTCTCATACATGGTTTGGAAGATGGCCAAATATCGCTGTAAAAAGCCTTGATC
The DNA here is from genome assembly GCA_944380795.1 of uncultured Clostridia bacterium. GTDB lineage: Bacteria > Bacillota > Clostridia > Oscillospirales > Acutalibacteraceae > Heritagella_A. Next base: position 13,122 of record CALWIS010000123.1, on the reverse strand, counting down.
CTGGGTTTGGAAGATTTCCGGCAAATCCTTGAGCCAAGACTGGCCCCCAAAGGAAAGGCAGATTTGTTGAATGATAGGCGCTTCTTCCTGAGAAGAAGCCAGCTCCAGAAAAAACCAGAGATACCTCCCCTTTACCCCATAAAGCAAAAGCTCCTCCTCTAAAGGAAGCTGCATCATCTGAAACGGGGCAAAATACCGCTGTTTTTCTTTCCAAGGAAGAGAGGACGCAATGCAGTCTGCAATGGATACTTCCCCCTGCGGGGTGACAATCACATCGGTTTCACTGGAAAACACCGTTAAACGGCAGGAGGTATTGTTGGGAAACACCCCCTGGCTGCTGAGCCGGTACCAGGCAGTCTCCTTCTCCTGGCTGTCAAATAACCGGGAAATCAACCGGGCGCTGCTGTCCAGAGGAAGGGTCACCCCATTCTCCCAATACAGTTTCTCCTCCCAAAATCCCCGCTGGAATTCTTCTTGGCGGTTTATTCGGAAATACTTGCTTTTCTCTCGCATCGTCTTCTTGCTCCATTATGGGTCAATTTTCATCAGTTTGAATGGTGAGGTTCAGCCGGTCCAGCTTGGGCAGGCAGCCTTCTCCCAGAACAATATCCCCTCCACGCAGCACCGCATGATTACCGGAAAAGGACAATTCCAGTATCTCCACACGGTCCACCTGGGGCATGGCGTAAAGATAATCCAACAAAGCATTCTTACTCAGGGTGGAACCAAATCCAATGGCGGGATCTTCAAAATAGTCCGCAAGGGATCGACGGATCTCTTCCTGCTGGGTAAAAAATTGCAGCTTCACACGAATTTGCGCATAGATCTTCAGGCGTACATATACCGGCGCCAAAAAATTCACTTTGGTGTTGATCATCACCTTGGGCAAAATGGCGTGTTTCAAATTTTCCACCACGCCAGGATGCAAAGCCGTATTATCCCCCTGTGTCTCAATGGCCAAAAACACCTGGTTGGGGGTTTCATTCTTCACAAAAGCCTGGACCCGCTTTAGATATGTGCCGGGGGTGGACAGAGCCACCTGTTCAAAATCCCGAAGGGTCACACAGCGCTTGGGTTGGTGGAATTCCTGCTTTACCCGCCGGAAACAAGCTTCTGTGGTTTCCGGGCTGCTCCCGCCTTGGGCAGGAGAGACGCAGGCTGCCTCTTGCACCTGCGCTTGGGAGGGCGGCAGCAAATATCCCTCCTGGATATTTCCCAATTCCCCCAAACTAGTGCTCCAGGAAAGCAGCAGCAGCTCCCCTTCCGGCGCCCGTCCCTGCTCTCCATCTCCAAACCGGAGGGTATTGGAATCGGTATCCAGACAATACTGACGGGATGAGGGGCCAGCGCTGTAAAAATCATCCACCTGCTCCCAATAATACCAGTTGCCATCCGGTTCCTTAACCAAAAGGGTCAAACTGTTAGGAAGAAGATCGGATTGCGGCAGGGGGATCTGAAAACAGGCAATGCCATTGGCAAAACCCAACCTGCGCAAATCATCGGCTTCTTTTTTCCAAGTGACCACTTGGACTGTTTTAAATCCTGATGCAGAAAGGCGGACGCGCCTGGGCCGTATAGCTTCCCAAGACAAAGGAATCCACCGATCCCCTTCTACCCCATACACCTCTATGCGCTGTGTTTGGGAGAGGGTGTCCGGCATCAGTTCAATTACTCCCGCAGCAGAAGGATGATAACTGTGAATCTGTGAAAAGGTCTCTTTCTGCACTACCTGCACGGCGTTAAAACGAATATCATGAATGACCGGAGGCTTTACATATTCCCCTTTTTCCAGCACGAACCGCAGGGGATACCCCTGTTCCTTCCATCTGGCTTGAGCCTCTTTAGGAAGCTGAAAACGAAGGATTCCACTGTGGAAAAAGCCCTGAGTATGGTCCTCCAGCACCAAAATGGGGCAGTACCCTTCCCCATCCCAATATTCCCCTCGAAATGTCACATACGGAAGAAAAGTCTGGTCCTCCCCCCAGGTGTTTTCGGTATCTTCCAGCTGAAACCAAAGCTGCAGGGGTACCCCAGCAGGCAGAGGATTATCAAAAAACAGAGTAAAGCTGCAAAAAGCTCCCGGCGCTTCCGGCAGGAAGGGGGAAAACTTCAAATTTCCGCCTGCCCTCTGCACCTTTTGAAAGTCGGTAATAACGGCATCGTTTCGCCCTAAAAATATCACTTGAGAAGGGCATACCGCCAAAGACCGGGTGGTTTCAAAGGGGATATCTTCCGCCAGGAAAATAGACTTTTCTTCCACCTTTCCTTCCCCAGTCAAAGCCAGGAGCGCTGTGGCAGGCTTCATATCATGGGGCGCCGCTCCCAACAGCTTAAGGTATGCCAGCTCATGCTCCCGGCTAAGGGCATTGAGATGATATTGCTGTACTTCCTTATACCAAGAAAATAACTCCAGCAGTGTAATACCAGGATCAGACGGATTATAATTGGTCCAATCGGAAGTGAGCAGAGAAATCTGTTTTTGCGCTTGTTGAATGATCTCATCAAAGCTCTGGTTATCCAACTGTTCTGGAACTAACATACCGTCCCTCCTCTCTTACTTTAATACATAGATGGTTGTGCGTGAACGGTGATATGGATGTCTCCCGGCTTGGCCAACACCATTCCCTGCTCTTCCAGCCGGTCCAGTTCAGATTCTGTGATCTCCTCGCCGCTTTCCAAGCAAACCCGAAGGGTAAATTGCTCAATTCTTATAACGTCTTTACAATCATCCATAAGATTTCGCAGCATCATGCGGTTGGGGATCTGGCCAATTTGCCAGCCTTGCTGCTCGTTGCCTCCGGTAACCGGGTGAAAATAAGAACGGATGATTTCCGCCAGCTGAGACTGAACAACGGCAATGGAATCATAGTTTTCCACCAAAACTTGACCGGTGATATGATAGACCAAAAAAGTAGGCGGCACCAAAAACAGCTTCTCGGGCCGGAGCGTGCCGCAGCCCAATGTCAGCAGCTGACGGCGGATCTTCTCGCTGTTCTCGCTAAAATGCGCCATATCGTCAAACAACAGCACCAATGTGACCGCTCCATATTCCCGATCACCCTGCTGGTTGATGCAGCTCATACATTTGATTTTGAGAATATCCCGCTGGACCATGCGTGCCATCCATTCATAATCAAAGCTGGTGCAGGCGCGGTCAAAGCAGCGGAGCTTGGCACTGCTGCGCTGCAACGCCTGGTCCATAGTCTCCCGATCTTGCCCGCCAAAGCTGGGCAGTGGGTTGCTCACCTGGGAGATCATCCCCAGATTCCGGTCTGCCACCGAAATGGCCCCTACTGGAAGATTCCCTCGCCGGCCTCCGCCTACGGTGTAGGAAACCCGGATATTCTCGCTGCCGCTCTCTGGCGGGAGCTTACCGGCAAACCCGTTGCCAAACCAGACCTCCGAGGTGTCCCGGTCCAGCTGATAGCAGCGCTGCCCTTCCTTGGCCTGCTGGATATCCTCCACTTCCTCCCACAACACCCAAAGGTGCAGAAGGGTTCCGTCTCCGTCCCATTGGCCCTCCGCCTTTTTCTGAAGAATCCAGGTCTCCGCTGTGACCTGGGATACCTCTGATAATTCATCCACATACACCATGGCCTGATAAACATTAGGGTTGCGCAGATGACAGACTTTTTCGTCCTGCATCCCAATGTGGAAGTACTCGTATTCCTGTTGGCGAAGATTTTCTGTCTGCATGGTGTTCAAGCAGAACTGCTCCAACAATAACGGCTTGCGGGTCCTCCCCTGAGGAACTCTGGCACGCACCCAGTATCCGGTGCGCTGAAACAGAGTCAGAGGGGCAAAGCCCGCGTTTTCCTGTAAATTCAGCAGCCCAGTCTTGGATAATCCCTGGGTATCGTCCTGGCAGGAAAGGGGCTGGAACCCCTGATTGGTGGCGTATTCCCAAAGCAGCGGCCCGGTAACATCCGCTTCTTCCTTTCGCACACAAAACAGCAGCCGTATCATGGCCTGGTTTAAGGGGGCGTCAAAACAAAAATACACTGCCTGCCCCAAAGCGGGCCTTCCATAAGCTGCGGGGATGGAATCAGCCCCCTGCTTTCGCACGGAAAGACGGCGCTCCAGGCAGTTTTCACATAAGAAATACGGAGACAGGGGCGCGGTATCGTACCAATAGGAGAAGGACGGCTGGCTAACGGTGGGAATCACATAATATCCATATTGCTTTAAGTAATTGTTCACCGAAAGAATTCTGGCCCGGATACACCGCAATTCCCCAGAGGGCAAAAACGCCTGCTGCAAATCGGCAGGACAGGGGAAGGTCAGGCAAACCATGGTGCTGTCGTTGGCGCCGTTAAACACATCGCTGTATCGGTCATCATCAAACAAACGGACCCAGCCAAAGCCATTGTAATATTCCCACACTACACTGTGGATGGTAATATCATATTCCTTGGGCTTTTCCAGCTTGGATTTTTTCATGATGTGTTTCCATTCAATATTCTGCTGATTCAGCTCCTGAATGGGTTCTTTGCGGTAATCCACATAAAACTCCAGCTTAATGGTGGAACCGCTTTTATGTAAAGCAGAATCACAGGCAAAATAGACGGAGGTATAGGGGATGGGATTGTTGTCAAAGGGCTGGAAACGCTGGGTCGTCAGCTGTCCCATATCGTTAAAAATCCCATCGGGAGACCATTTTTCTCCCCGCGAGGAAACCCCGATTCCCTTTAAATAGATTTTTTGCGGAATCTCAATGGAAGAAAAATGCAGGGAGATCCAGTATCCTTTGATCCCCTCCAACTCTGTGGGGGCCGGCAACGTGTCCGAAAGCTTCAATGTTAGGGTATTGTCGGTATGCTCCTGGGGAAAAGCGGGCAAAAAGCCTTCTTCTGTACTATACTCCACCCACGCGGTCCCCTCCTGGAACATAGCAAAAAAGCGTCGCACCCATTCCGGTTCGGTATCCTCAAACTGGAAGGAAAGAGCGATCATGCTCCCCGGACGCACATCCAAGCAATCCCCCGCCCACACAGAAAGGGTGTGGGATTGGAGGTTGACCCCATGCTCCTGAAACAGAAGGATATTTTCCGTCTTATCGGTGGGCTCCCCTTCATAGCAATGATAGATGCGGTCTTTTTCCGTATTTTCATAAAAGACATGGCGCAAATGGCTGTTGACCGCATAAAGGGGATGCTGTGCGGTGAACACCAGATTTTCCCCTTCTCCTTCCGTTGCGGAGGGAGCCGCCAGCACCCGGACTCCTGCCGGGAGAAACTCGCCGGGCACATTTTCCGGCATCCCCGACACCGAGCACTGAACAAAGGCCTTTGCCGGCTCTGTACGCAGGGGCGAGGCTCCCAAGTGGCGGAAAAACTCTACCATATTTTTTTCCGCAGTCCGGTTATACCGCTCCACAACTTCCTGCATCATATTGGCAAAAATGAGCGCAGCAACGCTTCCCATATCCAGGTTTCGGCTGGCAAACTGCCATTCCGGGAGATAGGATTTGGCCAGGTTTTGAATTTCCTGGATAATATCTTCTTTGCTGCGTCCATCCAGCTTTGGAATCTCCATATGAGTCTCCTTTTTGATACAGTCTATTAGGTATTATGGTCACATCGTTTCGTTTAAGTAGAAGGGGAATACCAGATTGTAGGGGTTATTCGTGCTGCGAACCACATAAGAAATCTCAATGAGCACCATCCCCTGGCCTTTGCTGTCGGGTTTACAGTGGACCTCCACCTCGATAATACGGGGCTCCCAAAGGGTGATCGCCCGACTGACTTCCTTTTCCATCTGGGAAAGCACCGTGTAGTTCATTTCCTGAAAGGCAAAATCCTTCAGCCGGCATCCAAAATCCGGCCGCATCACCCGCTCCCCCGGCTGGGTTTGCAGGATGATTTTCAGCGAATCCGAAATGCTTTGCTCATAAGCACTTTCCGCCACTCGTCCGGAAACCGCGTCCAGCTGTATGGGAAATTTCCATCCTCGCCCTAAAAAATCTTTTTGCCCAGCCATCGGATTGCCTCCTATCAGTTCAATTTTAACATGGAGCCTTTCACCTGCGCAATACCTCCCGACTCCACCTTTAAGGAACCCTGCGCTTTGATCTCCACCGTGCTCCCCTCAATCTTGGTCTGGCTGGCGTTGCATTTTAGGTTCTGGCTCTTCAGGGTGGCCTGACTCACATCCACGTTGATGCCGTTTTGATCGATCTTCACAGCTTCTTTGCCGCCAACCTTGAGGGTGATCTCCTGTTTGGCTTCCAATGTCAGACTGCCGGTCTTGCCATTTAACTCTACGCTGCTTTCTCCAGTTTTGGAGACAATCTGCATCTTTTCATTTTTATCATCCAGTGTGATCTGCTGCTTTTTAGCGGTAATGATCTCCACCAAATCTCCCTGCTCATCCTCTGTTATGCGCATCAATGTGCCATTGGAAAAAGAGAGCACCTTAATATTGTTTTTATCATTGGCAGAAGAGTCGGGGAGTTTATTTTCTTTCTTTCCCTTTTTCAGCCAGGTGCATCCCAAGACCACCGGAGAGACCGAGTTGTCATCGATATATCCGATGACAACCGTAGTCCCCACCTCTGGGAGCATCATACATCCGGAGCCGTTTCCTCCATAGGGGGTCATTACCGGCATCCAATCGCTTTCGATTTCTCCATCGCTGGGAGTAGAGATCAAAACCTTTACCATGCCTGGATTTAAGGGATTCCAGTTGTCCTTGACTACTCCCAAAGTAAGGCTCTCCGATTTTCCGGAGCCCTGGCCTTCGGAAGCGTAGATGCTTTCACCAATCGCCATACCGTAATCCCTCCCGATTATTCCCAGCCTTGTACCTGAAAGGAGGTCGTATAGCCGCTGGGAGTAAAATTATGAGTCACAGAAGTCAGCAAATACTTTTTATTATTCCATTGGGAGTCCAGCCCGGAAATCCCAATACATCGCCCGGGCTGCAATTCCGGCAAGCCCACGCAGACCCCGCTGGCCTGCTGCGCTTTTCGCACCTCTTCCAATGCCAAAAGGGTGGCGTATTCTTTACAATCGGAAGTGCTCAGCAAAGGGACGTTTTCTTTTACAATAGTCTGCTCTTTATCCATGGAGGTTTTATATTTACTCCCGGTTTTTACCACACTTTCTGCCCGGATATCCTGAAGGCGATCCCCTGTGACGCAGACCTTGACCTTCTTGTAAGAGGGGGAGACCGAAAAAGACATCAGCCCTTTTCCCCAACTGAGAGTGGTGACTTTAGGACCAAAGGAAAAGGCATCATACAGATACCCATTCCCTCCCGACAATACAAAATCCCGGCCGCAAAATTTGCATAGGGTGTTTTTGATAAAATCATAATCATTGGTTTTTTGCACCAAATGTCCGTGCATCTTGAGGGTAGGCAGCATATTGGTGGGCAGGGTGGTGCAGATATCCGTATACTTGGCGAGGATCTCTGTAATGGTCTGTAAATAAAATCCATCGTTTTCCCAATGCCGTTCCTGCTTCCCACCGTCCATCATCAGCTTGATCCCATCGAATGCCGTAACTTTAATGGAGGGATGTTCGTCAAACTCATAACTCAAGCTGTCCACATACCCTACAAACACCGTAGAAAGCAAAGAGCCATACCCTAACTGGATACAAATCTTGGAGCCAACCGAAACCGAACTGGTAAATTTGCGGGCTTCGGTGCTGTAGCAGTCCAACATCCGGAATGTAGCGCTGCTGGCGGAATCCTTGTTCAGTGTAATACTGACCCCATCTGTGCGGATGCCGGAAGAACCCGAAATCCCCAACAAAGAAAGTATCAGGCTCAACAGGTTGTCGTTGACCGTGACACGCATGACCGGTGTTTGAAATCCGCCGTATTTTTCTGAAATCACTTCCCAGGGAAGAGTGATGAAGCTCAAAAATCCCATGCTCGTTCTCCTTTATATCAGCGGATCGGGGGCAGCACCACGGTCATTCCCGGGCGGATGTCCAAGGGATTGCGGATGCCATTAAACCGGGCAATGGTTTTCCATTGATCTGCATCGCCGTATTCCTCATACGCTAACTGCCAAAGACTGGAGCTTTCATCCAATACCTTGTACTTTGTACGATCTGGGGATTCCCAGGGGGATGATTTTTTGGAAAAAAGCGTGTCCAGCACCGACTGAAAGGTCACGTCCACCAAGGCTCGAACCGGCTTGCCGCTATCCAAAAACATGGTGAACTTCTGTTTGACATCCGTCACCACCCCGTCAAAGCTCAGGCTTCCCCACTGAAAGGTACAGGTGGGGGGATGGTGCAGGAAGCCTTTGATCCGGGTGAGCTCGTAAATCTTTTTGGTGTAGGAGCTCACATCCTCCATCTCAGCCTCTGATCGTGCCTCTAACTGCCCGGAATCTGGATTATACCTAGGAGGAAGATAGGTATTAAACATCAGCTGCACCGTCAGGGTATCCTGTTTACCGGAAATAAATTGGGTGATGGGACCATCCAATCCGGGTACATTCAGGTTGCTGTAATTGGCGCCGGTGTCCAGATTGTATTCGGTGGGGTTAAACATGACCTTGATGCTGCTGCCCCCAGTTACCTTAATTACTGCTTTTTGAAACACGGGATCTTCCCCCTTTCTCTATTTATGGGTTATCCAAAACCATGGCGCTTGGCCGCCAGACGAATATCTTCTTCAATGCGATTATAAAAGCGCTGTTCCATCAGCACCTGGTCGGCTTTTCGCAGGGCTTCTTTTGCCAGCTTTGACTGTTCCTTTTGCAGATTCTCCATCTGCTGTTCATAGGCAAAAAGCTGCTGTTGGAATTTAGAAAGGCGCTCTTCCTGCTGCCGCGTTGTTTCTTCTGATGGTGCGGCATGATTGGAATAATTGTATTGGAATGAGGAATCGCTCATACCGGAAGGCTTCCCGCTTGTTAAAACGATTTGCATTCCTTCGTTGTCGATAAAATAGGTTTCGCTGGTCTGCTGATACCCTGCCAAATGGAACCGAAGCTGCATCTGGTCGGGGGAAACCGTGCGAACATTGCGCCGAACCACCGGCGCGGCGGAAATGAAACCTTCTCCAGCCCTTCCCGGAGGAAGGGGAAGCATAGAAGAAGAAGCATTCCAAAAGGCAGGCATTCCGGTTGCTGTCTCTCCAGCTCCTGGCAGAAAAGCCCGGTGCAGCAGCACAGCATTTTCTTTTCCACTCTGGGATGAGGAGAAAAACAGCATCTGCTGCCGAACTTCCTGGTCCTGCTCCCGCAGAAGCCGCTGCAAAAGCGGGAAAGCTGCTTGTGTGGGCCGGTTTTGCGGAATTTCCTGCTGGCTGGGGGATTCCCCGCTCTTTTGCAAATGCTCCAAAATAACAGAACGCTCCAAAGCGGAAATCGTTTCCGGCATGAGAATCTCGGCCTGCCTGCGCCGCCACTGCTGCTCCAGTTGGGGCAAAACCGTGTTTGGATGGGTTTGTACATACTGTCCCACCAGGGTAAACAGATTTTTATCTTCTGTCAAGGGAGAGGAGAAAAGGGTTTTCTGTTCCTCCTCCACCCGACGGCGTACATGGGTCAAAATTCGCTGATAGGTTTCCTGCTGCTGGATTTCCGCCATCTCCTTGTGCAGATGCTCTAAAGTAGTGGAACGTTCCCATGCAGAAACCTGCTCTTGCAGGGGGAGAGTACGGCGGATATGACGCCATTCCTGCTCTAGTCGGGTCAAAACCGCGTTCTTTTGAACCTGCTCATACTCTTCCAGCAGGGCTTGCACGCCCTGATCTTCTGCCAGAGAATAGGAGGAAATCTCCTTCTGCTTTTCCTCCATTTGGCGGCGCATATGGGTTACAATACGCTCATACAGTTCCTGCTGATGGCTTTCTTCCATATCTTGGCGCACGTGCTCCAAAACAGCCGAGTGCTCCAAGGCAGAAGCCTGCTCCGAAAGTGGCAGTGTCACTTGAATCTGGCGCCATTCCTGCTCCAACTGAGATAGCAGAACCGTCTTATGGGTCTGCTCATATTGCTCCACCAGGGTTCGCAGGCCTTTGTCCTCTGTCAAAGTATAGGATAAAAGCTCCTCCTGTTTTTCCTCAACCTCACGGCGCACACGGCTCGCCATACGCTCATACAATTCCTGCTGGTGGCTTTCTTCGGCGTACCGCCGCAAAGACTCCCAAACAGTGGAATGTTCCAAGGCGGAAGCCTGCTCCGAAAGTGGCAACGCCGCCTGCATTTGCCGCCATTCCTGCTGTATTGCCTGTGAAAAAATCCGAGAAACAGATTGTTGGTAAAGTTCCTGTATCTCCCTGGAAAAGCGCTTAAAAACCTCCGACTGCTGCAACACACGGATTTGCTCTGCTGCAGAAACCGAAGTTTGGATGTAGGTCCATTCCTGCTTTAGCTGTTCCATAACAGAAACCAGCCGGGAAAGCAGCGGTTGGTATTCCTCCCCTTGGCCGCTCTGCTGTACATACTGCTGGAGAAAAACAAGATCGGAATGCTGTTCCACCACCGTTTCCCAATCGATGGATTCCTGCAAGTGGGTTTTCTCCACCAATTCCTCCAAAAAAGAGGAAACCAACAATCCTGTTTGCTCCCCAGAAGCGGGCAAGAGGGAATTTGCCAGCATCACCCGGAAAAAGCTCTCGTTTCCTTGGGGAAGGACCACGTCCCAGGTGGGACGGATTAGCTTAGCGGTGGTAGAAGTGGTATGCAGATACGCGCCAATTTCCACCCCGTATTCCTCAAAAATCGTCTCGCTTTGCCGCAGCAGCTCCTGCTGCCCCTGTAAATACGGCACCGCTTGCAGCAGCGCCTGCATCCGGGGAAGGTCCTGAGGCACGATCTGCCCCAGATACCGGGGGAGCCATTCTAAAATTCTCCTTTGCTTTTGGCTGAAAAGCGGTAACGCCAGAGCCGAAAGAGTCTCTGAACGCTCCAAAAGCTGCTTTAAAGAGAAAATCATCTCCTGTTTTTGCCAGGATTGGTGCTCGCTTACGGAACGGGAGCCGGGAGCCGTGCACAACACCTGCTCCAACGTCTCTATTAGCTGGATTTCTTCCGCTGTATACGTTTCAGGAGCCTCCTGCGCCTGAGAGATTAGATAAGAACTGACGGTTTGCAGTAAAGAAACATCCGCCAGCTCCAACTGCTGCAGCAGCTGCTTCCGGGATATGGAGGTGGCAAACGAAAACTGCCGAAGGACCGGAACAATGGTCTCCTCCCCCAAACGGTGCTGCCTCCAAATCACGGTACGCAGGGCATCCCCCAAAGTATGGGACTGCATTCCCTCCAATAGGATTCCCTGTTCCAGCCAATCGTTCAGCGTCTTTGCGTCGGCCCACGCCGTCTCCTTTGTCTCCTTTTGCAGCAGGAACTGAACGACCTCTCGCTGCAAATTTAAGAGATCCGGGCTTTCTGGCTGCTCCCAAACTGAAATATCCACTTGGGGGAACTTTTGCTCCTGCCATACCCAAAGTTCGGGTTCCTCTCCCCAACGGAGAAAGGTCTGGTTCCATTGCTGGCTCTGTTGGGTCACAAAGGCTTGTAAAGCGGCAGAATCCTTTTGCGCCGACAGAGTAAGCCACTGGGCGGCTATTGGGCTTGCCGTTTCCAGCCGATGCGCCAGTTCCAACAGATTTTCTTGTGAAGCCTGCTGCAAATAAACCGATAGCGAATACCCCAGAAAGTCCGCTGCAAAATCGCCCCAAGTGAGGGATTGGGTCAGCCACTCCTGACGGGTCGTTTGACTCTCTGTGAAAAAGCGGTTAGTAAATAGCTGCTGAATCTCTTCCCAAAGATGCAAAGACTGTTGCTCCAACTGCTCCAACCGCTGGTCGGTTTGCCGGAACTGTTGTATCTGCTGGGAAAAGGTTTCCTTAATTGCCGGCGAAAGTTTGCCAGCTTCTGAAAGCTGGTTCAAATATTCCTCAATTTGCAAAGAGCTGGCCGTTTTAAAGAACTGTTCCTGCTCCTGCACAAAAGAAAAAGAGGTCTCCCCGCTCCGGCGGTTCTGGATGTTGACCCACTGCTCCAAGCGATGCAGCTGGTGCAAGCTGGCCCCACTCACCCATTGCAGTATCCTATCTTTGGGAGAAAGCGAAGAAGCCTTTGCCTCCTCTTCCCCCTGCACCTGGAAAAAGTTTTGCTGCAAAAGCTGCCCAAAAATCTGGGCGGCGTCCCCTTCACTAAGCTGAGAGAACACAGCCTTCCAGGAAAATCGGGTCTGGGCCAGCCGTTCCAGCCTTCCTGTATTCCCTGCCAAAAAAAGATACAGGGAACGCTGCTCCTTTTTCAGCAATTTGGGATATTTGCGAAGCAGCCCATATAAATGGACATTCAGGCTTTGGAGCACCGTCCCCGGAACGCCTTGGGGCGCCTGGTGGATTTTCTTCTCCATCTTGGCAGGGGAAGCCTCAACCGGATAAACAAGCTGCTGCTTCATTTGCGAAAGGGATTCCAATACCCGAGCCTCCGAAAACGAAGTTTCCGAATTCTGCTGCTGCGCCACCAGTTGATTATAGCATGCACAGAGGGTTTGGTGCTGCTCCGAGGATAGCGCCGTCTGTGCGGAAAGCAGCCAGCGGGCCTGGTGCATCAGATTCAGAACCAAAAACGCAGGGGCCTGTTTCGGCTGGGCCAGCAAGCGTGCCAGCAATTCCAAACAGGCAAGCAGACTTTCCAGGTCCTGCTGCTCCCCCCGGGAAGGAAGGAGATAGGTCAGGGAATCATCCGAAAAAACCTGCTGTGCCTCTTGGGAATGCCGGGCAGCGATCCGCTGGGCAAAACCACTGAGCCGGCGAGGCCGATTGGGTTTTGGAACCATCCACTTTAGCATTTAGTCCATCCTTCCGTTTACGCGAATCCCGGTATGGGCAATGGTAAAGGTTTTTAAAGCCACAGCCGAAGTCATAGCGTCCAAAGGCCCCAGCTGCCAGGATACCAGCATCCCGGATTCAATAAAATAACTTTCTACCTTTTTTCCATCCTTTAACAGCTCTATAGTCAATCCCGCCACATTGGTTCCGGGTTGAAGGAACTGCAATATCCTTTGGTTTACCACGGAGATCCCTTTTTCCAGCGTAATGGTACCGGCAGAACTGGACGGACGATACAACAGATGCATCCGTCCGCCCCCTTCTACATAGGTATCATATTCTATCCCGCTGCTCAAGCCGCTGACC
>CALWIS010000122.1 GCA_944380795.1 uncultured Clostridia bacterium | reverse complement strand
CAGAAAGGGGTGAGAAAACAGCCCAGTGGGCTGTTTTCGAGGGGAAACCCACGTCTGGGGTTTCCCCTTATAAGGTTGCTTGTTTTATGCAAACTCACAGTGATACAAACCTTTTTCGACAAGCTGACAGGCATAAAAGCGCCTGTTCCTCTACACCCAGTATAACACACCTTTTTGAAAAATCCACGGGAAAGTCCCCTTGTAAATAATAGAAATATCCCTCATACTGTAAAAAGCAGTTCCTGCTTTCCTGCCGCCACCGCACATGGGTGCTGTGAATCTGGAAATACTCAAAAGGAGGGAATCCCGTGAAAAACTCACCAAACCATTGGCTGGAAGAGCCGCAGCAAAAGCTCCGGCGAAAAAATCAGATTTTGTTTTCGAAAGAAAGTCCCCTTTTGCAAGAGCTTTCTTTTTTGGTCGCTAAAGAAGATCGCCGAGCGTTGGTATTATGGGCATTGGAGCTGGCTCAGGAGGACGCAGAAAATTTGCACGGCAAATACCCTCAGGAGGAGCGGCCTTTGCAGACAATAGCAGCAGCCCGGCTGTGGGCCTCTGGACAGATTAAAATGCCCGAAGCCAAACAGGCCATTCTCGCCTGCCACGCCTTGGCTCGAGAACTCACTTCCCCAGAGGATATTGCCCTGTGTCACGCAGTGGGGCAAGGGTGCAGCGTAGTGCACACCCCAGGCCATGCTCTGGGGCTCCCCCTGTATGAGCTCACCGCTATTGTGCGCAGAGCGGGATTGGAAAATTGCCGCCAACCTGTGGAACATCGGGCCGAAAGATATGTAGAAAGGCTTCTCTACTGGCACGCCCATTGGTGGGAATTTCCCGGGGAATGGGCGGCGTTCCTGTGCCGGTAACCCTTTTCGATTTTAAATCAACCATACATAGCGCATAAATCCTCCTGAAAATGGCATACTGTAGCTAAAAACCTATGCAGGAGGCAGCCATGAAATCAATCAGCGAAAAAGAATATGCCAAACTGACCCAAAAAGCCTCCCCTTCCTCCCCTACGGGGAAAAACTGTACGTTTGCCTTTGTGGTGGGCGGGGGAATCTGTATGCTGGGGCAATTTTTATGCAATCTCTATCAGCAATGGGGCTTGAGTCTCCCCATGGCCCGAGGCGCGGTATCCATCTCCCTCATTTTTCTTTCGGCTTTTTTCACAGCCCTTGGGTGGTTTGATACCATCGCCCGGTTTGCCGGTGCAGGTACACTGGTGCCCATTACCGGTTTTGCCAACGCGGTGGTGTCCCCTGCCATGGAGTTTAAAAGCGAAGGGATCATCACCGGACTGGGCGTAAAGACCTTTACCATTGCCGGGCCGGTGCTGGTGTTCGGCATTTCCGCCTCGGTGGTGTATGGCCTGATTTTGTGGGTCGCACGCCTGATGGGGATGTAAGGGGGCGGCAGTATGGAACGAATTGGAAGATATACCCTTTCCTTACAAAATGCCCATCTGTCTGCCTGGGCCTCGGTAGTGGGAAAAAAGGAGTCGGAGGGCCCTCTGGGCAGCTGCTTTGACCTTACCTGTGAGGACGATTCTTTGGGGCAAGACAGCTGGGAAAAAGCAGAAGCCACCCTGCAAAAAATGGCGCTGGAAACCGCCCTGGGCAAGCTGGCAATGAAGCCGGAGGGATTGGATTTTGTCCTGGCCGGAGACCTTTTGAACCAGTGCATCTCCTCCACCTTTGGGCTGCGCTCCTTTGGAATCCCTCTTTTAGGGCAGTATGGGGCCTGCTCTACCATGGCGTTGACCCTGGGCCTTTCCTCGGTGCTGGTGGATAGCGGGGCGGCCCGACGGGCGGCGGCAGTCACCTCCTCCCATTTCTGCTCGGCGGAACGGCAGTTCCGATTTCCTCTGGAATATGGCGGTCAGCGCGCCCCCACCGCCCAATGGACGGCTACCGCTTCGGGATGCGTCATTGTGGAGAACCAGGGGCCGGTGCAGGTAAAAAAAGTGACCTTTGGCAAAATTGCCGACCTAGGGGTCACCGACGCCGCCAATATGGGAGCCGCCATGGCTCCGGCGGCGGCAGAGACCCTGCTGGCCTTTTTTCACGATACCGGCACCTCTCCCCAAGACTATGACGCGGTTTATACCGGCGATTTGGGGCAGGTGGGCAGCACCCTTTTATGCCAGCTTATGGAAAAGGAAGGGGTAAATCTTCAGCCGGTACACCAGGACTGCGGCCTCCTCCTCTTTGACCGGGAAAAGCAGGATGTCCACGCCGGCGGTTCCGGCTGCGGCTGCTCTGCATCGGTGCTGTGCGGCCATATCCTGCCCCTGCTGGCCCAAGGGAAGATGAAAAACGTACTCTTTGCCGCTACCGGTGCCCTGATGTCCCCCACCTCCAGCCAACAGGGAGAGAGCATCCCCGGCATCTCCCATTTGCTCCATTTAACGCCGGCAGAGGGATAGACGGCCGGTTCCTGTAAATTTTCCCGAATTTTCGATTTTTTGTGACAAGCCGGGGAATCCGTGCTATAATAGCTTCATTAACCGCAGAGGCTGCTCTGTGGGCAAAAAACGGAAGACGGGAACGGGAACACTATGGAACTTTTAAAACAGCGTATTTTACAGGACGGCCATGCAACCGAAGATGATGTGCTCAAGGTAGACAGCTTTTTGAACCATCAGATGGATATTGGCCTGCTCAATGAGATTGGAAAGGAATTCCGCCGCCGCTTTGTCGGGGAGCCTGTGACCAAGATTTTGACCATTGAAGCTTCCGGCATTGGGATTGCCGCTATTGCCGCCCAGCACTTTGGGAATGTGCCGGTGGTGTTCGCCAAAAAGACCCAGTCCCGCAATCTGGACGGGGAGTTGTACACGGCAAAAGTCAAATCCTTTACCAAAGGTCGGGTATATGACATCCAGGTTTCTAAAAAATTCCTAGGACCGGAGGACTACGTGCTGGTGTTGGATGATTTTCTCGCCAAGGGGCAGGCGCTCCAGGGACTTTTGCAAATCGTCAAGGATTCAGGTGCCAAGCTGGCGGGGTGCGGCATCGTCATTGAAAAAGGCTTCCAGGAGGGTGGAAAGCTGCTTCGGGAACAGGGCATCCGGGTGGAATCCCTGGCCATAGTTTCCTCCATTTCCAATGGAACGGTCACATTTGCCTAAGAAATAGATCCTAAGAAATAGATATAAAGAAAGAGGACATTTTCCCATGAAGGGAAATGTCCTCTTTTTGTTGTGTTATCCATAAAATCCGCCTAAAACGGCCTCTTTCCTACCAGCTTACAAGCCACCCAATTCCCGCAGCGGTGCGCTCCACCGCATGGTTGTAGTGGTTGCCGGGGTTTAGCTGGAAAATAGTGTCGATACCCTGGGCCTGATAAAATGCCTGTATCTCCTGGGTATTCTGCTGCACTGTTTGCAAAACCGGGCTGCGGGTCTTGCTCTCCTTGTCTCCCAGGGAAAAATACATACAGTCCGGGCGGCGTTTTATGGTATGGGAAACTACATACTCCTTGATTCCCGGAAACCAAAGGGAACCGGATATACTGCCTACCCTAGAAAACACATCTGTCTGATAGATGGCATACACGGCAAACAATCCGGCCAGGGAGTATCCGGCGATTCCTCGCCACCGGGGCTCCTCTGGCAGCTGCTTTTCCACTGCTGGGATAATAGTTTCTGTCAAAAGCCGCAGATAGTCATCGGCTCCCCCGGTGCAGGGCTGGGCGCTTTTAAAAATAGGCGGGCTGTCCCAGGGCGCCATGTCGTGATCCCAGTCCAGATTATGGATGGCCACCAAAGTAAACGCCGGATAACCGGCATCCTGCGCGGCTTGCCAAATCTTCTGCCCCTCATCGGAGACCGTATGAAGATAAACCACCGGAGCCCCTGGTTCATCACTTGGAAAAATCGATACGGTTTTACTGTCTGCCATAAAGGTGTACACCGCGCTTCCCCCTATTTTTCAGATAATAATACCCTCGCAGTGGTCGATCTCATGCTGGATGATCTGGGCTGTCCAATCTGTAAAGGTTTTTATTCGTACCTGAAAGTTCTCATTTTGCCAGCGAACCTTGATGGACTTCCACCGTTTGGCCGGGCGGGTGCCGGTAAGGGAGAGACAGCCCTCCTCCGTCTGATAGGGCACCGACTTCTTGACGATCTCCGGGTTAAACATGACCATATAGTCGCCCTGGTTGTCAAAAGCGATAATGCGCTTATTCACACCAATCATGTTGGCTGCCATGCCCACACAGCCCTCCTTGTGGTGCTCCAGCGTCTCCAGCAGGTCTGCGGCAATTTGCAGGTCATCCGGCGTGGCGGGCTCTGCCTTTTGGGCCAAAAAGGCTTCCTCTTTACAAATTTCACGAATCATAGCGAGATCTCCTCATTAAGAATACAAATATAAGTTTTATGTCTCCGTCTCATAAGGCCAAGTGTTGATACCCCCAAATTCATAAACATGGGTATAACCCAACTCAGCTAGTATAGAAGATGCCGTCTTACTGCGGTTTCCGCTGCGGCAGTAAACTAGGACTGTGGACCCTTTTTCGGGAATAACCGCAGCAGCGGTATCCTCATTAATAGTTCCTACCGGCAGCAAAACTGCTCCAGGAATGTGACCGCTATCATATTCGTCCTGTTCCCGCACATCTAAGACAACGATGTCCTGTGTATCCATCATTTCCTTAGCTTCCTCCTGGCTGATCTGCTGATAGGAAGCGTTTGCCGTGTCTCCACTGCAACCTGTGAGTAATAATAAAACAGAAAAAAGTAAAGGTAAGATTTTTTTCATTAGTAAGCACCTCCAGAAGTTCGTGAGCAAATAATTAACAATCCTGCTTGTAAGATCATGTTGTTATAGGCAAAGCGGTTGCGTAAGCCCTTATAAAGTCTTTTAAATTCCGATAAAACAAAACCCTTCTGGAATTCTTGGTTCTCAGAAGGGTTTTAAGAAGAGTTGATAAATAAATACCCATCCTAAAAATGAGGACAAAGCCGTAAAAAGAAGAGAGCCCTAAACGCGACCTGCGCGTCGAGGCCCTCGACTGGTCCGAGTGACAGGATTCGAACCTGCGGCATCCTGCTCCCAAACGTGTGTCTGAACCTTCAGCCGGCACTCTACCGCCCTCTTTGGCCCTTTCCTCTGCTCCGGCAGTTTATCTTTGACACTCTTTTGCCCTGCGTGTTTCAAGCAAAACTTTCTCCTTTTGGGATAGGTGTGGGATTGGATTCTGTATATTAAAAGATGTTCCGCCCGGTTTGAGGGGGCAATGACAGGCCAATCACCTCAGAACAGAGGCGCAGGAAATGCGCCGCATAAACAAAGAAATACGGCACACAGTCAACACTCCAATTATCTGGCGATGAATTTGAGAAACTTATAATACCTTCAAAATGTAAAAATTGACTATTTCAAGTGGATATAGTATTATATCTTTACTTGAAGGGAGGGATGATGTGTGTCTGGGAAACAGCCCAAAACAACAGATTCGTTGATGCAGTATTTACGCGACCAAAAAGGAATTGCGATTAATGGCTCTATTCAAAAGCGTAAGCTGATGAATATCGGTTACTATCACGGGTATAAAGGATACCGTTATATCAATAAAGCAACCAACATCATCCCGTATAAAAGTTTCGATGAACTGACCGCTGTATATGAGTTTGATGCACAGCTGAAGGCTTTGTTCTATCCGTTCGTTATGCAAATCGAAACCGCCTTGAAAAACTATGTTCTCGAAACTGTTGTTGGAACGGTTAACTCCGATAGCTTCGTTGATGTATATAGCCAACTTTTGGATAACTATAAAATGTTCTCCACATCCGGTAAGAAATTCAAAAACATTGAAGAGCGCAAACGGGCAGAAGATAGATATAAGCGAGAATTGAAGCGTCGATTGGATTTGCGCAACCGCATCTATAAGGTTCAAACGGATGCTTTTGGCAATGGAAATAAAATTGCAGAGCACTATCTCAACAAGGATGTGAATCTGCCGATTTGGGCAATCTTTGAACTGCTGAGCTTGGGTGAATTTGGATACTTTGTTTCCTGCTTGAATTATACTTGTAGACAGGCTGTTTCTGCGAAAATTGGAATCAGAAAGTCGGATGACACCAATGGTTTAATGCCCCAGCGTCTCATATATGCAACTAAAGATCTCCGCAACGCTATTGCTCATAATGATGTTATCTTTGATACCCGATTCCGTACAGGAAACATTGATAAGCAAGTGAGTAATGCTATATCAAATGCCACGGGTGTTTCCGGCCTAACATTTGAGACTGTCACTGACTATTTGGTACTTGTTGTATACCAGCTTTCATTGATTCAAGTATCCAAAACTGATATGAAGCGTCTGATCTCCTCTTTCGTGGAATGTACAGAAAAACTTCGAAAAGCAATTCCTATTAATGTGTACAACCAGATTATTCGTACAGATAACAATACCAAGATTGTTGCGCTGAGAAAATTTATTAAAAGCAAATAATTCTTGCATTTTCGCATAATTTGTAGTATAGTATAAGTGTGAATTGCGGTATGTCTCTACGGAGCATACTTAAGGGGATCGGATGCGTCCGGTCCTCTTTTAATTTATTTCCGCTATTTAGTAGCTATTTCCCTCTTTCTGTGATATTGTTCGTTTGCCAAAAGGAGGCGACGATATGCAGAACGAAAACAGCTACACAGTAGGCCAATGGTGCGACCGCTGGTTC
>CALWIS010000121.1 GCA_944380795.1 uncultured Clostridia bacterium | reverse complement strand
ATTGATATTGCCGTGGACGATGATGAGCTTCCCGCTCATCCGGTGCAGTCTCCCATTCCGCAGCCTGTGGGAGCAAAAGGGGAAGGGAAAAAAGCTTCTGGCAAAAACGAAAAGCGGGAGCGGCTTTTCGAGGTGTTTGGCATGGGTGGAAAGCAGCCGGAACCTGTGGCAGAACAGGAACCCGCCCAAAAAGTGGAGGAAGAAATTCCCGAGATCGTGGAAAAACCGGCAGTGGCAGAAGAAGCGCCATTGCCTGCTTCTGCGGAGGCGGCCGTACAAGCGGCCCGGGATGCTTTTCACACCGAAGAAAAGGTGGTGGCAAAGGCCGAGCAGGAAAAAGAGGATTTGCATTCGGCCCAGCCCCAGGCCCAGCCGGCTTCTCCTGCCGCCAATGTGTCCCAGCGCCCCTCTGCTTTTCCGGGCAGCGACTCCCCGCAAGTTTCCCATGACGGCTATGTGTTCCCTCCTGCCTCTATGTTGGAGGCCAGCCGCCAAACCAACGCCGCATTGGAGCTGGAGGAACAGCAGCATAACGGCCAGCTTTTGGTGCAGACCCTGAAAAATTTTGGGGTGCAGACCAAGATTCTGGACATCTGCCGCGGCCCTGCGGTCACCCGGTATGAGCTTCAGCCGGCGGCGGGGGTAAAGATCAGCAAGATCACCAACCTTTCCGATGATATTGCCATGAACTTGGCTGCTTCCGGGGTGCGAATTGAAGCGCCTATCCCCGGCAAAGCGGCAGTGGGAATCGAGGTTCCCAATAAACATAAAAGCGTGGTACGGATGCGGGAACTCATTGAATCCAATTCCTTTATTACCGCAAAAAGCCGGTTGACGGTTGCCCTGGGACGGGATATTGCCGGTCAGGTTACCTGTGCCGATTTGGCAAAAATGCCCCATATCCTCATTGCCGGCACCACCGGTTCCGGTAAATCGGTGTGTATTAACTCGCTGATTATCAGTTTGCTGTATAAATCTACCCCCGATGAAGTGCGCTTTTTGATGATCGACCCCAAGGTGGTGGAATTGGGCATCTATAACGGCATACCGCATCTGCTGGTGCCGGTGGTCACCGACCCCCGCAAGGCGGCAGGCGCTTTGGGATGGGCCGTGACAGAAATGCTCAACCGATATAAAACTTTTGCCGACTGCAATGTCCGAGACCTTTCTGGATATAACAAGCTGGCGGAGTCCAAGAATTATCAGGATGACGATGGACAGCCCATGCTGCGGATGCCCCAGATCGTGATTATTATTGACGAGTTGGCTGACCTGATGATGGCGGCTCCCAATGAGGTGGAGGACTCCATCTGCCGTTTGGCTCAGATGGCCCGTGCCGCCGGAATGCATTTGGTGGTGGCCACTCAACGTCCCTCGGTAGATGTGGTGACAGGCCTGATTAAAGCCAATATCCCCAGCCGTATTGCATTCACCGTTTCTTCCCCTGTGGATTCCCGCACCATTTTGGATGCCAGCGGCGCCGAAAAGCTGTTGGGCCAGGGTGATATGCTGTTTGCCCCAGTGGGTTGCCAGAAGCCGGTGCGTATTCAGGGTTGCTTTGTCAGCGACAGCGAGATCGAATCCATTGTGAATTTTGTCAAGCATACGCGCGAGGAAACCGAGTACGACAGCAAGATCATGGAAGAGATTGAGAAGAACGCCGTCCAGGAGCGGGAGAAGTCCTCCGGCAATGAGGAAGACCCGCTGCAGGACCCCATGATTAACGAAGCCATTAAGTGTGTGGTAGAGGCCGGACAGGCATCTACCTCTCTGCTGCAAAGACGGCTGCGTCTGGGCTATGCCCGTGCCGGTCGACTTATTGACGAATTGGAGCAGCTGGGAGTGGTTGGCCCCCATGAAGGCTCCAAGCCCCGGCAGGTGCTCATGAGCTACCAGCAGTGGCTGGAGCGTTCCGCGCAGCAGCCGGATTAAACTTTACGATTTTAGAAAGGATACCAATATGGCCTTTTTACCGATTTCCATGGAGGATATGAAAGCCCGAGGATGGGAGCAGGCAGACTTTGTGCTGGTGACGGGGGACGCCTATGTGGACCACAACACCTTTGGCACCGCTATTATTTCCCGGGTGTTAGAAGATGCCGGATACCGGGTGGCGATTTTGGCCCAGCCCCGGTGGCAGACAGACGAGGATTTCCTCCGTTTTGGCAAGCCCCGCCTGGGTTTTATGGTGAATTCCGGGAACATCGATTCCATGGTGGCCCACTATACCACTGCCCGCCGCCGGAGAAGTGACGACGCCTATTCCCCGGGAAAAAAGCCGGGAAAGCGCCCCGACCGGGCAGTTACCGTATATTCCCAAATCTTAAAGCGGCTGTATCCCGACAGTCCGGTGATTATCGGCGGGTTGGAGGCCTCTTTGCGGCGATTTGCCCATTACGACTACTGGGATGACTGCATCCATCCCTCAGTGCTCCTTTCTTCCGGGGCAGACCTTTTGGTGTTTGGTATGGGAGAGCGACAAACGGTGGAGATCGCCAATCGGCTGAATCAGGGGGAACCCATCCAATCCCTGCGAGATATTCGGGGAACGTGTTATCTGATTCCCACCAGCGAGTATCAGCCCGGCCCGGCGGTGGATTGTCCCAGCTATGAGCAGGTGTGTGATTCCAAGCGGGAATACGCCATTTCCTGCCGTAAGCAGCAGGATGAGCAGGACGCCGTGCGGGGGAAAAAGGTGCTCCAGCGCCACGGTAAGCTATTACTGGTGCAGAATCCACCGGCAATGCCTCTGACCCAAGAAGAACTGGGTCATGTATACGAGTTGCCCTATGAGGGCACCTATCACCCCATTTATGAATCTGAAGGCGGAGTGCCTGCCATTGAGGAGGTGGCCTTCTCCATCACCCATAACCGGGGATGCTTTGGCGCGTGCAATTTCTGCTCCATCGCTTTCCATCAGGGAAGGGCGGTCACTACCCGCAGCGAGACTTCTGTACTGCGGGAAGCGGAAAAACTCACCCATCGTCCGGATTTTAAAGGCTACATCCACGACGTGGGAGGGCCTACCGCCAATTTCCGACTGCCCTCCTGTCAAAAGCAGCTGGAAGCCGGCTTGTGCAAGGGGAAAAAGTGTCTGGCTCCCAAGCCCTGCCCGGCATTGCAGGCCGACCACACGGAGTACCTCCATATGCTCCGAAAGCTGCGGGCCATCCCCGGTGTAAAAAAGGTGTTTATCCGTTCCGGCATCCGCTACGATTATATGCTGCAAGACCCGGACGAGAGCTTTTTCCGGGAGCTGGTGCAGTACCACGTCAGCGGCCAGCTCCGGGTGGCGCCGGAGCATTGCTCGGCGGCGGTGCTGGATTGTATGGGCAAGCCTCATATCGAGCCATATTACGCCTTCCGTAAGCGTTTTTATGAACTCACCAAATCCATGGGGAAGGAGCAGTATATCGTCCCCTACCTCATGTCCTCCCATCCTGGGAGCACCCTGCGGGATGCTATCGAACTTTCCCTGTTCCTGAAAAAGGAGCGTCTGCGCCCCGAGCAGGTGCAGGATTTCTACCCCACGCCGGGCACCATTTCCACCTGTATGTTCTATACCGGCTTGGACCCCTACACCTTAGAGGAAATCTATGTCCCCCGCACCGACCGGGAAAAGGGGATGCAGCGGGCGCTGCTCCAATATTACGAGCCGAAAAACCACGCCGTGGTGGTGCGCGCTCTCCGGGAAGCAGGCCGTTCTGATCTCATTGGCTTTGGGCCGGAATGCTTGGTGCGGCCTCTTGCCGGGGAAAAGCCGACGGGTGATAGCCGGAATCAGAAGCAGCAGGCGCATGGAAAAAGCCCCCGGGGAAAGAAAACCGGGAATGGAAAAGGCACTTCCAGGGAGGGCGGAACATGGCAGAACCATCGCCAAAAGAAGCAGGGAAACCGGCGAGGAAGAGGATAAAGCTTCTTGCCGTTATTGCTGCGGTCATCTGTCTTTTTTCCGGGCTGCTTCCGCCGATACAGCGCGGGTGGAAGCAGCTGTATGCTTTGGTGGGCCTTGGGCCTTCTGTGTCCCAGACATTCAGCATCACCTTTCTGGATGTAGGCAGTGCGGATGCCGCGATCCTCTATTCCCCAGAGTGCGCCATTCTCGTTGATGGCGGCACCTATGATTGCGGCCCGGAGCTCTACCGCCGCCTTTTGCATATGGGAATTGACCATCTGGATCTAGTGGTCAATACCCATCCCGATAAGGATCATTTGGGGGGATTTTCTCAGGTTCTTTCCCACTTGTCGGTGGAGGAATACTGGGAGCCGGAGCTTCCCAAGGAGCTGATCCCAGAGACAGAAGAATACCGCTTGGTTAGGGAAGCTTTGAAAGAGTCACAGACTCCCATACAAACCGTTTCCGCCGGGGACTGTGCCACCTTTGGCGAAGTGACCATTCAGGTGCTAAGCCCTGCTGTTTCGGCTGCCGACACCAATAATAATTCGCTGGTGCTGAAAATCACCTATGACGGGCGCTCCATTTTGATGATGGGGGATGCAGAGGAGAAGCAGGAAGAAACTCTTTTGTCAAAGGAGCTTGCCTGCGATGTGCTGAAAGTAGGGCATCACGGCAGCAACACCTCTAGTGGAGAGGAATTCCTAGCACAAGCTTTGCCGGAATACGCGGTGATCTCCGCCGGGAAAAACCGTCCGCCGGACGAGCGGGTGTTGGAACGGCTGGAAAAAGCAGGAGCGAACATTTTTCGCACGGATACACAGGGGGATATTACCCTTACCATAGAGAACGGGGAAATTTTGGTTTCCTCAGAAAACATAAAATAGAGGAGAGACGATTCATGAGAAAGCTGATTATCAACCGTTTTGAAGGGAATTTTGCCATCTGCGAAGAAAAGGGAAACGAAAAGCTCTTCGGTATCGATAGAAAAGAATTGCCGGAACAGGCCGCCGAAGGGACAGTGCTGGAAATTTCCGACGAAGGAGAGATCTCCATCAATGAGGAGGAGACCCAGCAGCGGAGAGAGCGGATCCTTGCCCGGCAGAAAAAAGCATTTCAATGATCTCCGAGATAAAAAGGGATTCGCAGCATAGAGTGGTAAGATGATAAGAAAACAAACAGGGGTACAACGATTGTATGTTGTACCCCTGTTTGCTATAATGGAATTGTAAGCACAGGAAGTGTGGCAAGACGTTGCATGCCTTTTTCTTTGCGGCTATGGATAAAGTTCTTAACAAATAATATCCGAGAGAAGGTTTTAGTATGACAGATGTGCATATTCATATCGAAAGAGGACCTTATACAAAAGAATGGATAGAGACTTTTGTTAAGCAAGCTGTAAATGTTGGGATGGATGAAATTTATCTTTTAGAACATTCTCACCGTTTTGCAGAGTTCACACCCATGTATGCCTCTATTTGTGAATATAGCGATTATCAGAAAAACTGGTATCAAAAGAAAAGCAAAGGAAACCTTTCCATAAAGGATTTCCAAAGGCTTATTAGCGAAATGAGAGACATAGAGTTTCCTGTAAAAATCAAATGGGGATTGGAAGTGTGTTACTTTCCTGAATATGAAAAGCTAATCGGCGATATCCTTCATTCCTTTAATTTTGATTTTGCTGTAGGTTCCATACATTGGGTTGAGGGTTTTGGATTTGACCATAAAGCGGAATTTTGGAAAGATATAGATGTTGAACAAATTTACAGCAAATATTATGACCTGATGCTCCGTCTGGTAAAAAGTGGTTTGTTTTCCGGGGTTGCACATCCGGATTCTATTAAGTGTTTTCATCATTACCCCATAAATGATTTGACCGCTACCTATAGCTTCTTAGCCGATGAATTAAATTCACATCACATGTATGCAGAACAAAGCGGCGGCCTTGCGTTAAATTATGGGTTTGAGGAATTGGGGATGAATAAAACCCTGCTGCATGTTTTTAAAAACAAAAATGTTGACATCCGTTTTGCTTCGGATGCCCATAAACCGGAGGATGTAGGTGCCAATATTTTAAAAATGCAATCGATTCTACAGGCGTAAGAAGGCTGCAAAAGTTCAATGTATATATAGGACAAAAAACACAAACCGATAATTCCTATCGGTTTGTGTTTTTTGTCCCACAGTGCTTTAGAGCCATTCTCTTCTTATATTTATACAGATTGATACCAAGATTCCGGTATGGGGCGGTCATCGATAAAGGGGTCGAATTCCCAGTGGCGATGTACCTCTTCCATGATCTCCCGGCAGCGTACCGCGTCACAGATTTGAACAGCGGCATCTCCCAACTGCCCATCCC
>CALWIS010000120.1 GCA_944380795.1 uncultured Clostridia bacterium | reverse complement strand
CCATGAAGAGATTGTGGATTGCGGTAAACCGGAGCGTTCTGCAAGCTGATACTCTGTCCAGCCCCGTTCCGCCCGATATTCGGTTATGACCGCGAGAATATCCTTCACCTGCATCACTCCTTTACTTGTGCTCTTCGTAAATTATACTTTGATAAATCGTTGTGATTTAATCATTTATATCGTATAATTTTAACGATAAAAACAACTATAAGGGAGGGAAAGCTTTGGAAGGAAAAAGCTGTTTCTTCATCGGGCACCGGGATGCATCGGAAGAAATTTATCCGGCATTGTATGCGGCTGTGGAGCAGCACATTATGAAATATGGCGTCACAGAATTTATCGTCGGGCACTACGGCGGATTTGACCGCCTTGCAGCGTCAGCAGTCAAAGAAGCAAAGAGTTTCTATCTAGAGGTAAGGCTTACTTTACTGGTACCATATCATCCGGCAGAGAGGCCCATTCCAACACCCGACGGATTTGACGGAACATTTTATCCACTTGGAATGGAAAGCGTTCCACCTAAGGTCGCTATCGTGAGGGCCAATCGCTTTGTTGTTGACTCTGTAGACTATCTGATTGCTTACGCTTGTCACCCTGCCAGCAATGCGTGGAAGCTGGTCGAATATGCAAAAAGGCGGAAAAAGAAAGGCGCTCTTTTCATAACATTGATATAGCTCTATGATTGGAAACGAAGTTGAGATTTTCACGAAAAAGTGATAAAATAAACCAAAGCATTAACTGCCTTGGAGGTACTAAAATGGCGATTTGTTATGATCGGTTGTTTCATCTGATGATCGATAAGAAAATGAGCAACGCACAGTTAAAAGAAAAAGCCGGTTTTAGTGCCAATATTATCACCCGGCTGAAGCGGAACGAGTATGTTTCCATAGAAAGCATTGAACGGATTTGCCGTGTCCTGAACTGTGGAGTGGATGATGTTCTGGAGTTTGTGCCAGAGAATGAGAAGAAGTGAGATAAGCAGCTTGTAGGCAGGAAAAAACAAGGCTCAGAATTGAATTGGAGTGTAGATGAAATGGCAGCGGCAAGTGTTACGGTTTGGGGAATCCATACGATGGATGATCCTCTGTTTCTGAATCAGAATCTCATGGCAATTGGCTGGGAAGAAATGGGGGATCTGTCGGTTATCGGAGTATCGCGTGATGACTATAAAGAGAAGTATATTGCGACCTATCCAGATGCTAAAAAAGGCTCCATCGCCACAAGTGCTGGAATGCTGTACCGTTTTGTCCATGAAGTACAGGAGGGCGACTATGTGGTATTCCCATCCAAGATTGACCGCAAAATCAATATTGGAATCATTGAGAGTGCCTACTTTTATGATAGGTCGGCAGCCCTGTATCCCAATCGTAGAAAGGTAAAGTGGCTCAAGCATCTGCCCCGCACAGCCTTTTCACAGGGAGCACTGCACGAGGTTGGATCGGCATTAAGCTTTTTCCAGGTAAAGAACTATGCCGATGAGTATCTGAAGGCACTGGATAAGGACTTCAAGGGAAATATTGTGGAGCCGGATACAGACGAAACCGTGGCGCAGACTGCGGACGAAATCATTGAATCCACCCGCGACTTTATTTTGAAGGAGCTCAGCAAAAATCTTAAAGGATATGATCTGGAACCCTTTGTTGCCAACCTTTTGCAGGCAATGGGGTATCGGACCACTCTGTCACCACATGGCGGAGACAGTGGGATAGACATTACAGCTTATAAAGATGAATTACCACCGCGGATTATTGTGCAGGTTAAAAGTCAGGATGGGGACATCAAGGAGACCACAATTCAATCCCTGAAAGGTGCCATGCGCGAGGGCGATTATGGTCTGTTTGTGACCTTGTCCAACTATACCAAAAACGCACAGAAATATCTGGAAAATACCCCTATCATTCGTGGAATCAATGGCACAGAACTTGTGGACCTAGTCTTGAAATATTATGATCAGCTCAGTGTGAAGTATCGAAAGATGATTCCCCTGAAAATGGTGTACATTCCTGTTCCGCCAGAAGAATAAAATCGAAGTTTGACCAGATTACATCCGCTTTGGAAGAAAAATTATGCTGTGGAATTTGCAGAACCTGCAAAGGCGGTGAGCCATAGATGAAAAGTAATTTTGATTTTCTTGATAAAGAATTCCCCGTGTTGGCCCAGTTCGGGAAAAAGGCAGAAGCTTACCTTTATTCAGATTCAAACTCTTGCCTGATGAAATTGGGAATGATTGGTGAGACGATTGTAAACTTGATGTTTGCTTATGATCGAATCGCAGTCCCTAAGGAGAACACTGCTGTCAATCGAATTACTGTTCTTTCACGGGAAGGTCTGCTGACACGGGATCTTGTCGATGTTCTGCATGCGTTGCGAAAGGCAAGAAATAAAGCAGTACATGAAAATTATGCCTCTGTTGATGAAGGAAAAGTGCTTCTTCAAATGGCGCATGGCTTATGTGAATGGTTTATGCAGACCTATGGCAACTGGGATTATCAGCCAGCAGCCTTTGTAATGCCGCTCGAGATACAGAGCATAGATGCATCGGATATGCTGTCTGACGAAGCTCAAGAGAAAAGCCTGGTACAGGAAGCGGAGGAAAAAGCAGCTAGTTCACGTTCGGTTGCAAAAGATACTCGCCGTCAGCAAGCAGCAAAAGCGGCAAGTCAACGGCAAAAGACAGAGGCTGAAACAAGGTATATCATTGACCAGCAGCTTCGCCAGGTGGGGTGGGAAGCAGACACGGAGAACCTTCGATATTCGAACGGAACTCGCCCAACCAAAGGTCGGAATCTTGCCATAGCTGAGTGGCCCACTGACTCAACTGTGGGAAATCACGGCCGCGCTGATTATGCCCTTTTTATTGGTCTGCAATTTGTC
>CALWIS010000119.1 GCA_944380795.1 uncultured Clostridia bacterium | reverse complement strand
TTCCCTGAGAACCTTCAAAAAACTTTACGTTATTTTCTCACGCCCCCCCATATGGGGGGCGTGAGAAAATAGTATAAAAGTTCTTGGGGATTCTTAAGAGACCTTCTTTCAAGAAGGTCCTTAAGTGGGGTTTGGGGCAACGCCCCAAGAAATCCCTTTGGTATTATCATAGAGGATAGAGGGAGAAAAAAACAGGACGCAGTCCGGGAAAGACTACGTCCTTATTTGCAGAATTCGGGAAGGTTTTCCCGATACTCTTTAGGGCTCATACCCATTTCTTTTTTAAAAAGCCGGTAGAAATAGCTGGTGTTATCGTACCCCACCGCGGCGATAATATCGGACACAGAAAGCTGGGTCTGAGAAAGAAGGGACACCGCCTTTTGCAGCCGTTTTTGCTGCAAAAGCTCCTTAAAGGTCTGGCCGGTACTGCCTTTTAACAGCCGGCTCACGGTATAATCCGGCAGATTCACAGCCGCGCACAGCTCCGAAAGGGAGCCCTCCCGGTAATGGGTCTCAATATACCGCAGGGCGGTGAGCACCAGCTTGTTCTCATACTCATCGGGGGTATCCCCTTCCAGCCGGTGGGAAAACTCCATCAGCTGTAAAAGCAGTACCCCCATGGTATACTGGTTGATTTTCCGACGGTTATCCTGCTGAAAAAGCTGGGACCAGATCATGTTCTCGATCAAGTTTTGCACCGGCGTGACCCCAGCCAGTTTAAAATGTAGATATTGCCCTTCGTTCTCGTCCTGACACAGCGTACTCACCAAGAACCGGCCGATGACGCTGTCTTTCTCGATCATGGAAAAGGCTTCGTCAAAAAATTCCGGCAGCATCATAAAGTTTACCGCCACGTCCCCCTCCCCCGCAGGGAGGATCTCATGGACAGAGTGCTGGTTGAGGAACAGCAGATCCCCTTCCTCCAGCACCACCTTCTGCCCGGGAGAAGCGGCTCCCAGAATATGGGTGGTACTGCCGCTGCACATGTAAATCGCTTCAATATAATTGTGCCGATGCCTAGGAAAATGGACAAACCGGGTATGGGTGCGAATCTCCATGAGCCGCCCTTTTTCCACCATCCGCCGGCTGTCGATGGTAAAATCCCGGCTGGTGGTATATCGCTTCCGGTCAATATCCTTTCCCTGAAGGATGAGCTGTTCCTCCTTGGTAATGGGGCGCAGGCGCGCCATCAATTCTTCACACAGCATCCTTTGCCTCCATTGGCGTGATCTTATGCCTTACCCCGCATTTCCAGATACTCGTCAAAGGTGGTCATCCGGTCAAACACGCCGCCTTCGGGCTGAATCTCGATAATCCGGTTGGCAACCGTCTGGGCAAACTCATGGTCATGGGTGGCAAAGAGCACAATACCCTTGAACTCGATAAGGCCGTTGTTCACTGCGGTGATGGATTCCAGATCCAGATGGTTGGTGGGCTGATCCAGTAGCAGCACATTACTGCCGAACATCATCATACGGGAGAGCATACACCGCACCTTCTCGCCGCCGGACAGCACGTTTACCGGCTTGTATACATCTTCGCCGGAGAAAAGCATCTTACCCAAAAAGCCCCGGAGATAGGTTTCGGTGGTATCCTTGGAATACTGCTCCAGCCACTTGATGATGGATTCCTCATGGCCGTTAAAGTACTCGGAGTTATCCTGAGGGAAATAGGACTGGCTGGTGGAAACGCCCCACTTAAAGTTACCGGCATCCGGCTCCATTTCCTCCATCAGGATTTTAAACAGGGTGGGCACGGCGAACTCGTTGTCCGCCACAAAGGCGATCTTGTCGCCCTTATTCACCCGGAAAGAGACATTGTCCAGCACCTTTACGCCGTCCACGGTTTTGGTGAGGCCTTCCACGGTGAGAATCTCTTTGCCCGGCTCCCGGTCCATGGTAAAGCCCACATAGGGATACCGGCGGGAAGATGCGGGCATTTCCTCCACGCTGATCTTATCCAGCAGCTTTTTACGGGAAGTAGCCTGCCGAGATTTGGATTTATTGGCGGAGAACCGCTGGATAAAGGCCTGCAATTCCTTGATTTTCTCCTCGGCCTTGCGGTTCTGGTCGCGCATCATGCGCTGGATGAGCTGGCTGGACTCATACCAGAAATCGTAGTTACCCACATACATCTTGATCTTGGTATAGTCAATATCCACGATGTGAGTACACACGTTATTAAGGAAGTAGCGGTCGTGGGATACCACGATGATAATGCCCTCGTAATCCATGAGGAAGCCTTCCAGCCAGGTGATGGAGTGGATGTCCAAACCGTTGGTAGGCTCGTCCAGCAGGATAATGTCTGGCTGACCAAAAAGGGCCCGAGCCAGCAGCACCTTCACCTTTTCGCTCTGGGTGAGGGTGCTCATCAGGTTATACAGTATCATGTTGTCAAGACCCAGACCCTGCAAGAGCTTCCCAGCCTCAGTCTCCGCTTCCCAGCCGTTGAGCTCGGCGAATTCGGCTTCCAGTTCGGCAGCGCGGTTGCCGTCCTCCTCGGAGAAATCCTCTTTGGCATAGAGGGCATCCTTTTCCTTGAGCACCTCGTACAGCCGGGGATTGCCCTGCAAAATGGTCTCAAAAACCGTAAACTCCTCATACGCAAAGTGATCCTGCTTCAAAACTGACATCCGGCTTTGGGCGTCGATAACCACCTCGCCTTTGGTGGGCTCCAATTCGCCGGACAAAATCTTCAAAAAGGTGGATTTTCCCGCTCCGTTGGCGCCGATAACGCCATAGCAGTTGCCGGGCTGGAACAGCAGGTTTACATGGGAAAACAGGTTCTGGCCGTTAAAGCTCAGACCCAGATCCGATACGGTAATCATAGAGAGTCATCCTTTCTATCCTTATCCCGGCAAATCCGGGCTTTCGTTTCTTTTGTCCTCTGATTATACCATGTTTTTCTCCTGCAAACAAACCCGTTTGCACATTCCGGCGTTTTCCCCGAAATGAGCAGGTTTTTTCTCCGGCTGTGGGTACTTCTGCCTGTGCCTGCAAAAGAAGCCGCCCCGGGTCCGGCACAAAACCGGAACACGGGGCGGCTTCTTTTATGAAAGCGGCATCAATGGATCTCAATCCGATGAGTCTCGGGAACAGCAGGCTGTTCCTTGGGCAGGGTCAGCTGCAAAACGCCGTCCTGATACTGGCCCTGAATCTTCTGCGGGTCTACACCGTTCAGGGAGAAGCTGCGCTGGAACGAACCATAGCGGCGCTCCCTACGGATATACTGGCCGGACTTCTCGTCCTTTTCCTCCTGCTTTTCTTCGTGCTTTGCGGAGATAGTCAGCACACCGTCGCGGGCCTCCACGTTGATATCCTCTTTGTTGAAGCCCGGCAGCTCGGCTTCCAGCACATACGCGTCGCCGGTATCCCGGATATCGGTATGGAAACCATTAAAGGAGCGGTTCATCTCCCCAAAAAAGTTCTTTTCAAAATCGGCAAAAGAATCCAAAAGGTTCTGGCTGTGGTTAAAAGCATAAGGCATCATATCAAACATACTCAATTCCTCCAATCAAAGTTTACATAAAACGCAAATCCAACTCAAGACACTGTACTAAAATACATATCCCAAACGTATCGTCTTCTTTCATTTTGGTAAGCATCTGTGTGCTTTGGTTCCTTTTGGGAACGCTTTTATTGTATTCCCAGTTTGTTATGAAAAACGCGATATTATGTGAACTGATTGTTAATTTTATCACTCTAATTCTCAAAGTGCTAAAACTTGCTTTTTTATTTTCGCATCCTTTGCTTCCTTATCTGAACAGTCCGAAGAGCCTTGCGTCTATCTGGTCGCAGACCTGACTGAAGTCCTCCTTGCGGTCCTCGAACCGGCAGGTGTCCACGTCGATGATGAGCAGTTCTCCC
>CALWIS010000118.1 GCA_944380795.1 uncultured Clostridia bacterium | reverse complement strand
TTTCGTATATAGTTAAGAGTAGAAAGCCCCTAAAGTCCGGCAGGAGGATAGAAGGGCTTTACAGCAAGTAGGTGACGTAATGAAAAAAATCTCCATTCTGGGCTCTACTGGTTCCATCGGCACGCAGGCGCTGGATGTGGCGCGGGGACTTCCAGAGGAGCTGAAGATCGTATCCTTGGCGGCTCATTCCAATATTACCCGGCTGGAAGAACAGATCCGAGAGTTTTCGCCGGAATTTGCCGTGTGTTTTGAGGAAGAAGCAGCCAAGGCTCTAAAAATCGCTGTGGCGGACTGTCCGGTACGCATTGGTGCGGGCATGGAGGGGCTGTGTGAGGCCGCTTCTTTGGCTGGCGCAGATGTGGTGCTCAACTCTGTGGTAGGCATGATCGGCCTTCGCCCCACATTGGAAGCTATCCAGGCAGGAAAGGATGTGGCCTTGGCCAATAAGGAAACTTTGGTTGCCGGCGGCGCTTTGGTCATGGAAGCCGTCAAAAAGCAGGGAGTGAAGATCCTGCCGGTAGACAGCGAGCATTCCGCCATTTTTCAGTGTTTACAGGGAAGGCCCCCCAAGGAGAACGACCCGGAGGGGCGGGCTTTGGAAAGGTTGATTTTAACCGCGTCGGGCGGGCCTTTCTTTGGTAAAAGCCGGGAAGAGCTGGAACAGGTGACCCCGGAACAGGCTCTAAACCATCCCAACTGGGACATGGGCGCAAAAGTGACCATAGATTCCGCTACCATGATGAACAAAGGGCTGGAAATCATCGAAGCCGCCTGGTTGTTTCATATGCCTGCAGATAAGATCGATGTGGTGGTGCATCGGGAAAGCGTGGTGCATTCCCTCATAGAATACTGCGATTATTCGGTGATTGCCCAGTTAGGGGTGCCGGATATGCGGGTGCCTATCCAATATGCCCTCACATGGCCGGGGCGCGCACCGTCGCCGGTAAAACGCCTTTCGCTGACGGAATACGGCGCCCTCCATTTTGCGTTACCGGATGAAGAGACCTTCCGCTGTTTGGCGGCCTGCAAAAAGGCGCTGCGCCGCGGCGGGTTGGCTCCTGCGGCGGCAAACGGTGCCAATGAAGAAGCGGTCAAGCAGTTTCTCGGCGGAAAGCTTTCCTTCTTAGGGATTGGCGATGTGGTAACAGAGGCCATGGAGCGACAGGCGGATGCGGACTGCGATTCTCTTGCGGCCATTCTGGACGCAGATGCAGCCGCGAGGGAATATGTCCGCAGCAAATGCTAATTTACTGTGTAAACCCTGTACGCGGGGAGGAAACTGAAAAATTCCCACGAGCTCCCCCGTGAATATACGGTTTCCAAAGGGACTAAGTCCCTTTGGCGCAGGTCCAGGGGCGCGGAGCCCCTGGACGCCCTCCGCAGAGGGCGGAATCCCTATGCCGGCGGCACATTTTTGAAAAGTGAATTTGAAATCTCCCAGTGGGAGATTTCAAAGAGAAAAACTTTTTGGAAGAAAAAAAGTTATCCTGCTTTGTTCCTGATGCCGCTTTCCTCTGATTTTCCGGGAGGGAAAATCAGAATTTAAACAACACAGTTTGTGTAAATAGAAGCCGATAGGGGAAACCCCATACGTGGGTTTCCCCTCGGAATCAGTCCACTGGACTGATTCCTCCCCCTTTCCCGCGTTTTTGGAAAGCAAAAAGAATTCCGCTCTCTGCGGAGAGCGTCCAAAGGGCGTCGCCCTCTGGACACCCACCGCCTTTTGTAAAAGGCGGGCGAAAACTTTACTTTCGCGCTTCAGCATAGCTATTGTTTTTCGCTTTCTTCTCGCGCATCAAATCGCGCAGAATTCTTTTTCTGTTAAGTCAAAATCTGCAATTTTCTTTTCTGAAATGAGGTGTTCACGATTCTCATCAATATTTTACTGGGTATCATTGCGGTATGGCTCTTTGGATTGATTATTTTCCTCCACGAACTGGGGCATTTTGTCACGGCTAAACTTTCCGGTATCCGCGTTAACGAATTTGCTTTGGGCATGGGCCCTACGATCTTCCACTTTGAGCGCGGAGAAACCAAATATGCCCTGCGGTTGTTTCCTATTGGCGGCTTTTGCGCCATGGAGGGAGAGGACGAGGAGAGCGACGATGAGCGCGCCTTTGGCAATAAACCGGTGTGGAAGCGCATTTTGGTGGTGGCAGCCGGCGCTATTATGAATCTGGTGTTGGGACTGCTCCTGATGGCAATTATCGTGGTGCAGCAGCCCACCTATGCCAGCACTACCATCTCCCAATTCACCGAGAATTCCGCTTTGGAGGCCGCTGGGTTGGAAGTAGGCGACCGATTCGTATCCGTTGACGGGTACTCCATTAATGGAGACCGTGACCTCAGCTTCGCTTTGGGCCTTGCTAACCCGGAATCTGTAGATATTGTGGTAGACCGCAACGGGGAACGTGTCACCTTTGATGATGTAAAGTTTCATACTGTAGAGCAGGACGGTCAGGAGATTCTGTCCATGGAGTTCTACGTACAGCCTATCCAGCGCAGCTTTGGCAGTGTGATTCAAAAGACCTTTACCGATACATGGTCCATGGTAAAAATGGCGTGGATCAGTTTGGTAGGGCTAGTTACCGGGCGTTTTGGCCTTAACGAAGTAGCAGGCCCTGTGGGCATGGCCCAGGCCATTACCCAAGCGGCGGCTGTGGGGCTGGAAGTAAGCTTCTGGGCCGCACTCAACAACATTTTGCTGATGATGGTGGTCATCACCGTCAGCCTGGGTATTTTTAACCTCTTGCCTCTGCCGGCTCTGGACGGCGGACGGCTGGTGTTCCTGATTATTGAGGGAATCCGCCGCAAACCCATTAACCCCAAATACGAGGGCTGGGTCCATGCAGCAGGCTTCGTACTTTTATTGGGAATTATGGTGCTGGTGGCCTTTAACGATATTGTCCGGCTATTTAACGGGCAGGGATTGGGCGGTTAGCGCCTGATAAACGACAGGGAGGGAATGAAAATGGAGAGACGTTTGACAAAGCAGGTCATGGCTGGAAAGGTGGCCATCGGTGGTACTGCCCCGGTCACCATCCAGTCCATGCTCAATGTGCCTTCTACCGATATTGCCGGCAGTGTGGCCCAGGCGGTTCGGCTGGAAAAGGCCGGATGCCAAATCATCCGGGCTGCCATCCCCAACCGGGAAGCAGTGGCTTTGATTCCCGCCATCAAGGAAGCTGTCTCCATCCCGCTGGTGGCGGACATCCACTTCGACTATAAGCTGGCCTTGGAATCGGCGGCTGCGG
The DNA here is from genome assembly GCA_944380795.1 of uncultured Clostridia bacterium. GTDB lineage: Bacteria > Bacillota > Clostridia > Oscillospirales > Acutalibacteraceae > Heritagella_A. The sequence continues at coordinate 9,067 of CALWIS010000118.1, read as the reverse complement.
ATATTGATAAAATCCGTATCAACCCCGGCAATATCGGCAGTGACGACCATGTCAAGGCTGTGGCCGACGAGTGCCGCCGCCGGAAAATCCCCATCCGAATCGGGGTGAATTCCGGTTCCTTGGAAAAGGAGATCTTGGCTAAATATGGCAGTCCCACGCCGGAGGCTTTGTGCGAGAGCGCGTTGTACCATGCGTCACTTCTCGAAAAGTTTGACTTCGATGATATTGTGATTTCCATTAAATCTTCCAATGTGGATACCATGATCCGTGCCTATGAGCTGGCGGCGGAGGCCTGTCACTATCCGCTGCATCTGGGCGTGACCGAAGCGGGCACCGCCCGGATGGGCCTGATTAAATCCTCCATCGGCATCGGCAGCCTGCTCCAGCGAGGCATTGGTGATACCATCCGGGTATCCCTCACCGCCGACCCGGAGGAGGAAATCCGCGCTGCCAAAGACATCCTCAGTGCACTGGGAATGCGTCACGGCCCCAAATTGGTTTCCTGCCCCACCTGCGGGCGGACCCGCATCGACCTTATCGGCATTGCTGCTCAGGTGGAAAAGCGGCTGGAAAACTGCCAGAAGGACATTACCGTGGCGGTAATGGGCTGCGCAGTGAACGGCCCCGGAGAAGCCCGGGAAGCGGATATCGGCATTGCCGGCGGCAAAGGGGAGGGCCTCCTTTTTAAAAAGGGGGAAGTCCTCTATAAGGTGCCGGAGGAAAAGTTGGTAGACGCGTTGATGGACGAAATCGAAAAGCTGTAACGGAGCGCCGCCCCGGATTGATGCTTCTGTATCAGCCGGAGGCGGCGTGTCTGATGATTTGGATAGATTGTGTAAAGGAAGGTCAGCCCTGTGAAGAGCTTTGAAGCATTATTTGAACGACAGATTGACTGTGCCTCTTTGCCGGAGGCTGTGCGAAAGGGAGAGGTGCGCTCTATCCAGGTGGAAAAGGAGCGCCGCTTTTTGGAGATTACCGTGGCGTTCCCCCAGCCGGTGGAACGGGAGGTGCTGTTCCACACGGAAGAACTGATGGAAAAATCCCCCTTGCAGGTGGGGCGCGCGGTCATCCACCCCCGGTTCCCGGAGGAGAGCTTTTCGGCAGAGTATTTCCCCAGCCTTGCCGCCGAATTAAAGCGCCGGGATGCCAGCATCAACGGCAGTTTTCAGGGGGCTACCGCCCGGGTGCAGGAGCACACCTTTCTGGTGTCCCTTTCCCACGGGGGCCACGAGCTGCTGTTGGCCCGTAAGCTGGATAAAGCCCTTTCCAGCTTGATTCGGGAGGAGTTTGGCCTTTCTCTGGAGGTAAAGTTTGAGGGAAAGCTCTCCCTAGAACCGGAGGACGCGGCCCATATTGAGGCCATTAAAAAGGAAGAGGAGACCCGCCGCCGGGAAGCTACCGTGGAGGACATCCGCCAATACGAGGCTATGATGAACGAGCGGCCTTCCAAATCCCAGAAACCCAAAAAGCCCAAGACTGTCAGCGTCCGCACCGAGGAAACGCTGTATCCCTCCATCCTGCCGGAAACCGCCCAGGATATTTTGGGACGCATGGGCAAGGCCCAGCCCATCGCCATTGAGAAGGTCACGCCGGACATCGGCAGCACCTGTATCTGGGGCGAGATTTTCGCCATCGAAAGCAAGGAAACACGGGATAAGAGTCGGAAAATTTATTCCATCAGCATTACCGACTATACCAGCTCTATTACTCTAAAGATCATCCAGGACGCCAAACAGTGCAAGATGCTGGACACCCTGAAAAAGGGAATGTCTGTGCTGGCAAGAGGGCAGGTGGAGTACGATAAGTACGACCATGAGGACGTCATGCGTCCCCGGTGTCTGGCCACTGTGGAGCAGATGAAGGTAGTGGACGACGCAGAGGAAAAGCGGGTGGAGCTGCACCTGCATACCAATATGTCCAGCATGGACGGTATGACCCCCGCCGGGGATCTTATCAAGCGGGCGTTCAAATGGGGCCATAAGGCCATTGCCATCACGGACCACGGCGTGGCGCAGGCCTTCCCTGACGCCATGAACGCGGTGGAAGCCATCCGCAAGGATGGGGGAGAGATGAAGGTCATCTATGGCGTGGAATCTTACTTTGTCAACGACATGGTTCCCGCTGTTTCGGGCAATACCGACATGGCACTGGACGGGGAGTATATCGTTTTTGATATTGAGACTACCGGCCTCAGTGCCGGAAAAGACCGTATGACGGAAATCGGCGCGGTGCGGATGAAGAACGGAGAGATTCTGGAAAGCTTTGATACCTTCGTGAATCCCGAGCGGCCCATCCCGGCCAGAATTACCGAGCTCACCGGCATCAACGACGAGATGGTCAAGGACGCTCCCAGCGAAAAAGAAGCGCTGGAAGCTTTTTACACCTTCTGCGGAGAGAATGCCCCGGTGCTGGTGGCCCACAACGCGGAGTTCGATACCTCTTTTATGCGGGCTGCCGCCAGCCGCTGCGGCACGGAGTTCCCTTTTGCCTATATCGACACCGTGCCCATGTGCCGCTCCATGCTCAAGGATATAAAAAACTGCAAACTGGACACCGTGGCCAACTACTTAAAGCTGCCTCCCTTTAACCATCACCGGGCCTGCGACGATGCCACGGTGCTGGCCCAGATTTTCCAGCAGCTTTTGATTCGGCTGAAAGAGGATACTGGCGCCAAAAATGTGACGGACATCAACACCTCCCTTGCCGGCGGCGACCCCAAAAAGCTGCCCACCTATCACCAGATTATTCTGGTGAAGAATAAAGAGGGCCTGCGGAACCTCTACAAGCTGATTTCCTATGCCCATCTGGACTACTTCTATAAGCGCCCCCGTATCCCCAAAAGCGTGCTGGTGGAGCACCGGGAGGGTCTGATTTTGGGCAGTGCCTGCGAAGCGGGCGAGCTGTTCCGCGCCATCCTGCGCCACGAGCCTTGGGAAAAGCTGTGCGAGATTGCTTCCTTTTATGATTATCTGGAAATCCAGCCTTTAGGGAATAACGCCTTTATGCTCCGCAACGGCACGGCTTCCAGCGAGGAGGATTTAAAGGAGTTTAACCGCACTATTATCCGTCTGGGCGAAAAGCTAAATAAGCCTGTTGTCGCCACCGGCGACGTCCACTTTATGGACCCGAAGGATGCCCGGTACCGGGAAATCCTCATGGCAGGCCAGGGCTTTACCGATGCTGCCGAGCAAGCGCCCTTGTATCTGCGTACCACCGCCGAGATGCTGGAAGAGTTTAGCTATCTGGGCGAGGAAAAGGCCTATGAGGTGGTCGTAACCAACCCCAACAAAATCGCCGACAGTATCGACATTGTGCGCCCCATTCCCGAGGGCGTGTTCCCGCCCTTCATTGATGGTGCAGAAGAGCAGCTGAACTCCATCTGCTGGGAGCGGGCCAAGGAAAAATACGGCGACCCCCTGCCGGAAATTGTGGAAAAGCGTTTGGCTCGTGAGTTGGGCTCCATTAATAAGCACGGCTTCTCCGTGCTGTATATGACCGCCCAAAAGCTGGTAGCGGATTCCGAGGCCCACGGCTATCTGGTGGGTTCCCGTGGTTCCGTTGGTTCCTCCTTTGTGGCCAGTATGTCTGGTATTTCGGAAGTAAACCCGCTGGAACCCCACTATATTTGCCCCAACTGCAAGAACAGCGAGTTTATCACCGACGGCAGCTACGGCTCCGGCTTTGACCTTCCCCCGAAAAAGTGCCCCAAATGCGGCACCGACTACAATCGGGACGGCCACACCATCCCCTTTGAGACTTTCCTTGGGTTTGACGGAGACAAGACCCCTGATATTGACCTGAACTTCTCCGGCGAATATCAATCCAGCGCCCACCGCTATACGGAAACCCTGTTCGGTAAGGACAATGTGTTCAAAGCCGGTACCATCGCCACCGTGGCGGATAAAACGGCTTTGGGCTTTGTAAAGAAGTACGCCGAGGAGCGGGGCATTCCTCTGCGCCGCGCGGAAGAACAGCGGCTGGCCATCGGCTGTACAGGTATCAAGCGCACCACCGGCCAGCATCCCGGCGGCATGGTGGTTGTGCCCAAAGGCCACGATGTCTACGAGTTCTGTCCGGTGCAGCACCCCGCCAACGACCAGAAATCCGACAATATCACCACCCACTTCGACTTCCATTCCATCCACGACACCATCTGTAAGCTGGACGAGCTGGGACACGATGTTCCCACCATTTACCACTATCTGGAGGAGTACACCGGTATCCCCGTGATGAACGTCTCCATGAGCGACCCGGATGTGATGTCCCTGTTCCACTCCACAGAAGCTTTGGGCGTTACACCGGAGGACATTGATTCCCTTACCGGCACCTTCTCTCTGCCGGAGTTGGGCACACCCTTTGTGCGCCAGATGCTGGTGGATTCCAAGCCGAAAACCTTCTCCGACCTGTTGCAGGTTTCCGGCCTGTCCCACGGTACGGACGTGTGGCTGGGTAACGCCCAAGACCTCATTAAAAACGGCACCTGTACCATTTCCGAGGTAATCGGTACCCGTGACAGCATTATGACTTACCTCATGCTCAAAGGTCTGGAACCCAAAATGGCCTTTAAGATCATGGAGATTGTGCGTAAGGGTAAGGCCCCCAAGCTCCTCACCGATGAGCACAAGCAGGCCATGAAGGAGCACAATGTGCCGGACTGGTATATTGAATCCTGCCTGAAAATTAAATATATGTTCCCCAAGGCCCACGCAGCCGCCTACATGATCGCGGCACTGCGGTTGGGCTGGTACAAGGTGCATAAGCCGGTGGAATACTACGCTGCCTATTTCTCGGTGCGCGGCGAAGACTTTGAGGGCGCAGTGGTTACTAAAGGCCGCGCCGCGGTACGCCAGCGCATGAACGAAATCAACATGAAGGGCAAAGAGGCTTCCGCCAAGGAAGAAGCCGCCTATTCCACCTATCAGATCGTCAACGAGATGCTGGCCCGTGGCATTGAAGTGCTGCCGGTAGACCTGTATAAGTCTGCGGCGAAAAAGTATCTGGTGGAGGATGGGAAAATCCGCTTGCCCTTCTCGTCCCTGTCGGGCGTGGGCGAATCCGCTGCCATCAGCCTAGAAGAAGCAAAAGACACCGGCGGTCCCTATATCTCCATTGACGATTTGCAGGCCCGCTCCAAGGTGAGTAAATCGGTCATTGAGACCCTGCGGGAGGCCGGTGCCCTTGCCGGATTGCCGGACAGCAGCCAAATGAGCCTGTTTTAACGGAAAATAGGGATTGACAGAAAGATATCGTCATGGTATCATATTAGCGCGCTAAAGTAAAAGAGCGTTATTTCTGTAGGGGCGCACCTGTGTGTGCGCCCGAAACTGTGGATATTTCCCTATTGAGGAAGGGTGTTTCTATGAAATTCTATAACAAAATCACGCCCGAAGGCACTCGGGATCTTCTCTTTGAAGAATGTGCCGCCCGCCGTTTGGCGGAAAACCGTTTGCAGCAGGTGTTTGTTTCCCACGGCTATCAGGAGGCCATCACCCCCGGTATTGAATTTTACGATGTGTTTGAGCCTTCCCATTCCGGGATTCCTCAGGAGATCATGATGAAAATGAGCGACCAAAAGGGCCGGCTCATGGTGCTTCGTCCGGATACCACCACGCCTATTGCCCGGCTGGCCGCTACCCGGCTGCAAAATATGGAGCGCCCCATGCGTTTTTACTATAACCAGCCCATCTACCGCAGCAACCCCGGCCTCACCGGCCGCAGTAACGAAACAGTGGAATCCGGCGTGGAATTGCTGGGCGTTGGCGGAAAACGCGCCGATGTGGAGGCCATTTCTATAGCGGCGCAGGCTATGGAAAGCTGCCTGCCCGGTTTCCGGATGGAAATCGGCCATGCGGGATTTTTCCGGGCGTTAGCTTCCGAACTGCCCATCAGCGAGGAAGAACGGGAGGAAATCCGCAGTACTATTGAATCTAAAAACTACGCTGCTTTAAATACCATTCTGGAAAAACTGCCCGACAGCCCAGCGGTGCGAGCCATGGCTAAACTGCCCCGGCTTTTTGGTGGCAAAGAGGTGTTCGAGGAAGCGTTCTCCCTGTGCAGCAGCCCCGAGGCGGTGGAAACTCTCCGCTATTTGCAGGAGCTGTATGAATCTCTGTCCGGGCTGGGACTTGGCAGCCGCATGATGGTGGATTTGGGACTGGTACAGCGCAACGACTACTATACCGGCGTGGTGTTCAGCGCCTATGTGGAGGAGTGGGGCGACGCGGTGCTGCTGGGCGGCCGGTACGATAACCTGCTGGCCCGTTTTGATTCCCCCATGCCCGCCGTGGGCTTTTCCGTTATCGTAGATGCTGTGGCGCAGGCCATGATCAAGCGGGGAAAAGGTCCAGCAGTACAGAAGCCTGATGTGCTCATCTTTGCCGAAGAAGGCATGGAGCTGGCGGGTATTCAGTACGCCCAGCGCCTGACGGCAGAAGAAGGATTGATTTGCGAAAACGCCCTGTGTGATACGCTGGAAGAGGCCAAAGCGCTGGCTGCGAAAAAAGGTATTGCCCGGGTAGACGTGGTAGGACAAAAGGAAATCGTGAAAGGGGGCGAGTGCCAGTGAAACCGCTTCGCATTGCACTGACCAAGGGCCGTTTGGAAAAGGATACCGTGGCTTTGTTTGAAAAGCTGGGCATGGACTGCACCGCCGTTCACAATAAAGGCCGTCAGCTGATTTTGCCTATTGGTGACGGCAGCATCGAAGTAGTGCTGGCCAAGGCCGCTGATGTGATTACCTATGTAGAGCACGGCGTGTGCGACTTGGGCGTGGTGGGCAAGGATACCATCATGGAAAACGGCAGCCGGTTCTATGAAGTGCTGGACTTGGGCTTTGGCAAATGCCGCTTTGCGCTGGCAGGGCCCAAGGGCAAGGATTTTTACGAGGGATTTTCCGAAAAGACCGTGGCCTCCAAATACCCCAATGTAACCCGTACCTTTTTTGAAAGCAAGGCCATGGACGTTCGTGTCATCAAAATTGAGGGCTCTGTGGAATTGGCTCCTTTGCTGGGGCTTTCCGATGCCATCGTGGACATTGTGGAGACAGGTTCTACTCTAAAGGAAAATGGGCTGGAAGTAAAAGAAACAGTAGCGGACATTTCCGCTCGCCTTATCGTCAATACCGCCAGCATGAAGCTGCGTAAGCAGGAGATTGAAGCTCTTTCTGCCCAGATGGAACAAGCCATCAGAAAGGAATGATAGACAGTGGCTAACTGCTGCGTTTCCCCAGAATTTTTGTCTGAAAATATGATGGGGCCCAATTCGATGACCATTGTGCAGGAACTTTTAAAAGGACAAAATCTGGTGCCCGGAATGCGTGTGCTGGATCTGGGCTGTGGGCGAGGCTTAACCTCTATCTGGCGAAAACCTATGGGGTACAGGTCTTTGCCACTGACCTTTGGATTTCGGCAAGCGAGAATTTCCAGCGCTTCCGCAGTCTGGGGCTTGAAGATCAAATTATCCCCATTCATGCAGATGCAGGGGAACTTCCTTTTGCACAGGAATATTTTGATGCTGTTGTCAGCGTGGATTCCTACCACTATTTTGGAAATAATGATACATTTGCAAAAGAGCAGCTGTTGCCGCTATTAAAAAAGGACTGCTTGGCGGCGTTGGCCTTTCCGGGAATGAAATTTGAAGTTCTTGGGAATATTCCAGATGAAATGAAACCTTTCTGGGAGGAAGAAGCGCTGCAAATGTGGCACTCCATGGATTGGTGGAGACCAAAGCTGGAGCCTTATTTTTCGCAATTCTGTATATGGGAAATGGAGTGTTTCCATCAGGCTTGGAAAGATTGGCTTGCAACGGATAATCCGTATGCAATAGGAGATCGGGATATGATGCAGATGGATAATGGGCGTTATATGAATCTTGTAGCAATAACAGGCTGCAAGAAATAAACCGTTAAGGAAAAGGGGTATCAATATGATTCAGACCGTAACCGGCAGCGCGGAAGTCTGCCGTGGATTTATTGAAAAACTGAAAGAACGCATTGGGGAAAACGACCGCAAGGTAGACGGTATTGTGGCCGAGATCATCGAGACGGTGCGGAAAAACGGCGATGCCGCAGTGCGGGCCTATACCGAAAAGTTTGACGGTGCAGCCCCGGAAAAGACCGGGATTTCCAAAGAAGAGCTAAAGGAGCTGGCCGCCCAGTGCGACCCCCAGTTCCTTTCCGCGCTGGAAAAAGCCGCCGCCAATATCCGGGATTTCCACCAGCGGCAAAAGCAACAGAGCTGGCTCACCACCAAAGAAAACGGCGTGATGATGGGCCAGCGGGTGCGCGGCCTGCACCGGGTGGGCATTTATGTTCCCGGCGGCACAGCAGCTTATCCCTCCTCCGTACTGATGAATGCAATCCCCGCCAAAATTGCCGAGGTAGGGGAGATCATCATGGTGACGCCTCCCGCCAAAAACGGCAAGCCTAACCCGGACATTATGGCAGCTGCGCTGGTAGCCGGTGTTGACCGGGTATTCCTTATGGGAGGCGCACAGGCGGTGGCGGCGCTGGCCTTCGGCACCGAGACCGTTCCCAAGGTGGACAAGATCGTAGGCCCGGGCAATATTTTTGTGGCCACAGCGAAAAAGCAGCTATACGGCACGGTGGATATCGATATGATTGCCGGCCCCAGCGAGATTCTGATTGTGGCAGACGAGACGGCAAAACCCGCTTATCTGGCGGCAGACCTCATGTCTCAGGCGGAGCACGACCGCATGGCGTCCTCCATCCTCATCACCACCAGCCAAAAACTGGCGGCAGAAACGGTCAAGGAACTGGAAAAGCAAATGGCCACCCTGTCCCGGAAAGAGATTATCGAAGAAGCCCTCACGAATTTCGGCGCGATTATCGTTTGTGAGACCATGGACGAGGCCGTGGAGTTTGCCAACGACCTTGCACCCGAGCATCTGGAGGTCTGCTGCGAAAATCCCATGGAGTATGTGGGCCGGATGGACAATGCCGGTTCGGTGTTTTTGGGCAACTATTCTCCCGAACCGTTGGGCGACTATTTTGCAGGGCCCAACCATGTGCTTCCTACCAGCGGCACAGCACGGTTTTTCTCGCCTTTAT